>CAYYDS010000223.1:0-4365 GCA_964470665.1 uncultured Lentimicrobiaceae bacterium
TGTAAATAATATATTGCACTGAATATCACTACTTTGAAAAATGAAAAAAAATAAAGATTTTTGGGGGTTGAATTAAAAAGCATGAATCTAGCGGATAAAAGTTGGCGTATCGGGGGCAGAAAGCTCGTTAGAATAGAGATATCCTTCGCTTTGGAAGCCTATTACTGCTTCCGCATCATCGGTTTGAAGCGCGCAAAGGTAGCTTGCCATAAGGCCTCTGGCGCGTTTTGCATAGAAACTGATCATTTTCAGGCTTCCTGATTTTTCATCTAAAAAGCGAGGTGTAATCACTTTTGCCTTAAGCGCCTTTAAATCAACCGATTTGCTGTATTCTGTAGAGGCAAGGTTGATAATCACTTTGGGGTTATTGCCCTGTATATCGCTGATTATCTGATTGGTAAGTTTATTCGACCAAAAATCGTATAAGTTGGTTGAAGAATCTGTTTTTAAAGGGGTGCCCATATCGAGCCGGTAAGGTTTTATGGGATCGAGCGGGCGAAGGTATCCATAAAGGCCGGAAATGATTCGCAAATGTTTTTGAGCAAAATCGAGGGTAGCATTATTCCACTTTTCGGGGTCAAGTCCTTGATAAACATCGCCTTTATAGGCATATATTGCCGGTTTCGTTACATCGGCAGTCGCTGTGATCTCCCAGTTTTGATAGCGTTCGAAGTTTAGCTGAGCAAGGTTTTTGCTTACCGAAAGCAGTTGACTTAACTCTGTAGGGTTGAATTTTCGTAAATGTGCCGCCAAGATATTTGCTTCACTCAAAAATAGCGGTTCGCCTTGCCCGGTATGAATCGGTTTGGTTTTAAAATCGAGGGTTTTAGCAGGGGAAATCAGGATTATCATTTTTCTGTATGGATTAAGATCAAATTTTACACCTTATTTATATATAATTTTATTTTTGAGCGTTTACCTTTGTAAGTATATCATGCGACACTACAAAGAACCGGCTTTCTTTTTCGCTTTGTTCGAGGCGGACAAAACCGATCAGCATAAAATCTATCATCACATTTACGGCCATTTTGCGGCTAATTCCGGCTTTCTGCTGAAATTCGGGGAGGCTAACTCCGTTTTCATGGTTTAAAAGTTGAAGAAGGAGCATTTCGGTTTCGGAAAACTGAATGTTGACTGTTTGACCGCGTTGTTCTTTTCGCCAATACTCCAACAACAGCGGATCGGCCAACAAATTTTGGTCTTTTAGGCGAATAAAGACTTTATAATCGTCGAAATGATGTGGCGCTTTGTGCTTCGCATTTTTTGATTTCGGTACGATGACTTCGAGCACTGTTTTTCCATCAATTTTCCATTCGCGCGAATGAAATTTCACTTCCGGCCGGCAATACATCTGCGAAGCCGCCTCAACCATATAGTATTCTTCTTCGGAACGAACTCCGGCCACAACCCCGTTGTCTTTTACGCCAATGAGCAGCCTTCCGCCATCGGTGTTAGCAAATGCAGCAAGCGTGCGGGCAATCTTCCGGCTGTCGGATATCTCGAATTTAAAGTCAAGCTGTTGATTTTCGCCTTGGGCAATCAGATTTTGGATGTGTGCCGACATGGTATAGGTAATGCATTATGCCCCAAAATTAGCTAATTTGAAGCAAAACTCCGGCTCTTTTTCACGAGAATTTCGATGGGCAATTGTTTCTTCCGTCAAATATTGCGCGAAGCGAACATTTTTCAGGCTTTTACATCGTTAAACTCGTTTGAACGGCTAAACAGCTTTACCACATAAGGACAAACAGGCACAATTTTAAGGTCGTTGCTGCGGGCATATTCTACTGCCTTGACGACCAACTCCTTAGCTATGCCTTTGCCTTTAAACTCGTCTTTAACCTCGGTATGATCGAGTGCAATTTGTTTAGTATCGAGCTTGTTGTAATGAAGCTCTCCGGCCAAAAGGTTGTTTTCGTAAGCCTCAAAAAGCCCATCCTTTTCTTTATCTAAATGTTTGATTTCCATAATATTAATCTTTAAGATAGCCAAATTTTCCTTTATTAAAATCATCAAAAGCCTGATAGAGTTCTTCTTTTGTGTTCATCACAAAAGGTCCGTGGGCCGCTATTGGCTCATTCAATGGTTTTCCGCTCAATATCAACACTTTAGCATCGGCTGTAGCTTTAATGGAAAATGCCTGGCCGTCGTTTGCCATTAATACAAAATGATCGGTGGGAGCCTTATCCTGCTCGTTGACGGTGATGGCGCCTTCAACTATCAAAAGGGCGGTATTGTTGCTTTCGGGAAAGTTGAAACTGCAAATTTTTCCTTCTTTTAGGTTCAGCTTAAACATCGCCATGGGCGAAAAGGTAGATGCCGGGCCTTTTATTCCTTTGTATTCGCCTGCAACGATCTCTATATCAATGCCATCATCTGTGAATCGGCCCATTTCTTCATTTTTGATCGGCTGGTATTTCGGTGGTCCCATTTTTGCTTTGGCAGGAAGGTTTACCCACAATTGCACCATTTGAAACTCGCCGCCTTTGAGGCTCCATTCTTTTTCGTGAAATTCTTTATGAAGTATACCGCCTGCAGCGGTCATCCACTGCACATCGCCCTCGCCGATAATTCCGCCGCCGCCATTGCTATCGTGATGTTCTACACGGCCTTTATAGGCCAGGGTAACCGTTTCGAAGCCCCGGTGAGGGTGCACCCCAACACCGCGTGGCTTGGCGCTTGCACCAAAATAATATTTCGAATTATAATCCATTAGAATAAAAGGGCTCATCCGTTCCATCCCAAGCTTTGGATGAGCAGGAATGAAGTTGTGCACCCTAAAACCATCGCCAACAAAATGGGGCGCTCGCGGACTGATTACAGCTTCGACTGTTCGTGTTGTCATATTCTTAAAATTCAGATTTTCTGTTAATTATCTTTCCAATTACCCCTTTTAGGCCCATGGCTGAGGCGAATCGGAATTTACTGCTTTATTAACAAAAAGCCGCACGTTTGGTTCAATACTTTCGATGCTATCCAAGTGAAAACGGTCTATAGCTCAATCAGAGTGTTTGTAAAACGGCCTGTTATTTTATACGGATACGCTGCCGTCCCTAATTTTTACCCAATCTTGTTTAGCCTTTTATCCCATTGTCTTTCACCTTGATAGAGATCAACTTTTAAGTCGAAATCCGGTAATTTCGCTCGCAGAGTTTGTATTTCCCTCGCCATTTCAGGAAAATATATACCTTTGTGAAAAATTTAACATTAAATTTACATATCATAAAACTATGAATACCAGAGAAAAAATTGAACTGATGAACAATGTGGAGTTGTTCAGGGGATTGAAACCGGAAGACATAGAGCTTATTGCAAAGCAGGCTGAATATAAAACTTTTGAGCCTGGCGAATTTCTTTTCATCCAGAACTATCCGCGAAAAGAGATTTTTGTGGTTGCCGAAGGGAAAATCGAGTTATTTAAGAGCTCTCCTTATGGCGATGAACAGCGAATAACCTATTTCAATCGTTACGATTTTTTGGGTGAAGGTTCGTTGATGGAAGACACCCCCCACTCCACCTCGGCCCGCGCTGTTGAGAAGAGCGTGGCGCTTACCTTTGACAACGAGTTGATTCGGTCGTCAGGTACGATTGCAGTTGCTATTTTTTCGAATATTACGAAGGTTGTTTCGCGGCGTATGCGTTATGCCAACTCGCGTATGGTAAGCTGGAACAGCCAATATGAATCGGGAAAAACCAGAGTAGAGCACGACCTTTTGGGCAATCGCGATGTTCCATACGAATATTATTACGGTGTGCAAACCCTCAGAGCGATGGAAAATTTTGGCATTAGCGGGGTTACGCTCAACTTTTATCCCGATTTCATTCATGCGCTGGCCATGGTAAAAATGGGAGCTGCAAAGGCAAATCACGAGCTTGGTCAGCTTACTGACGAGTTGGCCAATGCCATTGTGAAAGCTTGTCAGGAAATTCTGGAAAACAAATTTCATGCTCATTTTGTGGTAGATATGATTCAGGGAGGCGCCGGCACCTCAACCAATATGAATGCCAACGAAGTGATAGCCAACCGGGCGCTCGAAATTATGGGCAAAGAAAGAGGACAGTATGAGTTTTGCCACCCCAATAACCATGTAAACCTTTCGCAAAGCACCAACGACGCATATCCGACAGCCATCAAGATAGCCCTGATCAAAGCAAACGAAAAGTTGATCAATATTTTACAAGATCTTATCAAGACCTTGCATATCAAAGCAAAAGAGTTTTCGCATGTGATTAAGATGGGTCGCACCCAACTACAAGACGCCGTGCCGATGACCTTAGGTCAAACTTTTCAGGCTTTCGCCGTAACCCTCGAAGAAGAAGTGCAACAGCTCAACCGCATGGCTTCGCTTTTCCTTGAGGTGAATA
>CAYYDS010000224.1:0-4352 GCA_964470665.1 uncultured Lentimicrobiaceae bacterium
AGGGCAGGCTTTATTTGCATCAAGCTGTCGAACTCAAGCAATCCGTTATAGAGCTGATTGCATACCCAGATATGTGGCAGATCTTTGGCAAAAGCGGGGTCGAGCGTAAGAATTCCTGCCGATTCGTTATAGCGAAACACATCCGGAAAGGATTGCGGTTTGCTACACGAATTGAAAGCAAAAAGCAACAAAAAAAAGCTTGTTATTCTAATATACATCGGCATTTCGGGCAGGTATTGCAAAATAACACATAATCGCGAAACGCTGCAAGCTTTGTTTTTTTCGGCTTTAAAATGGCCGCGTTTATTTCTTTGCCGGTTCAAGGGCATATTGCAGCACCTCGATCATATTGGTTACAAAAATAAACTCAACGCCTTCGACATACTCTTCTCTTATTTCGTGAAAATCTTTCCGATTGTCTTTCGAGAGGATTATTTTTGTGACTTTTCCGCGTTTGGCTGCCAATATTTTCTCTTTGATGCCCCCCACAGGCAGCACTTTTCCGCGAAGGGTAATTTCGCCGGTCATAGCCAATGCAGGCATAGCTTTTCGTTTGGTAAAAGCCGAAGCCAAAGCCGTGAACATGGTGATTCCAGCCGACGGGCCGTCTTTTGGAGTAGCACCTTCGGGCACGTGTATGTGTACGTTCCATTTATCAAACTCATCCGCATCCAGCTGCAGGTCGGCGGCATGAGCTTTCAGGTAGTCGAAGGCGATTGAGGCCGATTCTTTCATCACATCGCCAAGGTTTCCGGTAAGTTTCAGTTCGCCCTTTCCTTTGCTCAGGCTCACTTCCACATAAAGCATTTCGCCGCCTACGGGTGTCCATGCCAGGCCGGTAACCACACCCGGAACTTCATGAACGATTTCGCGATCGTGCCTGCCCCAACCGACGCCCAACACCTTTTCCATATCGGCAGGGCTAAGTTTTTTTTCGTAAGGCTCGTTCATAGCGATGCTCTTAGCCTTGCTGCGAATGAGTTTTGCTATGTTGCGTTCGAGCGTCCTCACCCCTGCTTCGCGGGTATAATCTTCGATAATTTTGGCCAGCACGGCTTTTGGAAAACTCAGTTGCGAAGCTTTAAAGCCATGTTCGGCAAGCTGTTTGGGAATGAGGTGCTTTTTAGCAATTTGCATCTTTTCCTCTAGAAGATAGCCGCTTAGGTCAATCACTTCCATGCGGTCGCGCAAGGCAGGATGTATCGTTCCCAAACTGTTTGCGGTAGCAATAAACATGATCTTCGACAAATCGTAGTCTATATCCAAATAGTTGTCGTGAAACTTATTGTTCTGTTCGGGGTCTAAAATCTCCAAAAGTGCAGCCTGGGGGTCGCCATTGATGTTCGATCCGCTAACTTTATCAATTTCGTCGAGCACAAAAACGGGGTTTGACGACTGTACCTTCTTCAAATTCTGGATGATACGTCCGGGCATGGCGCCAATATAAGTTTTGCGATGGCCACGGAGTTCGGCCTCGTCGCGCATTCCGCCGAGCGAAAGTCGCACATATTTTCGGCCAATTGCCCGGGCAATGGATTTGCCGAGCGAGGTTTTGCCTACTCCCGGAGGGCCAACAAGGCAAAGGATAGGCGATTTCATGTCTCGTTTTAACTTATAGACTGCCAAATGCTCAATGATTCTTTCTTTTACCTTTTCCAAGCCGTAATGATCCTCGTCGAGTACATGCTGGCTATGGTTAAGATCCAGATTGTCATTGGTAAACTCGTTCCACGGAAGCTCAACCATAAATTCGAGGTAGTTGAACTGGATGCCGTATTCGGCGGCTTGCGGATGCATGCGCTGCAATTTTTGAAGCTCTTTGTCGAAGATAACGCGCACTTCCTTATCCCATTTTTTACGGTCGGCCTTTTCGATCAGTACTTTTATTTCGGTTTCGTTCGGGCTGCCACCCAGTTCTTCTTGAATGGTTTTTAATTGCTGGTTTAGGAAATAATCGCGCTGTTGCTTGTCTAAGTCAAGTTTTACCTTGCTTTGGATTTGGTTTTTCAGATCGAGCATTTGCAACTCTTTGGTAAGCAGCCCGAGTACCTTGGAGGCGCGCTCGCGCAAATCCGAAATTTCCAACAACTGCTGTTTCTCATCGGCGCTGACGTTCAGATTGCTCGACACAAAATTGATCAGAAATGCCGGGCTTTCGATATTGTTGATTGCAATAGTGGCTTCGCTGGGGATGCCTGGCGATTTTTCGATTATCTGAATTGCAAGGTCTTTAACCGACTGGATAAGGGCGTGAAAATCATCGTCTTTCGGGTTTTTATCTGTGTTTTCGAAAGCGCCAACTTTAGCTCTGAAGTAGGGTTCTTCGCGGGTAAATTCGAGTAGCCGGAAGCGTTTTTTCCCTTGAATGATGACCGTAGTATTGCCATCGGGCATTTGCACCGTTTTCAGAATTTGTGCAACAGTGCCTATCCGATGAAGGTCGTCGGGCGAAGGATCTTCGATAGTGGCGTCTTTTTGTGCAACAACACCAATAACTTTTTCCTTTTTATAGGCATCTTTTATGAGTTTGATTGACTTATCGCGGCCAACCGTAATCGGGAAAACTACGCCCGGAAAAAGCACCGCATTACGTAAAGGCAAGATAGCCAGATCGTTGGGCAATTCTTCGGCATTCATCATTTGTTCGTCTTCAAACGACAGCAGGGGGATAAACTCCGCATCAGTTTCGATTATATCTGTCATTTGGAGCATTTCAAAATTATTATAGGGTTTGAACATAGTCGTTAATAAACAATTTTTTGTGACAATATGTCATAATTAACAGCAATTTTGCCGTAAAAAAGGGCAAAGTTTAAAAAAACTTGCCCCTTTTCAGGTGATTTCTATATAGCGCAAATGCTGTGCCGAAGCTGTTCAGGCTCTTCTATTTTTATAGGTAATGCTAAAAATCTCGGTCAGAATGTCTTTTTCTACCCGATCAAACTTCTTATCGCGTCGGGCAAAGACAGCTTCGTTGGTTTTGAAAGCTTTTTTCAGGTTGTAATCCTGCACTCCGGCGGTGCCGCCCCAGGAAAACGAGGGGATGAAATTACGCTGGTATCCCGCACCAAAGATGTTGGCACTCACGCCGATAACAGTACCGGTATTAAACATGGTGTTGATGCCGCATTTGGAAAAGTCGCCCATGATGGTGCCACAAAACTGCAATCCGGTTTGAACAAAGCACTCTTCGGCATACGACCAAATTTTCACCTCTTCGTAGGTGTTGAGTAGGTTAGAGGTGTTGCTGTCGGCGCCAATATTGCACCATTCGCCAATAACCGATTGCCCCATGAAACCATCGTGGGCTTTGTTTGAATAGCCAAAAATAACCGATTGATTGATTTCGCCGCCCACTTTCGAGAACGGCCCGATGGTAGTTGGCCCGTATATTTTGGCTCCCATCTTCACCACTGCCTGTTCGCAAAGTGCAAAAGGCCCCCTTATTTTTGCGCCTTCCATCACTTCAGCGCCTTTTCCGATATAGATTGGCCCGGTGGAAGCATTGAGGGTGGCAAAATTTAGCACGGCGCCTTCTTCAATAAAGATGTTTTCCGGATTGAGGCAATTAACCGTTTTGGGTATGGGTTGCGATTTACGCCCTTTGGTGATTAAGGCAAAATCGTTGCGTATGGCCTCGCCGTTAAACTCGAAAATATCCCAGTTATTGTTGATTTTTATAACTTCGACGTTTGTTTCAATAATTTCCATTTCATCGCCGCCATCGCTGAAACTTTCCAAAGATTCGGCGCTCAGGCACATGGCCAGAATTGCATCGTCTTTTACCAACGCCTGGCCCACTTTCAGGCTGTTGATGGCGTCAACTAAAGCCTGATTGGGGCAGAGCGAACCATCAATAAGCATGTTTTCAGCAGCTTTGACCAATGGATACTTAACCTTCAAGTAGTTTTCCGTAAGGCTGGATGTGGTGGTATTCAGTAATTTCTCCCATTTTTCGCGAATGGTGAGGATGCCTAAACGAATATCTGCCACCGGACGGGTGAAAGTAAGTGGAAGCAAGTTTTTGCGTGAAGCACTATCGAAAAGGATATAATTCATAAGATCAACAAGTTATTGTAGTGGTGATAATGGTTTTCTCCGTTACAAAAATAGCTTTTTTTTCGCAGGAATACTCTTAAAAATACTAAATTTAGTAATAAATTAAATTTTCGTCAACGAAGTGCAGGATAAAAAGTTAACGAAAATCAATAACTCTGAAAATGAGGTTATAAACACACTGAACAAGCCTTATAACACACCGAATACAAATAGAGCATGCGACACAAGATCAGTTTGAAAGGATTGAGAACCGGATCAAATTGACCGAAATCGTCATCATCCAAATTGTTTGC
>CAYYDS010000225.1:0-4256 GCA_964470665.1 uncultured Lentimicrobiaceae bacterium
AGAACATGAAATACTTCGCCTGCTGCCCGCACTCACTGCCCGCACAACATTGGCCGGGCTCGACCTTAACCACCTCTATTCCGCTGAATTTATGTTCTACGAGCTTAGCGTGCAGCAGCAATATGCGCTGGCCTTTGTGTTGCAGCAAATGACAGAATATGAACCTGCACCTTATCCTTCGGCCCTTCGCAGGGTAGCCAACAACCTTGTTGGCAAAGCAACGGCCTTTGTAAAACCCAAATCGGCCGAACAGGAAAAATTTTACGGCATCTGGAATGTAGTTCAAAAAGGCGTGAGCGCATACAACTTTGCTGCCGACAAGGAAGTGCAACTCACCAAAACAAAAAACGCCGACGGAAGCGAAAAGATCCATTTTAAATCGAACCGAATAGAGTTTGAACGACACTTGGCCGGAAAATAAAACATCCTTTTGCTTTTTTTCTTCGAAAAGCTTACTTTTGCTTTTTTGTTGATCTTTTTTCTATTTAAAACTTTAAAATAATTATTAATTAAATCATTTCAGTATGAAAAAGACTTTACTTTTTGGGATGACTCTACTATTCGGAATCGCCGTATTTGGTCAGACAGGCAAATTCAGGTTAGACAAAATGCCGGCCAAAGCTCCGAATACAGAATCAATGGCAAGCGAAACAACTCAAACCAGAGCTGCATTTTTGCCGGCAACTGCACCTGCTGCCCCGCTTAAAGACAGCAAGGGAACAAATTTTGTCAGCGTTATTCCTATTGGTACATCAGCCAACGCATTTGGCCATTTTGTGGGTTCGCGCACCGCCAACATCGGTATCAGCAATAGCCTCAATACCATTGTATATACTCACAGGCTCCAAACTCCCAACGGAAACTACGTTGGCTACGATGTTTCGTTTGACAAGGGTACAACCTGGCAATTAAATCAGGTTAACTACGACCCAACTCTTGCTGGCGCTTCAGCCGCACGCTATCCTTTGGGCGGGCTCTATAACCCCGAAGGCAATACCGATCCGCAAAACGCTTATCATACCTATGTAGCTCCCCTGCTCGACGGTAGTTTGGGCGTATCAGCATCGTGGGGCGGCATTGGCATGGGCGCCAAGAAATTTGCTGCCGGATCAACCGGTGCACAAAACAACTTCAACTCAAACGGCTCATTCCATTGGTTCCTGCCTTCGGCATTTACCGTTCAGGCCAATGGAACAGCATGGTTTATTGACGAACGTACTATTTGGGACGGCAGCACATCTACTTTCGATGGCATGTTGAATATTGCCAGAGGTACTTTCAACGAAGATTCCGGCATGTTTGACTACGAAGTAGAAGAATGGCCTTTCGACGTGCATCCCGACGACGGCATCAACGACATTGAAATTGCCTTCTCGCCCGACGGAATGACCGGCTGGATTTGCCTGTTGACCAATACACCCAACACTCTGCCTTATACTTCATATCACCCTATCCTCTTCAAAACTACGGACGGTGGCGATACTTGGAGCGATATGATTGAAGTTCAATTAGGCGGCGCCAACGGCCTCGATGCTGTTAAACAATTCATCACCAACGAAGCGCTTGAAGCATTCTATTCGCCCGATCCGGTGCCAAGCCGCGACGAAATTCCGTATTATATCGGATATTATCACGATTTGGTTGTGGATGCCTGGGGCAATCCGCATATTCAAGGCAATGTGATGCTTGCCGACCTCGATGCCGGCAGTATCTATACCGGACCAAGCTACAATGCGCCATTCCACATTTGGTCGCCCGACGGCGGAACCACCTGGAAAGCATATAAACTTGCTAATATTTTACAGTTTAAAGCAGAATTCACCGAAGGCGGAAGTACGGTAAGCCACTACAGCCACAACCAGATTTCGACCTCGCCTGATGGTACCATCGTATTCTTCTCGTGGTTGGATTGCGATATCGAAGATGCCTCCGACAATACCCGCCCCGACATTTATTTCTGCGATTTCATTCCTTATGCACCCAATGGTGGAAGCCACAGCGAAGCTGAAAACGTAACCATCTTTAGTCCCGCCATGTGGAAAGCCAACTGGGCCAATATGCCCGATCGCGTTTTTGCACAGCCTGTTGGCGACAACTCGGTGGAATATACCATTCCGTGGGTTTATATGTCACTCGATGCCAACCTCAACGGATCAAACCCCGTGCAGTTTAACTACATTCCTAATTTCAAGAAAACTTATGCCATTACCGGATTAGCCGAAAGCTTTAAAAACGAAATTGCTACGGTAAGCCAAAATCGCCCTAATCCTTTCAGGAATGAAACTAAAGTACATATCACTCTCCTCAAAAATGCTCCCGTTACCCTAGAAGTTTATTCGCTTACCGGGCAAAAAATCAGCCAGCAACACTATCCCAATATGCAGGCCGGTTCACGTGAACTAACCATTGATGGAAGCAATATGACTCAAGGCGTTTATTTCTATTCCATCACTACCGGAAACCAGAAAGTGACCAAAAAGATGATTGTTGAATAAGCCTTAAATACTTTTTAAACTTTAAAAGCAGGCTGCCTCCCATAAGGTAGCCTGCTTTTTTTAGATGCCTACAAACGGCCAAAATTGATACTGAACAAAATAAATTCCATCGGGAAGAATGAATGGCAGCTCCACTTCGGCTACGCCTTCGTTGCGCTGCCAACCATTTTTAACCAAAATAAAAAAAATAATTACTTTTGAATTTAGAAAAAATAATTTTTACACACAAAAAGGGATCCTGGCGGCGTATGTACTAATTGGAAGTCAAATGGCTGTGGGCAACCCAGTTGGTGCAGGCCGAAATGCCCGATCCAAAATTAACTGAATAACATCTTTATTTGCTCTAAATCAAGTGATTATATGAAATTCAAGTCTTTAATTTTTATTGCTTTCGTTTTGTTTGGTTCGGTCGCTTTTTTTGCCTGTGGTAGCGCAAACAATAAGTCTGAAGCTGAAAAATTGCAATTAGTCAAAGTATTAACTTACAACATTCGCCATTGCAATCCGCCCAACAGGGGCGATACCATTGATTTGGAACAGATTGCCCAAGTTATAGCCGAACAACAGGCCGATATTGTTGCACTTCAGGAGGTTGACCTGAACACCCGGCGTAGCGGCGAAGTCAATCAGGCGCGGCAGTTAGCTAAAAAAGCAGGTTTTCCGGCTTATTATTTTGGCCAAGCCATGGATTATGATGGGGGGCAATATGGCGTATTGATCCTGTCGAAATTTCCATTGTCGAGCCCCAAAACCTATGCCTTACCCATGAGCGGAATGATCACCGACGAGCCGCGCATTTTGGCAGTTGTAACCGTTATGCCCCCCGAGGGCAAACCCTTCCTTTTTGGAGCAACACATCTTGAGGCATACAGCAAAGAGAGCGCTGCCATGCAGGCCCTCGAAATTGCCCATATTGCCGATACAACCACGCTGCCCTTTATTGTGGCCGGCGATTTTAATGCACAGGAAGGCGATGAGGTGCTTCAGCTTTTCGACCGGCTTTTTGGGCGAAGCTGTAAGGCCTGTCCGCCCACTTTTGTTGCCGATGGCACAGCCGAGGCCATTGATTTTATTGTATTTAGGCCAAAAGAAAGGTTTAAGGTAATCCGTCATGAAGTGATTGAAAACCATTTGGCTTCGGATCATTTTCCGGTGAAAGCTGAACTCGGGATTATTAGCCGGTAAAAGATAACAAAGGCTTGCTCTGGCAAATGACAGCGCTTCAATACGCGCTCAAAGCTTAAATGCATCAACACCCATTCCGGGAATGGACTGAATTAGACTTTTGGTATAATTGCTTTTCGGATTTGCAAAAAGCGCATCTGCTTCGCCCCTTTCCTCAATTTTTCCTTTATTCATCACCATCACCCGATCCGACATATAGCGCACCACGCCTAAATCGTGCGAAATAAAAAGAATGGTAAAACCAAATTCACGCTTCAACTCGTTGAGCAAATTGAGCACCTGCGCCTGAACCGACACATCGAGGGCCGAAACAGGCTCATCGCAAATCACCAATTGCGGATTTAATGCCAATGCCCGTGCAATGCAGATACGCTGCCGCTGTCCGCCCGAAAACTCATGCGGATAACGTTTGTAATGCGCATCTTCGAGTCCTACCCTGTTCAACAGTTCGTAAACGCGCCCCCGAGCCTTTTCCGCCGTGGGATAAAGCCGGTGAACGCTAATGGGTTCCAAAATGGCCTCGCCAATAGCAATGCGCGGATTGAGCGATGAATAGGGGTCTTGAAACACCATTTG
>CAYYDS010000226.1:0-4256 GCA_964470665.1 uncultured Lentimicrobiaceae bacterium
TAAAAAAATAGACCCAAAACTATCCGAAACCCGAAAACAAAATGCGGTTTTATTTGTACTGTTTTCGGTTTTGGATTGAAATACTTAGCTTTACCCTGTTTTGAGACGATTTATTGCCATCGGTTTTGTGTTGATATCGCTGCTCTTTTTCTTGCAATTAGCAATGTTTTGGGTGCTGCTTATCCAGCGCGAAGCCCAGCGCGAGATGATACATAAAAGGCTTGTTGAGGGGTTTCATGCTTGGGAGCTGATGCTGATTGAGATAACGGATGAAGTAAAAAACGATCCTGCAAAACCCTATCGCGAAATTCATTCGCGCGAGTTTGAATACCTTGGTCAGATGTACGATATTGTTGAAAAACAGGAGTTTGAATCCACGACTTGGTATTTGGCTTACCCCGATAAAAAGGAGACGGCACTGAAGTCAAAACTTAAAAAGATCATTCAAAACGTTCAGAAAAACGCCGATAAGCCCTTGCTCGAAAACCTGCTCAGCGAAAACGGAAGCTGGTTGTGCCCACGTTTAGCAACAATCAATTTTTTGGCATATGAGCCTGTAATGCCGGATTTTTTCCCGGGATATTCCTTTAGTGTTATCGAGCTTTTTGCTAATCCGCCCGGGCCCCCGCCAAAAGCCTAAACGCCTTTTTGGCCTTCCAAAGTTTCCGATATTTTTATAGAAACACTCTTTTTTAAAGCAAAATAGGGTAATAATACATTTTTAGGCTGTTTTTTGAACCAATAGTTGCAAAATGTATTTCGTAAAGTAAAGTATTGGAAACCAGAAAAAAATGAAATAAAAACACAAATATTCTTACATATTACGATAACTACAATGACAAAAAAAATACTTTTTATCCTGGCTTTGGCCATGCTTACGGGCAGTTTATTTTCGCAAACACTCAATGTGAGTGATGCCGTTACGCACGAAAAACTTTCGTTTGCTACGGTAACAACGCCAAGCGCAAATTTTACAACCGACTATCGGGGCACTATCGAGTTGCCTTCGCTTCGCGATACCGACCTTATTACGGTGAGCATTTTAGGTTATGAAACTTATAAAGGAAATATGGCCGACCTGCGCAGCCGTATGTTTAACCTATTGA
The DNA here is from genome assembly GCA_964470665.1 of uncultured Lentimicrobiaceae bacterium. Lineage (GTDB taxonomy): Bacteria > Bacteroidota > Bacteroidia > Bacteroidales > F082 > JALNZU01. The sequence continues at coordinate 1,107 of CAYYDS010000226.1, forward strand.
TGCAGCCCACCAATATACGGTTAGACGAGGTGGTGGTTTCGGCCACACGCTGGGAGCAGAGCAAACGCGAAATTCCCAACAAAATTAGCACGATAAGCCAGAAACAGGCCGAACTTCAAAACCCACAAACGGCTGCCGACCTTTTGGGGAGTTCGGGCGAGGTGTTTATCCAAAAAAGCCAACAAGGCGGCGGAAGCCCGATGATTCGCGGCTTTTCGACCAACCGACTTCTGTATTCCGTTGATGGGGTTCGCATGAACACGGCTATCTTTCGGGCCGGCAATTTGCAAAACGTCATTTCGCTCGATCCCTTTAGCATCGAAAATACGGAGGTCTTTTTTGGCCCCGGCTCTATTATTTATGGCAGCGACGCGCTTGGCGCTGCAATGGTTTTCAACACTTTGAAACCGCAGTTTTCCGAAAACAACGAGCCCTTGGTAAAAGGTAAGGCGCTAACTCGGTATTCGTCGGCCAACAACGAAATTACCGGCCATTTTGATGTGAGCCTCGGCTGGAAAAAATGGGCAGCCACAACGAGCATCACGCATTACAACTTTGGCGATCTGATGCAGGGCAGCAAAGGCCCCGATGAATACCTGCGCACCTTTTACGTAAAACGAATGGACAGCATTGACCGGGTTTTCGTACCCGAAAACCCGTTGATTCAGTCGCCATCGGGCTACAGCCAGATCAATGTGATGCAGAAAGTACGCTTTAAACCCAACGAAAAATGGGACTTCATTTACGGATTTCATTATTCGGAAACTTCGCCTTATGCCCGCTACGACCGCCTTTTTGAATACGACTCAAAAGGACTGCCCACTTCTGCCGTTTGGGATTATGGCCCGCAAAAGTGGATGATGAACCATTTGGAAGCCACTCATGCGGCCACCAATGCCCTTTATGACCGGATGACCATCCGCTTTGCCTACCAAAATTTTGAAGAAAGCCGCATTGATCGCAAATTTGGCAAAAGCCGCCTGCGCACTCAGCTTGAAGAAGTTGCCGCAAGCTCGCTCAATGTCGATTTTCTGAAAACCAAAGGCAACGACAAATTCTTTTACGGCATTGAAGCCGTGCTGAATGATGTAACATCCACCGGAACAGCAATTAACATTAAAAATGGCCAACCCGAAAGCGTTTCGAGCCGCTACCCCAATTCAAACTGGGCAACCTATGCAGCCTATTTAACCTATCAGCATCGCTTTTCGCCAAAGTGGCTCTTGCAGGCAGGCGCACGCTATTCGCTTTATTCGGTACATTCCGACTTTAGCGCCCTGCACGAGTTTTACCCCTTCAGCTTTAGCGAGGTTGATTTGCATAAAGGCGCGCCAACCGGAAGCCTCGGCTTTGTGTTTACCCCAACAGGCGATTGGACTTTGAGCGCCAACGCTTCAACCGGTTTCCGCGCACCCAATGTGGACGATATTGGCAAAATGTTTGATTTTGTTTCGGGCGAAGTGATTGTTCCAAACCCCGAGCTGAAAGCAGAATATGCCTATAACGGCGAAATAAACATTGCCAAAACTTTTGGCCGGACACTGAAAATAGACCTCACCGGGTTCTACACCCTGCTTGATAACGCAATGGTGCGCCGCGAGTATCTACTCGACGGCAAAGACAGCATCATGTATAACGGTGCAATGAGCAAGGTGTTTGCCCTGCAAAATACGGCCCATGCCTATGTGTATGGGCTGAATGCAGGCTTAGAGATTAAATTGCCAAAAGGATTTAGCATTTCGGGACGCTACAACTACCAGTTTGGCGAAGAGGAAATGGACGACGGCACTACCAGCTCGATGCGCCATGTGGCGCCTCCTTTCGGATCGGCCAAACTTAGCTACAGCGCCAACCGTCTCGATCTTCAACTTTATGGTATATTTAGCGCCGGATATGCGTTTGATGAGCTAAATGTTGAAGAACAAGGCAAAATGTTTCTTTATGCACGCGATGCAAACGGAAACCCATATTCTCCAAGCTGGAACACCCTCAACTTCAAAGCCCTGTATCGCCTTGGCGAATTGTGGACGGTGGGCGCCGGCCTCGAAAACATGACCGACCAACGCTATAGGCCTTATAGCTCGGGTATTAGCGCTGCCGGACGTAATTTCATCCTTTCGTTAACGGCTAAATTTTAAGCGCTAAGCACCAATAATAAAAAGACCGCTGCCGCAAAGGGAGCGGTCTTTTTTGGAGAATAAAATAATTCGAAAATTTTAACACGATTTCAATTTCATTTTTGAACCATTCGAAGCGCTCTTTGTTAAGCATATATTAAACCTTAATTTGAAACTATGGCAACAATCACTCTTCACGGCAACGCCATCCAAACCAATGGCAATTTGCCCGAAACAGGGAGCAAAGCTCCTGATTTTAAACTCATTAAAAGCGATCTGAGCGTTTTAACATTAGACGACCTTAAAGGTAAAAAGGTGGTGCTCAACATTTTTCCGAGCCTGGATACCGATGTGTGCGCTGCGTCGGTTCGCCGCTTTAATGCCGAAGCCTCTAAATTGAACAATACGGTTGTAGTGTGCGTTTCGCGCGATCTGCCCTTTGCACACAAACGCTTTTGCACCACCGAAGGCTTAGATAATGTGGTAACAGCGAGCGATTTTCGCGACAACAGCTTTGGTAAGGCTTACGGACTTGTCATTACCGAAGGACCGCTCACCTGCCTGCACTCGCGCGCAGTGGTGGTGCTCGACGAGCATGCTGTGGTAAAATACACCGAGCAGGTTTCCGAAATCCTCGAAGAACCTAATTATGAAAAAGCATTAGCTGCTATTTAAAAAAAGGGAGGCTCTGCCTCCTTTTTTTATTGGCTCATAAGCTGTATTTTTAATTTTTTCGACTGGCTTTCATGGCGTAAGGTATTGATTCATTGCGTATTATACGCTTAATTACCGGCATCCCCTGCCGGCCGCTTTTCAGATTTTAACTTTGCATCGCTGCAACAACCGCTTGCTCATTTGGGGGCAATTTTTTCGGCAAATGCAATGATGTGTCCGTCCTGATCGGCAAAATAGCACACTTTGTCGCCCCAATCTCTATCTTGAACTTCGCTTATTGGTTTTGCACCAATTTTTATGGCATTTTCAAATTCGAATTGAATGTCGTCAACATAAAGATAGAGTTCGCACCGCGGAA
>CAYYDS010000227.1:0-4246 GCA_964470665.1 uncultured Lentimicrobiaceae bacterium
GCTATATGGATATGTCCGACGAAAATCCGGAAGGCTATAAAGCAGCAAACCTCTGCGAAAAAGCCGGGCAGCTCGAAGGCAAGCTACTTGTTATTCACGGTGATATGGATCCGGTAGTGGTTTGGCAGCACAGCCTCAGCTTCCTAAAAGCCTGCATTGATAAAGGCAAATTGGTTGATTATTTTGTTTACCCAGGCCACGAACACAACGTAAGAGGCAAAGATCGCGCACATTTGATCAAAAAGATAACAACCTATTTCGACGAAAACCTATAAATCCGATCGTGCATCAGGCAATCTTTTTAAGCCAAAAAAAAACCGGCTGCAGCTACAGGCCGCTTGCCCGTTTTCAATACTTTTGAATTAAAATCCTATTGCAGGATGGCTCCATTTTTAGCCATAAGATTCCCTTTAACGGACTATTTTCCCACAATGGGATATTCATGAAATTTAAAACAGTTTCATATGTTTGATTTACAATTAGATATGCTATTGGCCTGAAAGTTGATGCCGCCTTGATTATGCAAATATACACCTCCAAAGCCGTGACAAAAAGCGTGGAAAGTTTGATGGAAGAATTATTATCAAAAAAAAGCGAGCCGCTAAGCATCCTCGTTGTAGATGATTTACGGGTAAACTACCTTTTGATGAGGGCTGCTTTAGGGAGGTTTAATCCGGTGATAAGCTATTGCGAAAGCGGCAAAAAAGCCATTGATTTCATTCAAAGCGGAATGCCCTGCGATTTGATTTTAATGGACTATAATATGCCCGAAATGGATGGTACAACTGCTACTGAAGCCATTAAAACAATGCGCCCAAAATTGCCGGTTATTTCAATAAGCACTTTCAGCAACAACCCGGCATTTAAAGCCAATGACAGCTGCTACGACAGTTACCTTAGCAAACCCATTGACGCAGCAGCACTCATTAGCGAGGTTTACAAACTGCTGTCATTCAACATCGCTTAACCTTCTTTTTTCGATAAAAAAGAATACTGCCAAGGCAAAAACACGTTTATATTTGTCAAATACCTTATTTTTGCTGTTGAGTGCTCCAAATCTTTAAGAACAACATGCAAAGGGTATTTGGTCAAGTCTGCTTTTTCGTTGCAACTTTGAGTTTGCTTTTGCCGGCAAGCCTGAGAGCCAACGCGCCCAACACCATTGATAGCCTGAAAACTGCACTCGACAATACGAATTATGCCGAGAAAATAAAAACCTATATCGAGCTCATAAAAGCCCTCCGCAACATTGATCCGGCGGCCGGCATCCACTACGCAAAAGAAGCCTATAAACTGCCAAATATTGATGGATACGTATTACTCAAAGCTCAACTTATCAACGAAGAAGGCGTTTGCTACCGAAAACTAAACCTTTCCGAAAAAGCATTGGAACTGCATTTTCAGGCGCTGAAAGTTTTTGAAGAAAAAAACGACAGCATGGGCATGGCATTTTCGTTTGCCAATATAGGCCAGGTTTACCAGCAAATTGGCGAGTACGACAAATCGCTCGACAATCATTTCAAATCGCTTTATTTAAAAGAACATCTTAAAGACGAAAGTCAAATTGCCTATTCGCAAAATGCCATTGGCAATGTTTTATTGGATAAAAAAGAGTACCGCCGCGCGTTGGACTTTTTCATAAGCTCGATGGCTATCCGCAAAAAACAAAACGACAAAGAACGTCTTGCCGATGTATATGCCAATATCGGCAAGGTGATGACGTTGCTCAACAGATATGCCGACGCCCAATATTATCTGGAACTTTCACTTGCATCAACCAATGATGTTGAAAACGCTTTTGGCCATGCCGTCGCATTAAACCAATTGGCCAATATTTTCGTCACTCAAAAACAATACGACAAAGCGCTGCAATACCTGCAACGAGCCGAAGCCATCGGGCTAAGCATGGACAACAAAGCTATTCTAAACTACAACTACAAACTCCAAAAAGAGTGTTATAAAATATTGAACAAACCCGAAAAGGCGCTTTATTATGCCGAAGAAGGAGCACGCATGAGAGACAGCCTTTTCACCGAACGTCGCTATCACGAGCTTGCTGAATTGCAGGTAAAATACGAAACTCAAAAACTGGATTCGGAAAACGAAATCCTGCGTTTGCGCCTAAGCCAAAGCAGCTATCAAATAAAATATGTGGTGGGCGGAGCCGTCATCACTATTCTGTTGATCATTCTGTTTGTATTTTATTACCGGCTGACAATCAATGCTAAAAACAAAAAAAAGCTCGAAGAGCTAAATCAAAACCTCGAAGCCAAGGTAAACGAGCGCACCCTGCAGCTTACCCATGAAATAGTGGAGAAACAAAATGCCTTCAACAGCCTAAAGGAAAACCAGCAATACCTGAAAGGCATTTATGAAACCTCTCCATTTGGCATTGCCGTAACCCACAAAGAGGGCAAGATCACGCAAACAAACCACCAGCTTTCGGCAGCAACCAAAATTGCCGACAACGATTTTATGGATAGCAGCTGGTTTCGGCACATCCTGATTGACGATCGCAAAAAAGTGGAACAAGCCTGGCAAAAAGCGCATAAAACGGGAAATACCATTGATAATCTGATATTTAGGACACGCACAAACAACCTTATTCAATGGATACACCTCAAAGGAGCGCCTTTTTTTATTGACGAGCAATTTTCGGGAATGGTGGTTGTGATGGAAAACATCACTGAAAACAAGGTTTTTGAAAATGAGCTGATCAACGCCAAAAACAAAGCCGAAGAGTCAGACCATCTAAAATCGGCATTTCTCGCCAATATGTCGCACGAAATACGCACACCGATGAATGCCATCTTGGGGTTTTCCGACTTGTTGAGCTCAAAGGAATACGACGAATCCGAAAAACAAGAGTTCATCAACATCATCCGCTCAAGCGGCAAGGTACTTCTCAACCTGATAAACGACATTATTGATATTTCGAAAATCGAGGCCGGCGAACTGAAAATACAAAACACACAATTCAATCTAAATCATCTGCTCAACGAGCTTAACCAAACTTTCAAACAACAGCTGAGTTCCGGCGAAAAAAATAAAATACGGCTTATTTTCAATTCTACCCACGCCATCGAAAACTGTGATTTTTATTCTGACAGGCTGCGCTTGCATCAGATTTTCACCAATCTGCTCAGCAATTCCTTAAAATTTACTCAAAGCGGTGAAATTGAGTTTGGATTAATACCCATTGGCGAATACTATCAATTTTTTGTGAAAGATACGGGCATTGGCATTCCGGAAGAAAAACTGGATCTTATTTTCCAGCGTTTTCGCCAGGCCGACGACTCGCACACACGCATTTTTGGCGGCACCGGACTGGGCCTTGCCATCACCAGAAGCCTGATACAGCTGTTAGGCGGCTCCATTTGGGTGGAATCGGTTGTGGGCAAAGGATCTGCGTTTTATTTTACCCTGCCCGCGCCCGATGTGTTGCCAAAAGTTGAAAGCCCAATGCTCGACCAAAAAACCATCCTTATAGTCGAAGACGTAAAATACAATTTCGACCTGATGCAACGGATGTTTCAACACAGCAACGCCACAATTCTCCATGCTGCCAACGGACTCATTGCCATTGACATGGCTCTCGAATACAAGCCCGATTTCATTTTGATGGACATTCAAATGCCCGAAAAAGATGGAATTGAAACCATGAAAGAAATAAAAAAACATTTGCCAAAACAACCCATTATTGCCGTTTCGGCATTTGCATTATCCGAAGACAGCGAAAAGTTTACCCGCTTGGGTTTCGACGCATACCTGAGCAAGCCTGTGAGTATGAACAAACTCATGGAAGCCGTAAAATTATTCGTCAACACTTAAATCTATCATCCAAATTATTTACATCCAAAACAAACCACATCATAAACCTAACGACTTCACTTATGCAACAAAAATTCAACCTTCGCATATTCGTTTGTTTAGCCCTAATTTCATTAGGCATGCAGGCTCAGGCCCAGCTTTTTGTTGAAATCCCGCGATCCGGAACCCCAATGGTTCACACAAAAGCAATCTGGGTATCGTCGGGCCAAAAACTGCATCCATTGGCATCGGGGCAGGTTTCGGGCAAGGGCAACCAAAGCCGAACAGTGCTTCACCGGCAAAAAGGCGCCGCATTTATTGCCACCCCCTCCGGATTGCCCGATGTTTCGATGGGAGCAATGGATGCCGGCGATTTTAACAAAGACGGCCTGCAAGACATTATCATTACCGGAATGGGCAACAACGGCCGAAGAAC
>CAYYDS010000228.1:0-4236 GCA_964470665.1 uncultured Lentimicrobiaceae bacterium
ACTAAATCAAGCTGAAAAATGAACCTCTACACCGTATTGCAAAATGGTTTTCCGGCTGACAGAAAAAGTTGTGCCATTGAAACATCGGATGGCAGGGAATACAGTTGGCACGATATTGAAACCAACGTTAACCGTATAGCCAATTTATTGAACAGCTTGCATCTTCCTGCCGGCTCTCGTGTGGCGGCACAGATAGAAAAATCGCCCGAAGCGCTTTTTCTCTATTTGGCCTGCCTTAAAAGCGCTTACGTTTTCCTTCCCTTAAACACGGCCTATCAGCAAAGCGAGCTTGAATATTTCATCAACGATGCAAAACCTGCACTCGTTATATGTAGTCCCGCAGCAGAAAATTTGATTTTTACTATTGCAAAATCGGCTGATATTCAACATGTTTTAACGCTTGGGCCCAATCGTGACGGCAGTTTATTCAATGCTTTGGCCGGTTGTTCTGATCATTGCGAAACCCTAAGTTGCGAAGACAACGATCTGGCAGCGCTCGTTTATACTTCGGGCACAACCGGGCGCAGCAAAGGAGCCATGCTTACACACGGCAACCTGATTAGCAATGCGCTGGTACTTCACAAAGCTTGGCATTGGCAAAAAGACGATGTTCTTTTACATGCGCTTCCCATCTTTCACGTTCATGGGCTTTTTGTGGCCTGCCATGGCGCTTTGCTCAACGGCAGCAAAATGATCTGGTTGCCCAAATTCGATCTAAATCTGCTCTTGCAAAACCTGCCTCGGACAACAGTTTTAATGGGCATTCCCACTTTTTATGTACGCTTGCTGGCCGACGAACGTTTTAATCGCCAAAAAGCTGCAAACATCCGCCTGTTCGTCAGCGGTTCGGCGCCCTTGCTGGCCGACACATTTCATGCTTTTGAACATCGCACCGGCAAAGCCATTTTGGAGCGTTACGGCATGAGCGAAACCCTGATGCTTGTTTCAAACCCCTACGACGGGCCACGCATTGCAGGATCGGTTGGCGTGCCGCTTCCATCAACCGAAGTTCGGGTTGTGAGCGACGATGGCCGGCAATGCAGCCCAAATGAAGTGGGAAATATCGAGGTGCGTGGGCCGAATGTTTTTCGCGGATATTGGAATATGCCCGAAAAAACAAAAGAAGAATTTACACCCGACGGGTGGTTCAAAACGGGCGATATGGGACATTGGGGCGGACAAACGAGCGCCGGCCCTATACCCAAAAATTACCTTTGCATTGTAGGTCGTATTCGCGATATGATCATTTCGGGAGGATTCAACGTGTATCCCAAAGAAATTGAAACTTACCTCGACGACTTGCCCGAAATTGACGAAAGCGCCGTGATTGGGATTCCACATCCCGATTTGGGCGAATCGGTTATGGCGGTTATCGTGCCAAAAGCCGGCTTTAAGCCCGATCAGCAAATGATTATGCATCTGCTCAGGGAAAAAATTGCCCATTTCAAGGTGCCCAAACAAATTGTAATCGTAAATGAGCTGCCACGAAACGCCATCGGAAAAGTTCAGAAAAACCTGCTTAGAATACAATTTGGCCAAAAGCAAAACCATTAATCAAATAATCACCTAATGAAGTAAAACCGCCGCTTCGTTTTTGGCTTTTGTAGGTTGTTGCAGTATAGTGTATTTTTGCAGCCACAAAATTTGGATGTATGAAGAATAAAGCGGTAAGGCTGCGTTTTGCCCCTAGTCCTACAGGCCCTTTGCATATTGGAGGCGTAAGGACGGCACTCTACAACTATCTTTTTGCCAAAAAGCACGGCGGAAGCCTGATATTGCGCATTGAAGATACCGATCAGGGACGTTTTGTTCCGGGAGCCGAAAATTACATCATCGAATCGCTCGAATGGTGCGGCATTCATTTCGACGAGGGCGTAAGCTGCGGAGGCCCACATGCGCCTTACAGGCAAAGCGACAGAAAAGCCCTGTACAAAACATATAGCGACCGCCTTATCGCATCAGGCCATGCCTACATTGCATTCGATACGCCGGAAGAATTAGACGAATTGCGCAAAACAGCCGAAGCTTCGAAACAAACTTTTACCTACAACGCATCAACCCGACGGCTCCTTCGCAACAGCCTGAATATGACTTCCCGTGAAGTTGAGCAAAAAATAGGGGAGGGAACGCCTTTTGTGGTTCGTTTTCTTATTCCGGAAAATACCGAAGTGGTGATGAACGACCTCATCCGTGGCCGCGTAGTGGTTAAAACCGAAACTTTGGACGACAAAGTGCTTTATAAATCGGATGGAATGCCCACCTACCACTTAGCCAATATTGTGGACGACCACCTGATGGAAATTAGCCATGTCATACGCGGCGAAGAATGGCTGCCTTCGCTTCCACTGCATATCCTTCTTTATCAGGCTTTTGGTTGGGAAGCGCCTGAGTTTGCCCATCTGCCGTTGCTGCTCAAACCCGATGGTAATGGCAAACTTAGCAAACGTGATGGCGACAGGCTTGGTTTTCCTGTTTTTCCGCTGCACTGGATTGACCCAATAAGTGGCGAACAATCGTCGGGATACCGCGAATCTGGCTATTTTGCCGACGCTTTTGTGAATATGCTTGCCCTTTTGGGGTGGAACCCCGGAACGGAGCAGGAGCTTTTCAGCATGGACGAACTGATACAGGCATTTTCGCTCGAAAGGGTTGGAAAAGCAGGGTCGAAATTCGACCCCGAAAAAACCAAGTGGTTCAACCATCAATACCTTATTCGCAAAAACGAGGATGTGCTGGTTGCCAACTTCATGAAAATACTCGATACAAAAGGCTATCATCCTGAATTTGATACCCTTAAAACAATTGTTGGGCTTTTAAAAGAGCGCGTTAATTTTGTGCATGAACTTTGGAACGAGGGTTCCTTCTTTTTCGAAAAACCGGCAAGCTATGATGAGCAGGTCATTAAAAAACGTTGGAAACCCGAATCGGCCGCGTGGATGAAAACATTAGCCGGGATGCTCGAAAAATTGGACGATTTCGAAACAAGTCAAATTGACGAGACCCTCAAAAGTTGGATCGAAAACAGCGGCCTAAACATGGGAACCATCATGAATACCCTGCGGTTGCTTTTAGTTGGTGCGGCCAAAGGCCCCCATCTGGCCGATATTATGGCCATACTCGGAAAAAAAGAAAGCCTCGAACGCATTCACACAGGCGTTTCCACAATTTCTAACCTCCAATACTAAAAACCTTATGGCTCTGATCACCATCGAAGGAATGGAGTTTTATGCCTATCATGGCCATTTTGCCGAAGAACAATTGATCGGCACCTGGTTTACGGTTGATTTGTTTTTAACAACCGAAACCTCCAAAGCCGAAATTTCGGATAATTTACACGACACCGTAAACTATTTAGAAGTGTATCGGGTGGTGAAGCGCGAAATGGAAATCAACTCCAAGCTTCTCGAACATATTGGCCGCCGAATAATACGGGCTGTAATGGAAAATTTTCCGGCAGTTACTCATGCACGTATTAAAGTAAAAAAGATGAACCCTCCTCTAGGAGGAAAAATTGATTTTGTTAGCCTAAGCCTTGAAAGTTAAACTTCAACTTACCGAACCCGATCGTTGTCCGCGCTGCGGAGCGCCATTTATGTGCAGCAAATCGGGCAAATGCTGGTGCTACGAAGTAGATACGCAAGTATCGCTGCTCGAGCAAATACAGCGCCAATACAGCTCGTGCCTGTGTCCGGCATGTCTTAACGAGCTTAACCAATCTTTTGCTGCCTCAGAAAAACTTGCATAAATTGCCATTTTTTATTTTTGCGACACCCTTTTTGGGGTATCGCAGAAGCTGGTGAAGGAGTAAAGTTGAAATTTGTCCGAACGTTAATTCTTTAACCGGACTGCTTAATTTATTGCATTTGTGAGTAGAATCTACCCACAACGAAAGAAAGGATTTGGAAGCAAATCAGTATTTGGTTATCTTTGCCGCCCAAAAACGCATGGTCTCGTGGCCGAGTGGCTAGGCAGCGGTCTGCAAAACCGCGTACAGCGGTTCGAATCCGCTCGAGACCTCCAAAACCGACAAAAAGTTTACGACCAAGCCGTAAACTTTTTTCGTTTTTAGGCCTATAAGCAAGAGTTGTAGAATTTACTTCGATATTTCCGGCAGAATAAACACTTGATAATCAATAAAAAAACCAGCGAAATTTCGCTGGTTTTTGAGCCTTCCATGGGACTCGAACCCACGACCTGCTCATTACGAGTGAGCTGCTCTACCGACTGAGCTAAGAA
>CAYYDS010000229.1:0-4206 GCA_964470665.1 uncultured Lentimicrobiaceae bacterium
GACCAGCTGATTACAAATCAGCTGCTCTGGCCAACTGAGCTACACCGGCTTGTTTGTATCAGAACGTTGTTGCTGCATAAAAAATGCAGACCCCTTAAAAAAGGTCTGCAAAAATAGATACTTTAATTTAAATGACAAAGGTTTTCTGAAAAAAAATCTGAAAATCTTTTATGTGTATGCTAATGTGTTGATATACAGATTTTTATTTGATGTACCTGCCTTTATATTTCTCAATTTGTTTCTTCAATGCGTCAATGGCATCGTCGGCAGCTTCCTCAAACGACTTGCTTTGCTTGGAAGCAAAAAGGTCGTTCCCCTTGATAAGTATCCTGATTTCGGTAATTTTATTCTCAGGCGTATCCGTATTATCGAGCTTTAGTACTACCTCTGCACCGATAATGTCTTGAAAGTGCTTGCCCAGCTTCTCGAGTTTGCTGCTGATAAAAGCTTCGAGTTTTTGATCGGCTTTGAAATGAACCGATGTGATGTTGATAGTCATGATTACCTCCTTTGTTTATATAAGTAATTGCTAATTGCCCTTTGGATGGGCTTGTTGATATATTTGTTTTAGTTGTTCAATGGTGTTGTGGGTGTATACCTGGGTGGCAGCAAGGCTCGAATGGCCTAATAGCTCTTTTACCGCTAACAGGCTGGCTCCATTATTAAGCATATGCGTGGCAAAAGTGTGTCTTAGCACGTGCGGACTGGTTTTCGATAAGGTGGTTACCTTGCGCAATTCATGGTTTACGATGGTGTATAGCCGCTTGATGTTGGGCTTTTTGCCGTTTTCGAGTAAAATGAAACTGTTGTCGGATGCTGCCACCCGATCGCGGGCTTCGAGGTATTTTTGCAGGTGCTTCAGAAGGTGGGTGTGGAAAGGTACATAGCGCTCCTTATTGCCTTTTCCTCTGATTTTTATTTGCATACCGGCTAAATCAATGTCGCAAATACGCAGGCCATACAGCTCCGAAATTCGCATACCGGTTTGGTAAAACATTTCGACAATAACGTTTCGAAGTAGATCGAAATAGGTTTCGCCCACTTCATTTTCCGTAAGATTTTCCATCTGCCTGGCCGATACAAAAACGGCTACTCTTTTTTTCAGGCGGAGCGATTTCATCCTTTCCATCGGATGTTTTTGAATTTGATTGCCTTGGAGCAAAAAGTTGTATAATGCCCGTAAAGCCGAAAGTTTTCTGTTGATAGAGCTGTTGTCTAAACCGCTTTGTTTGAGCGAAGCTACCCATTGCCGGATGATTTTTTCGTTTGCTTCCTTTGGGTCGGAAAGGCCGAAACCTTCGTTTAAAAACACTGCAAACTGCAAAAGGTCAGTGCGGTATGCCTTTAGGCTGTGGGCCGAATAGCGCTTTTCGGTGCGAAGATAGCTTATGAAGTTTTCGATGGTCATTAAATGAAAAAAAACTTTGATGTAAATGTACTAAAATTAGCTCATCACATCAAAGTTTTTTTTGAAAATGATTCTTGTAAAAGAAGCTCTAATTTTCGGCTTCCTGACGCAGCTTTTGAATGTAAACGGCCTTGCGCCTCATTTCACGGTTGATGATAGAGGGTTTGGTGAATTTTTGACGATTGCGGAGTTCTTTAATAACGCCGGTTTTTTCAAATTTTCTTTTGTACTTTTTTAAGGCCCGGTCAATGCTTTCGCCTTCTTTTACAGGAACAATGATCATGTTAATACACTCTCTTTCTTTAAGATTAATAATAAGTCAACTAAATTTGGGGTGCAAAGTTATAAAAACATCATGAATAAGCAATTACATTCCCGAAAAAGTTTTTCTTGGTCCATGTTTTCAGGGGTTTAACAGGTTTTCCTCTAAAAAACGATCCATCATATTATAAAGGTGCAAACGGGTGTTGCCGCCATAGATGCCATGATTGCGGTTGGGATAAATCATCAGCTCAAATGGTTTGTTGGCTTTTACTAATGCGTTGATCATTTCCATGGAATTTTGATAATGCACATTGTCGTCGCCACTGCCATGAACCAAGAGGTATTTGCCTTTGATTTTGTCAACATGGTTGATGGGTGAGTTTTGGTCGTAGCCGTCGGCGTTTTCTGTTGGAAGCTGCATATAGCGCTCGGTGTAGATGTTGTCGTAATAGCGCCAGTTGGTAACCGGAGCCACCGCAATGGCTGCTTTGAAATAATCGGCGCCTTTGGTGATGCCTAAACTGGCCATGTATCCGCCATAGCTCCAGCCAAAAACCCCGATTTTTTCGGAATCAACATAAGGCAGCTTGGCGAGTACGCGTGCGGTTGTAATGAGGTCTTGGGTTTCGTATTTGCCCAATTCTTTGTAGGTCATTTTTTTGAATGCTACCCCGCGAGCGCCTGTTCCGCGATTGTCAACCGAAACCACGATGATGCCTTTTTGAGCTAAGTGCTGAAACCACAGTGCGTTAGAGCCTCCCCAGACGTTGTTTACGGTTTGGGCGCCGGGCCCACCATAGATGTAAACGAGCACCGGATATTTTTTGCTTGCATCGAAATCGGGGGGAAGCACCTTCCAGGCATTTAACGAAACTTGTTTTCCGTCGGCCAAACGAATGCTGCTGTCCGATATTTCAAAAAATTCGAACGATGGCAATTGGTATTCTTTTAGCCGGTTTTTTAGTTTGTTGTTGTCTTTAAGCGTGCGAAGGCTTTTTCCGTTTTTATCATTTACCGTTATAAAATAAGGTGTGTTGATGCTTGAGTTGGTGTTTACAAAAAAGCCGAAGTTGGAACTAAAGCTAGCGCTATTTTGGCCGGGCTGATTGATAATGGCTTTCAGCTTGCCTTTTAAATCTACGGCAAAAATTGAGCGATCCATAGGGCTTGGGCTGGCTGCCTGAAAATAGATCAATTTGTCGGCTTGGCTGTATCCATATACTTGGCTCACATCAAATGCGCCTGAACTGAGCTGACGGCTTGTGTTTTTCTTGAAATTGTGCAGGTAGATGTGGTTGTAGCCGTCTTTTTCGCTAGTGATCAGAAACGATTCGCCATCGGGCAAAAACGTGAGATTATCCGTAATGTCAACGTACCAAGGGCTGGTTTCTTCGTAAATAAGCTGGCTCTCGCCTGTTGCAGCATTGGCAAACAGAATTTCGAAATGATTTTGATGGCGGTTGAGCCGCTGAATCGAAAGAACATCGGGATTATTCGTCCAGGCTATTCGCGGAATGTAGATGTCGTTGTTGGTGCCGGTGTGCATTGTTAGGGTTTCCTTGTTGCCGAGATGGAATACCTTTACGCTGACAACCGAGTTGTCTTCGCCCGCCTTTGGGTATTTGTATTTGTATTGTTCGGGGTAAAGTTCGCCGTAATAGGTCATTTGAAACTCTTTAACCTTTGTTTCGTCAAAACGAATGAAGGCTATTTTTTTGCTATCGCCCGACCAAAAGAAAGCTTTCGAAAAACTGAATTCTTCTTCATAAACCCAGTCGGGCGCTCCATTGATAACTTCGTTCATTTTGCCGTCGAAGGTAAACTGCATTTCCTCTCCGGATGATAAGTTGGTGATAAATAGGTTGTTGTCGCGCATAAAGGCCACTTTTGTTGCATCGGGCGAAAAGCTGGCCAATTGTTGCTTGCCGTTTGGCGACAAAGCTTGCAGTTTTTTTGATTTCAAATCGAAAACAAAATAGTTTGATCGCGTGCTGTGCCGGTAAATTGGCTCGGTATCGGCAGCGAATATAATTTTTGATTCATCTTGGCTAAACTCATAATCGTAGAGTGGCAAAGGCGTACTGTCGTTCTCGGTTTTGAGGTCGGCAGACGCTATCAAGGTTTTGATTTCTTTTCCGGTTTTAAAATCAAAAGCCACAAGATTGCCGTCAATGATCTGTGCATAGGTGTTGCCATCGGCCAGCGAACGAATGCCATACACATATTCCGGGCTAAACTTTCGGCTGGCCATAATGTCTTCGAGCGTAATTTGCGTCGTGTTTTGCGCAAAAAGCGAGAGGAAATAAAATGATAAAATACTGATAAGCAGTGATTTGAGTAGATGATTTTTCATTTTAAAGCTAAGGATTTTAATGAAGTCCCAAAATTAATAAAATATATTCAGCCCGTGGTTGCAGGGTTTGGCTTCATTGTTTAATTTTGCAGCTGTTAGCAAATTGCTGTTCGTTTTAAAAGGGCGTTTAACTCAGTTGGTTTAGAGTGTCACCTTGACAGGGTGGAAGTCACTGGTTCGA
>CAYYDS010000230.1:0-4193 GCA_964470665.1 uncultured Lentimicrobiaceae bacterium
TTATTTTGGCTACTACCGAAAAACACAAAATTATCCCAACCATACTTTCGCGCTGCCAGGTATTTGATTTTAAGCGAATTACAAATGAAGATATTGTAAAACAATTGCAATATGTAGCTGAAAAGGAAAAGGTGAATGCCGAATACGACGCCTTGGCCGTAATAGCTCAAAAGGCCGACGGAGCCATGCGCGATGCCCTGTCTATTTTCGATCAGATGTTGAGTTACTCGGGCAACGAAATTAGCTATCGTGCTGTGATTGACAATTTGAATGTGCTCGATTATGAATATTATTTTCGCATTACCAACTCAATGTTGGCTTCCGATAGCGCTTCGGTGCTGTTGATGATAAACGAAATATTCGACAATGGTTTTGATGGCCAGGATTTTATTGCAGGATTGGGTTCGCATTTGCGCAATTTGCTCGTAAGCCGCGACACCATTACCGTGCAACTGCTCGAAACCTCACAAAATCTTCGCGATCGTTATGCCGAACAGGCAGTGCGTTGCAGCAGCGCTTTTTTGCTTTCGGCCCTCGAATTGCAAAATCAATGCGATTTGAATTATGTTCGAAGCAGCAATAAGCACCTGTTGGTTGAGCTTTGCTTGCTTCAGATTTGCGCCCTCAGCCAAATAAAAGATAAAAGCCAGCAGCAGACTCAGTCAACCGGACTGCCGGCGCCCCCGGCCTCCACTCCGGTAGCCTCGGCTGCGCCACAGCCGGCAAAAGCGATGAACCCGCCACAGCCCGCAGCGCTGCCCAAGTCACAGCCAACGCCGCCCCCGGCAAGCCCAAAGCCTTATGAAAGCCAGCCGGCAGTAGTTCAAAAAACAACAATCCCGTTTCGGCAGCAAAGGCCGGATAACGTGTCAATAGGCTTTGTTGAAGAAGATGCTCCGAAAAATAAAATTACAAACAAAGTTGGAAACACTGCTTTCAGTAGCGCCAAACTTATAGAGGTGTGGAATGATTACGCAGAATCTTACCAGTCGGTTTCGCCAAGTTTTGCCCATGCCATGCAGCTTCATCAACCGGAATTAAAGGACCAAACCACCATTTATTTTGCAGTTGAAAATAGCCTGATGGCAAACGACAGCGAAAATAAAAACCTTTTGCTCGGATATTTGAAAGAAAAACTCGACAATTCGCAAATCGAGTTGAATTACAAACTTATTGAAGCGCCAAAACGTGATTTTGCCTATACCGACCGCGAAAAGTTGATCAAATTGACCGCTCTTAGGCCGCAAATACAAGAGCTTAAAGACCAGCTCGACCTCGAGCCCGAACTTTAGCTCTGCAACATATTGGCCGCCGGCCCGAATTTTATTGTCAAAACAAAGAAGAAAAAAGCCAAGAGAGCCTGGCCTTCGATAGCCGGCTTTTTTTCGGAAGCTGGGATAATTATTTGCTTGAAAAAACCCAATATCAATTGATTAAAAGCTTGCTTTGTTTGCCATTGATTAGCTGCCACCTATTTTTTCCCTCGTAAATTTTTAAAATCAAATCAAAGAGAATTACATAAGCTTTTAAAAATTATTTAGAACGATTCTAAATCAAAAAAAATGTTTTTGAATTCTTAATTTGTGTTGTAAGTTTGTCTGTATAAACCAAAAAACATGAAAAATTTTACCTTAAGCTTATTAATTATTTTGGGGTCTTTACACATTGTGCATGGCCAAGCCGCTGTTAGGGCGCTGGTTACACCTCAAACCGATCTTGTGAATGTGAAGCAAGATATTGACTTGGATGTTCGAAACCTGACTGATTTTTCGGATAATTTTGATTCCTATCCGGATTTCAACACAACTTTTTCACCTTGGACCACTGTTGACGTAGATCAGAAAACAACCTACGGCATACAGGATGTTAGCTTCCCCAATTCGGGGCAGCCAATGGCATTTATCATTTTCAATCCTTCGGCCACAGTGCCTCCGCTTACTGATGCCGGCATTGCCCCTCACAGCGGCGCAAAATTTGCGGCAAGTTTTGCGGCAACTTCGGGCGCCAACAACGACTGGTTGATTTCGCCACAGTTTAATTTAGGCATAAACTCATCGGTTTCGTTTTGGGTAAAATCCTATACAGCCCAGTATGGGCTCGAACGCTACAAGGTTGGCGTTTCGACAACGAATACCAATCCTTCGAGCTTTACCATTATCAGCGGATCCAACTACCTTACTGCTCCGGCGACCGGGTGGGAGCAAAAAACTTTCGACCTGAACGCTTACAACGGGCAAAGTGTGTATGTGGCAATACAATGTGTTTCGGAAGATGCCTTTATTTTTATGGTGGACGATTTTAGCCTTACTACCACTCCGGCTGCAGCAGTACCTGTGTTAAGCACAAACGCTGTGCAATCCATCACGAATAATTCGGCTGTTTCGGGCGGCAATATCAGTTCCGACGGCGGCGCATCGGTTACTTCCAGAGGGGTTGTGTGGAGCACCTCGCAAAACCCGTCCCTAACCAATTACTTAGGCATGACATCTGACGGATCGGGAGTTGGAAGTTTTGTTTCCAATATGACCGGATTATCGTCCAACACGGTTTATTATGTGAGGGCTTATGCTACCAATAGCGCCGGAACCGGCTACGGGCAGCAGCTGAGCTTTACCACCACAGGAGGTGGCGCCGGCACTGGCACACTCTCGGGTATGGTGAGCGATGCCGTGACGGGTAATGCTATTCAAGGTGCTGTGGTTACCATTGCAGGGCTACAGGCTACCTCTAATGAACAGGGCAGTTATTCCATCACAAATATTCCGATAGGCACACTCACAGCTGCTTTTAACGAAAGCGTAAACCAAGGCGTGGCGCCGCTCACCGTTCAGTTTTTCGACCAATCGGGCGATGGCACGCATTTACTCACTTGCTCCAAAACCGGCTATATCACCTATACCAACGCCAATGTGGCCGTGCCACAAGGGGGCACGCTAACGATGGACATTTCGCTTTCGCCCACCCTTGCTGAAGGCAGTATGCGCTTTGTGCTTAACTGGGCGGCTTCGCCACCCGATTTGGACTCGCATTTGCTCACACCCCCCATCAACGGCACGAGTTATCATATTTCTTATAGCAATAAAGGCAGCGCATCACAGGCCCCTTTTGCCATGCTCGACCACGATGATACTAACGGCTATGGCCCCGAAACGGTTACCATTTATCAGCGTTTCCCCGGAGTGTATTCCTATTACATATACAATTATACGGGCTCGCCGGCCATCACCACCTCGTCGGCGGTAATACAAATTTACAACCAAAACGGCCTAACGCACACTTTGCAGATACCTACAATTGGCGAAGGACGCTATTGGTACGTTTGCGATGTGGATGGCGTAAGCGGACAGGTTACCATTAAAAATACCATTCAGACCAATGCTCCTGGCAATAATAAAGACGCCATGCCCGAAAAAGAAGACCGTTCGATAATCAGTTGGGCTTGGGACTTTGGCGATGGCACCACCAGCAGCCAACAAAATCCGGTGAAAGTATATAACAATCCGGGTGTTTATACCGTAAAACTCACTGTTAGCAATGGAACAAATTATGCAACTCGGATAAAAGAAGATCATATCATTGCCACTACTTCGGGCTCCATTCGCGATGGTTTAGTAGCTTATTATCCGTTTAACGGAAATGCCGACGACCATGGCGGGCGCAATCATCACGCTACAATTTCCGGTGCTTCGCCTACAGCCGACCGATTTAATACATCCAACGAAGCAATGTCGTTTAACGGAGTTGGAAACTACATTGAATCACCGTTACATACCGATTTCGATATCAAAAACAAGCTCACCCTTTCGTGTTGGTTGCGTCACGATGCAAACCCAAGTTGCAACGAAGATATTATCATGAAAGGCCCCAATGCTTATGGTTTGGTGTTTTCGTGCGACGGCAACGGTGAAATCGGGTTCAGCTTATTTACCAATACGGCCGGCTTCATCAGCTCGGGCGTAAAACCTTTGGCCGGATATTGGTATCATGTAACCGGGGTTTATGATGGCGTAACACAACAGATTTATATCAACGGCGTGCTGAAAAATCAAGTCAGCCGCAGCGGAGCGATCAATACGAATAACGTGCAGCTTCGCCTTGGAAACAAAGTGGCCGACAACCATGCCCATTACAATGGCCAGCTCGACGAAGTGAGGGTGTACAACCGCGCTTTCCTACCCGAAGAAGTTCCTTCG
>CAYYDS010000231.1:0-4179 GCA_964470665.1 uncultured Lentimicrobiaceae bacterium
GAAAAGCTTGGCCACATAAAACGAAAACACATAGCCCCACAAAAAAGTGTTCAGGCCGGGCGGCAAGGTCTTTATGGGCAATAACAAAAATGCAGCATAAACGACCATCAGCAGCACGGGCGACCAATAAAAGGCAATCCATGCCAGCTTTAAAACCTTGTGATACGAAAACACTTTCCGCTTGAAGGAGGCCCAAACGTAAAAATCGAGCACGAACAATAACACCAGCAAGGGATAGCGTGCGGCGTATTTTGGAAAGCTGTATGCGGTGATAAAGTAGCCTGAAAAAATGAGGACGAGAGCTAAAGCTGCCGCAAAAAGTCGTTT
Source organism: uncultured Lentimicrobiaceae bacterium (assembly GCA_964470665.1). GTDB lineage: Bacteria > Bacteroidota > Bacteroidia > Bacteroidales > F082 > JALNZU01. The sequence goes on from CAYYDS010000231.1 coordinate 328, forward strand.
TCTAGTCATAAATAGGGCGCAAAATTAGAAAAATGTGGGATACTGTGCCTTATTTTCTTAAAATTTCACTTTCTTAAACACATATTTCTTATTGGTTTCAAGGCTGTTAGCCCATTAAAAAAAGCTGCAAGGCCGTATTCTGAACGAATTTCATAAAATGAATAAAAAATTTGGACAGTATGCATAGATTGCCTACTTTTGCACCTCTTAAACCAGAATTCACTTTTGTTTTAGGAAAAAGGTTCTTACACTTCGTTCGGGGCATAGCGCAGCCCGGCTAGCGCACCTGCTTTGGGAGCAGGGGGTCGCAGGTTCGAATCCTGCTGCCCCGACAAAACAGCCTAATTGGTTGCTAATCAAGTTGATAAATACATAAAAATAGGTAATTTTTTCGACCAATAGGCAAAAGTAGGCAATTTTTGCGGGAATGATTTGGAGAGGTGGGTGAGTGGCTGAAACCAACAGTTTGCTAAACTGTCGTACTCTACACGGGTACCGGGGGTTCGAATCCCCCCCTCTCCGCAGGTGTTAAAAAAAGGCTGTCAGAATTTTCTGGCGGCCTTTTTTGGTTTTGCGGGCTGACGCACGGGCTGACGCGCGGGCTGACGCGCGGGCTGGCGCGCGTCTCCAGACGCGTGCCCCCCGCGCCAACTGTACATGAATTTGCTGACGCACGCTAAGGCACGCGTCTGGAGACGCGCGCCAGCGGCACGCGCAAGATGTGCAAAAGTTTGCTGGCGCACGCTAAGGCACGCGTCTGGAGACGCGCGCCAGCGGCACGCGCAAGATGTGCAAAAGTTTGCTGACGCGCGCCAGCCCGCGCCAGCCCGCCGGCACAAACACAAAAACACCCGCAACTCAACGGATGCGGGTGTTTTTGTGTTTTTGCCAATGGGTTGAGCTATTCTTCTTCGCTCTTCCAGGCTTTTACGGCTTTGTGGCCGCCGTAGGCGGCGCCAAGTGCCAACAGTATGCCGATGCCGCTGCCAAGCGGGGCGCCTCCGCCCTGTGGCGTCTGATTGCCCGATTGGTTGTGTCCGCTTCCGGGTGGCGGTGGCGGGCCTTGTGCCAGAAGCACATTGCCGGCCAGGACTAAAGCTAAGCTTACAGCAAATGTTAAGATGACTTTTTTCATGGATTTACGATTATTTTGTTTCATATTCTATTCCTTTCTAATTGGTTTTCAGTACTTTGTTCATCTTTACACCGTTTTTGTCGGCCATGCGAACGATGTACATCCCACCGGGCAGCTTGAAGCTGCGGCTATATTGTCCTTCGAAGCTGTGGCCGAAGCTCTGCACAAGGCGCCCCTGAAGGTCGTAAACCTGCACCAAGGTTGCGCCGCTGCCGTTGAGCAGATGCAGCATATTGCCCGAAACATAAGCTTGCAGGCTGTTTTGGCTGTCAAGACCGCTTACTGAGAGCGCGCCAAAGCTAAGCACAAAACGTTCGGGCGTGTCGCCTTCGGCCGAGCTGAATGCGTAGGGGCCCGACGAAAGTTCGTGAACGATATTTTCTTTCGTATCGCTGAGGCTTACGATGAGGCCGTCAATGTTTTTGTCGAGTGTGATTTGATAGAGTGTGGCTGCGTTTTTCACAAAGCCGAAAGGTATTTTTGTTTCCTCTTTCAGCTCGGGCAGGCTGTTGGTAGAGAGCATCTCGCCCTGGCAGATGGAGTAGAACTGCGGGGCATAGCCGGCCAGAAAACGCGAGTCGGAGCTAAAATCGAAGCCTTCGGTAGCAGCGGGGTTTACAACGATGTTGCTTTCCTGAGCATATTGGCCGTCAATGCTTTGGGCGATAAGGCGGATTGTATTGTTGCTGCCGGCTTTGTACCAGGCTTGTGAATAGTGCACACGCGCCGCTGCCGGAATGGCAATGGAATTGGTGCTTTCGCTCACCTGCACCATGAAGCCCTGAGCCGTAGGGATGATGCTGTTTGCGCCAATATCGCTATAGCTTTTGGCGCTTTCGTTCCAAATTTTGGCCGTGCCGGCTACATTGTTGAGCGCCCAGTTGCCATTGTTCCATTTCAAGGCGCTGGCAAAGGGGTTGCCCAAAAGATGCCAGCCGCTGTAGTTGCCTCCGGTTTTCGATAGGTTTGTTTTGGTTACATCGGCTGTGTTCAAATCGCCGGTAAATGTTTTGGTTACATTTCCGTCATACGAAATAAGGTAGCCCAGGCCAATATTGAAATTAGCGCTATTGCCGTTCCAGGTATTGAACCCATCCTCTTTAGAATTCATCCAAAGGTTTGATGCCTCATCCCAGCCGTAGAAATCGTAATTACCTGTTTCAAAGTCAGATATGGCTTGTTCTGCCACAGGCGAGCTTATTTGGTGCCAGCCTGCATCGGCAGTAGCCCAAGAGCCGGTGATGTAGCGCTCTACGGTTGTATTGCCACCAACAATGTAATTATTATCATTACCAATAAACGAACCGGTTCCTGCGGCAGTGGATTGGATAAGCATATCTCCATACACATAAAGCTCTCCGCCGGCGCCTATCGTCATCGCGCCTGCGGGCGAAATGGTGAGGTTGTTGCAGTCGGCTGCGGCATCCACCGTAACCGTACCGTTGATGGTTACATCGGTAGATTCGTGCGGCAAGCCGTTGCTCCAGTTGGCTGCTTCCGACCAGTTGCCGCTATTGCTATATGTTGAAGCGTTTGGCGTATGCTTTGTATTTACCTCAATTTCGTTGGAGCTAGCGCTGGTTAGCTCATCTTTTTTAGCTTTTACCGTATAATAATAGGTGGTGTTGGGATCAAGGCCGGTTACCGGGTAGCTTGTGTTGGTGGTGGTGAAGGGCGAGCCACTAACTGGTTCTATTGTTATGCTTCCTTGTGAAATAACCACATCATCTAGGAAGAAACGGGCATTTGATTCTTGTTTGCCTTCAAACTTGATTTTTGAAGTTGCTGTTCCGCTCGCTAAAGGAATGGCGTATGGTTTAAAAGTACTTTGGTCATTATTTAAATCCGTTATTGTGTGTACCAAATCGTTATCTAGATAAATCTTTAAGTCCTTTGCGTCACCACTCCAAGCAACAGCTCGAAACGCCACCGTGAATTCGCCTGAGTAGCCTGACAAATCAATTTCAGGTGTAACAATATATCCTAAAGCACTGCTCGTTCCCATTTTAGCGGTTCCACCAGCTTCATAAATCTTGCTACCAGTCCAACCGCTGGTTTGTGTATAAGAGTTCAAGCTATCTGATATATCTGTGCTATTTGGTGAAGTAACAAATCCTTTAGTAAACCCAGCGAAGTTTTCAGATAAAACAGTTGTTAGCGAACCTGTTCTTTTCTCCACACTCACCTCATAGCTTGCAGCCCCGCTAACCGCACCCCAGTTGGCGGTAAAGCCGGTGGAAGTAATATCCGTGGCGGCAGTTGCAACAGGTGCGGCAAGAAGGATGGTATATTCCGCGCTTGCAACTGCACTATTCGCCATATCCCCTTTTACTGCGATGGCTTTTAGGGTTTGGGTGGAGCTTACATTGATGGCGCCGGTATATTCCATGCTCGATGTGGTTGGTGTAGAGCCATCTGTGGTGTAATGGATGGTAGCTCCCGCTGTGGCAGTAGAGATTACAACATTCTGAGGTGCGTAATAGGTGCCGGCTGGCGGATTAAAAGTGGGGGTGGCGACGGTGGGGGTTGCAGATTGTGGTAATGTATTATAAACAGCAATATCATCAACTTCAAACTGAGATGTGGTTGTATAAATTCTAAATGCTGTGGCAGTCAAACCATTTGTAGCAGAACCATACTCATTCACATAAACGCCATCAATCCATACATGACATTTATTTGAAGGAAGTGATTTTGAATCGCCATAGTTTAAAGTG
>CAYYDS010000232.1:0-4152 GCA_964470665.1 uncultured Lentimicrobiaceae bacterium
TTTTCAGCGCGGGCAATCAAATGCAGATGATTGGTCATAATACACCGGGCAAACATTTCCAAGCCATTATTTTTCCGGTAATAAGGCAAATTTCCGGTACGCTTTTTCCTGTATTCATTGCGGTGGCAGTAAAATTCTTGATTAATCCGGCACGGATTGCAAATCCGCGCCAGTGGGAAAAAAAGAAATATTGCCTAAAAGCAGTTTAATTAAATGAATAACTGAAAACTGCTACCCGGCACGGGTTGCAAATCCGCGCCAGCGGGAAAAAAAGAAAAATTGCCTAAAAGCAGTTTAACTAATTGAATAACTGAAAACTGCTACCCGGCACGGATTGCAAATCCGCGCCGGCGGGACATATTTACTCCCTTGCCCGGTTGCTTTTTTCGGCTTTGGCTATCTGGATTACAAAATAGATGAGGGGAATAAAAAGAACGCAAAACAAAATGGGCAAATACCAAAAACCAAGCCCTTCTGACAGCCCTTTTGCATTTCGGATGCTTTGAATCGCAATAAAAGTAAACTGTGCTGCAAGTACAAAATTGGTAAAACGGATGAGGCGCGATACCAAAACTAACACCTGATTTGAACTTTGGCTGTCCGGCGCAGTGGTATTTTTTGTTCGATACAGCGCTATGTTTATCAACCACATTCCTACAAATAGAACGGTTGCAACAACAGGCAGAGCCCAAATATTGCTTTTGTGCCCAAAACTGTCGGCCAAGCCCTTGAAGTTGTAGTGCTTCGTGATGATTTCGGGCAGGCTGTTGTAATTCATAATGGTCAATACCCAAATGATAACCAGCAAAAGCCAGCCAAGCACTTCCAAGCTAATGTCAAATAATTTCAGGCTTTTCATAAAATGTTGATCTTATTTGTCAGAACCTTCTTTTTAACGTTTCGTATTTTACCGGCTTCAATCTTTGTCTCAAAGCATAACTTATTGATGCTGTGGTCTGAGCAGGTCGTTTACGATCTTAACGGGGTTGAAGGTGATGAGGGGTGTTTCAACAAAAATAGTGATCCAATCGGCCATAGCTCCATTCCATAGGCCGGGCACTTCCAGGGCTTTCAAATCGCGGCCGTCTTTCGATTTTTTGGAGATAAAACCGGTTTGAGGGTCAATGAATCCGGGGAGTTGGAAGGTATTCCCCTTAAAATCGCAAGTAGCGCAAACAAGGTCAACAGGGTTGAAGTGGCTGGCTTTGGCTACAATGGTTTTTTGTTGCGGGTCGTTCAAGTTCATCTGCGACGATTCAACAATCTGAAGGGAAACACCGCCATCTTTATCTCTAACCCAGAAAGGGCCGCCGCCCGGCTCGCCTTCATTTTTTACCATGCCGCAAATACGCATGGGGCGATTCAATTTTTGGTAGAGAAAATCTATTTGTTCAATTTCGCTCATGCCCTCAAAGGAATCCGGAATGTAAATCATAAGCTGATGGCGGGCAAAAGAGCTAATTTCGTCCAACTCATGGGGTTCTAAAAATCCGCCATCCAGCAAATCTAAATAATCGTAGGTTTTTTCTAAAAGCTCTATTAAAAGCCCGCCTATAGCCATTTTATAGCGGTAGGTTTCGCCCCTTAGGGCATCGGGTACAATATTGTCAATGTTTTTCACAAAAATGATGTCCTGCTCCAGCTCGTTCAGGTTTTGAATGAGCGCCCCATGCCCCGATGGCCTAAACAGCAGGCTGCCATCGTCGTTGCGAAAAGGCTGGTTTTCCATGTCAACGGCTATCGTGTCGGTCGAAGGTTTTTGCTCCGAAAAACGGATGTCGTAGCTTACCCCAAAACGTTCTTCATATTTCGGCTTTACCTCGTTGAGCACGCTTAAAAAGCTTTCTCTATGTTCGGGCGAAATGGTAAAATGCACCTTTGCCACGCGCTGTTCATCGGTTGAATAATGTGCAGCTTCCACAAGGTGTTCTTCAATGGCAAAGCGGTTTTCTCCGGCATAATGATGAAAGCGCAGCAAAGCTTTTGGCAGGTTTCCATAGCCAAGCCCCTGATCGGAAAGAATAAGCCCAATGAGCTGCCCATATTGTTTTGTAGTGAGAAGCTCATCCAGGTTTTTTCCATTTTTTTGAGCAGCCAGAGCAAGGTCATCATAAAAGGCAAGTTTTTTAAGGTTTTGTATCAGGTAGCCAACGCTGTTAGGGTCAGTATCAGTTTCTAAAGCTGCAATTTCATCTGCTGTACCTTTAAACGACTGCACAAACTCGAAAAGATGTTTAAACATGCGACTGGCTGCGCCCGATGCCGGCACAAATTTCAGAATATCGTAGTTGTGTTTGCGCTCGTTAAACGAATTGATCAGCTGGTCAACATCATCTTCTTTCAGCTTTAGTATCCCATCACCCAAAGTGGCCGGGGCTGTAAGTTGCAGGGCAGGGAAGCCCTGGTGAAAAGCCTCTATTTGGTGCTGAATGTCTTCGACGCGAATGCCTTTTTGATTGATTTGTTCGAGGTCTTTTGCTGTAAATTCCATGTTGTTAGGGTGTTTAGTTTTCAGATTCAAAAATACGACCAGATTGTGGATCATGGCAAAACAAGGGAAAATATTTTTTCAGGAAAAAATCTTTGAAAAGCTTGCACGATATAAAAAAAAGCCTACTTTTGCGCAACTTTTGCCCAGGTGGTGGAATTGGTAGACACACCAGCTTGAGGGGCTGGCGCCTGCAAGGGTGTGCAAGTTCGAATCTTGTCCTGGGCACTGTTTTTTTGAAGGGTGTTGTAGCCCAAGTGGCGGAATTGGTAGACGCGCTACATTCAGGGTGTAGTGAGCGCACGCTCGTGAAGGTTCGAGTCCTTTCTTGGGCACATAATCAGCAAAAAGCTTTGGTAATTTACCGAAGCTTTTTGCGTTTTATCGGCCTTGGGTATTAGAAGCTTGAAAAAGAAATAATGCCTTAAGAGCGTTGATCCTCAAGAAAAGCTGAAAACTGCCGCCTTTTTGCGAAAAGCCATACTAAAAATCCTGAAAGTTTTTGTTAAAAGCCTTTTTGTTTCGTGAGCCAAAGGCTAAGCAAGGCTGGCGCGCGGCTCCAGACGCGTGCCAGAAAGAACAATAAAAAAACAAAAAAGGCGCTCTGTGTGAAGCGCCTTTTTTGTTTTTGGAGCGGGCAATGGGGCTCGAACCCACGACCCTCAGCTTGGGAAGCTAATGCTCTACCACTGAGCTATGCCCGCTTAAAGGCTGCAAAAGTAAAAAAAAGCGGCTAATCTTTTCGCCTTTGCGAAATATTTTTGAAGTTTGCTTACTTTCGTATCAAAAGCTGAATGATGATGTTGGACTACCTCACTTATATTTTAGCATTTGCCGCCATGGCCCTAAGTTTATGGGCTGTCATTGGCTGGTTTTCGGGGGCCGAACGCCTGAATATGCAATGGAAAACAGCTCTCAAAGCAGGTGATGTGCCGCCCCAATTGCGCCGCTATTATCGTAAATATCCTGATAAACTGCGTTTTGTGCTTTTCTGGCTGCAAGCTCAGCGTTTAAAACAGCTTTCTGCCGCGGGCGTTGTCGCCGAGTTGGGGGTTTATAAGGGCGAAACGGCAAAGCTGCTGCAATTGCTGATGCCGGAGCGCGATTTGTTTCTTTTTGATACGTTTAAGGGTTTTAACCAGAGCGACCTCGAAACCGAAAGTGGCGAAGCGCTAAGCTATACCACTGCCCATTTTGCCGGCACCTCTCCGGCAATGGTGCGCGAACTATTGGAAATGAAAGAAAACGTCAGCTTTTTTGTTGGCGATTTTGCCGCTGTGATTCCCGATATACCCGAGCGAAAATACGCCCTTGTGAGCATTGACGCCGACCTTGGAAAACCAACAAAAGACGGTTTGGCCTATTTTTATCCGCGCCTGATGCCCGGCGCTGCGATCATCATTCACGATTACCACCCAAAATGGCCGGAGTTGATGAAAGCTGTGGACGAGTTTTTGCAAAAAATTCCCGAAACTGCCGTAGCCATACCCGATACCAACAACAGCATGGTGATTGTTAAAAACAAGCTGTGAGAGATTGCGTTTGGGAAAGAAGCGCAGCTGCTGCGGAAAGCCTTGTTTTCTTTCGGAAAAATGATTATACTGAAATAAGGTATATTAGACAAAAGTGATGCTTTTTTTTAGGACATCAGTTCAAGTGGACAA
>CAYYDS010000233.1:0-4146 GCA_964470665.1 uncultured Lentimicrobiaceae bacterium
GTTCAGCCCCCTGTGCCAAGTTGGGGAAGCATGATCAAAGAAAATTACGCCTACATTATCCTCGATGCTGCCTATTTAGCCCTATTGCCCGGCCTGGCCATCATGCTGGTTGTGCTTGCATTTATGTTGATTGGCAATGCTTTGCGCGATGCGTTGGATGTAAAACAAGGATGAATTGGCTTAAACCGAAAGTTTATAATCGCGCAAAGCGTCGTTGAGCGTAGTTTTGTGGTCGGTCGAAGCCTTGCGTTTTCCAATGATCAGGGCACAGGCCACCTGAAATTCACCTGCCGGAAAAGTTTTACTCACCGTTCCGGGGATTACGATGGAGCGCTCCGGCACCACCCCTTTATATTCAACAGCTTGATATCCACTAACATCAATAATTCTTGTTGAGGCTGTTAGCACAACATTGGCGCCCAAAACGGCTTCTTTTTCCACCCTTACACCCTCTACCACAATGCACCTCGAGCCAATAAAACAATGGTCTTCGATAATTACGGGTGCAGCCTGAACGGGTTCGAGCACCCCCCCAATTCCTACCCCCCCGCTCAGATGTACATTTTCGCCTATTTGAGCGCAGGAGCCAACGGTAGCCCATGTATCAACCATACTTCCACTGCCGATCCAGGCGCCAATGTTTACATAACTTGGCATTAAAATAACGCCTTTCGACAGAAAAGATCCGTATCGTGCAACGGCATGAGGCACAACCCTTACGCCCAGAGAGGCATAATTTTTTTTGAGCGGTATTTTATCGTGAAATTCCATCGGGCCGGCTTCAGTAACCTCCATTTTCCGGGCGGGAAAGTATAGAATTACGGCCTTTTTAACCCATTCGTTCAGCTGCCAGCCATTGGTTGTTTTTTCGGCCACCCTAAGCCGACCTTGGTCTAATAGGTCAATAACATTTGCTATAGCTTGTTGATATTCAATCTGATGTAATAAATCCCTGTTAAGCCATGCTTGTTCAATAAGTGCTGCAAGTTGTTTCATATAAGGAGCTGTTTGAAAAAGCAAAGTTACTAAACCCCTTGCGAATGAGGGGCCTAAAGTGTCGCAAGCGGAAAAAATGTTAATTTTGCAAATTCAAAAAATGGGTGAATTGGGAAGGATAATTGCCATAGATTTTGGTCAGAAACGCAGCGGAATTGCCGTTACCGATCCTTTGCAGCTTATTGCAAACGGCTTGGAAACGGTAGATAGCCAGCATTTGCTGGAATATCTGAAAGCGTATTCTTTGCAGGAAACGGTAGATTGTATTGTTGTGGGCGAGCCCCGCGATATGCATAACCAACAATCCGATTCGAGCCGTTTTGTGGAACCTTTTGTCAGAAGGCTTCGCCAAGCAATGCCTGGCATGAAAATTGAGCGCTTTGACGAGCGATTTACCTCAAAAATTGCCTTTCAAAGTATGATTGACGCGGGTTTGGGAAAAAAGCGCCGGCAAGACAAAGCGCTCATTGACACCATCAGCGCTACCCTTATCCTTCAGTCGTATTTAGATTTTATTAAAAGTAAACACACTTAAAGGAAATGATCTTACCGATAGTGGCTTATGGCCACCCAACTTTAAAAAAGAAAGCCGTTGATATTGACGCTTCGTATCCAAAGCTTGCACAATTGATCGAAGATATGTGGGAAACCATGTATAATGCGCATGGCTTGGGTTTGGCAGCACCTCAGGTGAACCGCTCAATTCGCCTGTTTTTAGTGGACGCAACACCTTATGCCGATGAAATAGAGGGAGCTGCCGATTTTAAAAAGATTTTTATCAATGCTCACATTACCGAGCTGGCCGAGCAGGAGGTGATTATGGACGAAGGTTGCCTTAGCATACCCGGTATGAGCGAGGAGGTTCCGCGAAAAGACAAAATTACCATGCGTTATATGGATGAAAATTTTGTGGAACACATTGAAACTTATGAAGGGTTTTTAGCGCGTGTAATTCAGCACGAATACGATCATATTGATGGCATTCTCTATGTTGACCGCATCTCCCCGTTTCGTAAAATGCTGATTAAAGGGAAATTGCGCGACATTTCTGAAGGAAAAACAGATGTAGATTACCGAATGCTTTTTCCGATGCAAAAAAGAAGATAGGATTTGGTGTATTTTGCTTAAGTTGTTATAATCCTATTGATAATCAGCAAATTAATTTATTATAAAAAATGATATGAAGCAGTTTAAATGGATTGGAATTGGCCTGATGGTACTTATTTTGGTTCGGTGTGGAAATCAAAACCGGAATGAAGCGCCCACCGTCGCACAAAAAATTGATATGCTGGAGCAAAAGCTTTTTGGGCAAGACGATTTTTACAATGAGACAGATGCGCTTAGCCTGATGGAGCTTTATATACGCTTTGCCGACTCGTTGCCCGGCGATGAAAAATCGCCCGATTACCTCTTTAAAGCTGCCGATATTAGCATGTTTCAGCAAAGTGGCGAGAATACCATCGGCATTTACGATCGAATAATCGAGCATTATCCCACGCATCCCGATGCGGTGATGAGCCTTTTTTTGAAAGCCTATGTTTTCGACATCCGCTTGAACGACACTGCCTATGCCCATCAGTTTTACAAGGAGTTTGTACAAAAGTATCCCGATCACGAATTTGCCGACGATGCCGAAATGGCGATTAAAAATTTAGGCAAAACGCCGGAAGAGCTAATCAGAGAGTTCGAGTCGTTGAATCAGTAAATGCTTGCCATAGCGGATTTTTTTTAAGAGAATTACGCATAAAAAAACTGCACGGAGAACAAGAATCTTTCCGTGCAGTTTTTGTTTAGGCTTAATTTTATGTGTTTAAGCCGGTTTTATTTAGCGTAGCTTACAGCGCGAGTTTCGCGTATAACCGTAATTTTAATTTGACCGGGATAAGTCATTTCAGTTTGAATTTTCTTCGAAAGGTCGAAAGCCAGTTTGTCGGCATCGGCATCCGAAATCTGATCGGCTCCAACGATAACGCGAAGTTCGCGCCCGGCCTGTATGGCATAGGTTTTTACCACTCCGTTATACGACAGCGCCATATCTTCCAGCTTTTTCAGGCGTTGAATGTAGGCTTCAACCACTTCGCGTCGGGCTCCGGGTCTGGCTCCTGATATGGCATCGCACACTTGCACGATGGGCGCAATCAGGGTTTCCATTTCAATTTCGTCGTGGTGAGCGCCAATGGCGTTGCAGATATCGGGTTTTTCTTTGTATTTCTCGGCAATTTTCATCCCGAGTATGGCGTGCGGCAGCTCGGCTTCATTGTTTTCGGCTATTTTACCAATGTCGTGTAGCAGACCGGCCCTTTTAGCGGTTTTTACGTTCAGGCCAAGTTCGGCTGCCATTGTGGCGCTCAGCTTGGCTACTTCTATCGAGTGCTGAAGCAGGTTTTGACCGTATGAGGAGCGGTATTTCATTCGGCCTACCATTCGCACAAGGTCGGGATGCAGGTTGTGAATGCCTAAGTCTATGACCGTGCGCTTTCCGGTTTCGATGATTTCCTGTTCGATCTGTTTTTCGGTTTTATTTACCACTTCTTCGATACGTGCAGGATGGATGCGGCCGTCAGTGACCAACTTATGCAGCGAGAGGCGTGCTATTTCGCGACGAACGGGGTCGAAACCCGAAAGCAAAATGGCGTCGGGGCTGTCGTCGATGATAATTTCGACGCCTGTAAGGGCTTCGAGCGCCCTAATATTGCGCCCTTCGCGGCCTATGATGCGGCCTTTGATTTCGTCGCTTTCGATGTTGAATACCGTAACGGTGTTTTCGATGGTGTGTTCGGCAACGGTACGCTGAATGGTTTCGACGATGATTTTTTTTGCTTCACCGGCAGCCGTCATCTTGGCTTCTTCGGTTATTTCCTTGATGTAAACCATGGCCTCGGCGCGCGCATCTTCTTTCAAACTTTCAATAAGCTGTTCTTTGGCTTCAGCGGCCGAAATACCCGAAATATGTTCAAGCTGCTGAAGATGTTGATCCTGTATCTTTCCGAGTTCTTCTTTTTCTTTGTCCAACTCTTCCTGACGCCGGCTTAATAATGCGGCCTGATCTGTAAGTGCCTGTTTCTGTTGCTGATACTCTTTTTGTTTTTTGTTGTATTCCTCAAATTTGAGGTTTAGCGTTTCTTCGCGTTGTTGGCTTCTGTTTTCTGC
>CAYYDS010000234.1:0-4127 GCA_964470665.1 uncultured Lentimicrobiaceae bacterium
GGTAAATTCGGAAGGTATAGTCGTACACTCCTGCGCGGTAAACCGGCGAATTGATGTAATAAGTAACCTCATCGCCATTATTTCCGATGATTTCCATTTTTTCAATAAATACAATTTCGCTGATTTTGTCGTGAAGTTTTCGCCCGAAAATCAGTTCAATGGCAATGTCGCCACGTTCCAAACCTGCGGCGTTTAAGGTGATTTCGGCTACAAAATTTTCGCCAAAATCGAGCGGTCTTATGGTTGGGTCGGGTACTTTTACTGATTTGATTTCGATGTTGTCCCAGGCGTTTTTTACTTTTTGTTTCCATTCAGCCATTCGGATAGCCGGCTCGTAATTCTTTTCGATATTTTGGCGTGCCGAGCTGATCAGTTTGTTGTAATAGCGATCGAAATAATCGTCGAGCATGCGTTTCATCGTGAAGTGGGGTACAATTTCGGAAACGTTATTTTTGATAAACGACACCCAAAGTTCGGGGATATCTTTGCTGTTGCGTTCGTAGTAGGCCGGCACAATTTCGCTTTCGAGCAGGTTGTAGATGTTTTCGGCATCCAACTCGTCTTGAAACTGCTGATTGGTATAGGTTTTTTCTTCCTGCAACATCCACCCGGCTTTGGGTTTAAATCCTTCGGCCCACCATCCATCGAGTACCGATAGGTTTAGCACGCCGTTCATGATGGCTTTTTCGCCGCTTGTGCCGGATGCTTCGAGTGGCCGAGTGGGGGTGTTGAGCCAGATATCGCAACTGCTGGTAAGGCGTTTGCCAAGGTCCATGTCGTAGTTTTCGATGAAAATGACTTTGCCGGTGAAAAGTGGCATTTTCGAAACATCAATGATTTTTTTAATTAAATCTTGCCCGGCTTTGTCGTTGGGATGGGCTTTTCCGGCAAAAATAAAGAGTACCGGCTTGTCGGGATTGTTAACAATTTGTGCAAGTCGTTCGAGGTTCGAAAACAGCAGGTGAGCACGTTTGTAGGTTGCAAAACGGCGGGCAAAGCCAATAATCAATGCTTTACAGTTGAGTGCGGCAATGGTTTTAAGGATTATTTTCGGGCTTTCCTGCCTTTTGGTTAGGTCGGTTTCGACTTTGGTTTTCAGATAGCTTACGAGTTCTTCTTTGAGCTGCATCCTTACCTTCCAGATGTTTTCGGCTTCCACGTTTTGAATGGCTTTCCATTTTTCGGGATTCGACTGGTCGGTTTCAAAACCTGCCGGAAGGTGGTTGTGATAGAGTTTTTTCATGGCCGACTGCGTCCAGGTGGGGTAGTGCACGCCGTTGGTAACATAACCGATATGCAGCTCATTGGCAAAGTAGCCGGGGTAGAGCGGCTGAAACATATCGCGCGAAACCCTGCCATGGATTTTACTTACTCCGTTTACTTCTTGGCTTAAATTGGTTGCCAGCACACTCATCGAGAATTTTTCGCTGCTGTCATTTGGTCTAAATCGGCCAAGGCCGACAAATTCGTCCCAGCCAATGTTCAATCGCTCGGCATAATGCGGCATATAAGTGCGCAAAAGATGCTCTTCGAAGGTGTCGTGACCGGCCGGAACAGGTGTGTGCGTAGTAAACAGCGTTGATCGCCTGACAATTTCTTTAGCTACATCAAAGCTCAACTGTTTTTCGTCCATTAGCACTCTAAGACGTTCGAGGCCAATGAAGGCAGAATGTCCTTCGTTGCTGTGGTAAATGGTAGGTTCGAGGCCAAGTTTTTCGATCAGCCTGATGCCGCCGATGCCCAGAATCATTTCTTGTTTAAAGCGCATTTCGCTGTCGCCGCCATAAAGTTGATAGGTGATGCTGCGGTCGTCGCTTTGGTTTTCTTCAATATCGGTATCTAAGAGGTAAAGCGAAATGCGCCCGATGGGCACTCTCCAAGCTTTGGCAGTGAGTGTTCGCCCGGGCAGAGCTACTTTCACGGTTATCCATTCGTTATTGGCATCGCGTACCGGTTCGAGCGGAAGGTGTGTAAATTTTTGCGGCATATAACCGGCTATCTGTTCGCCCGAGGAGGAGATATCTTGTTGGAAATAGCCATAGCGATAGAGCAAGCCAATGCCAAACAGGTTTACGCCCGAGTCGCTGGCTTCTTTTAAATAGTCGCCTGCCAGAATACCTAAGCCTCCCGAATATATTTTCAGGCTTTTGTGCAATCCGTATTCCATGCTGAAATAGGCAATCTGGTCGGTGCTTGTTGATGCGCCTTCCATATAGGCTATGAAACGGTTGTAAACCTGATTGATGCGGGATACAAAAGCCTCATCTGTTTCGATGGCTTCCATCTGTTTGCTGGTGAGGTTTTCCATCAGGTGGATGGGATTGTGATCCACAGCCTGCCATGCTTTGGGGTCGAGCGATTCGAAGAGACTGATGGCGTCGTCGTTCCACGACCACCACAGGTTTTGCGCCAGTTTATGGAGCTTGCTCAGCTCTTTGGTGTAAACGGGCTGAAACAGAACCTTTTTCCATGTGGGCTGATCTTGTTTGTCGGCATACAAGGGCCGCAGGGTGTCGGTTAGTCGTTTCATCTGATAAAACTCTGCCCTGTCATCCAGCTTGTTTAATGCGATGTCCCACGATTTCAGATAGTTGTCTAACGATTCGCTCCACCATGTTTTTTCGGCTATGGATAAACCGTCTTTGGCAATTTCTTTTTTATCGGCGTCTTTGAGTTTCGAGAAAAAGTCAATTCGTTCGGCCAACTGCTTTACTACTTCGCTAAAGTTGTCTTCGGTTCGTTCGATAACGCTTACCGATTTGCCTTCCATTCCGCCTTCTTTTACCCAGGTGCCAAATCCGCCAAAGCTGGTTGTGATGGTTGGGATACCGAAAGCAATGCTTTCGAGCGGGGTGTAACCCCATGGTTCATAATAAGATGCAAATACAGTAAGGTCGAAAGCCGGCAGGAGATCGTAATAGTTGATGTCGAAAATGCCATCTTCGCCTTTGAGGTAAACGGGAACAAAAATGATCTTAACCTTGTCGGTTGTTTTATTGCTTAACCCTACTTCCTGAATACGGCTTAAAACGGCATCGTTGGCCATATCGTGCAGAAAGTGTGTCATATACGATTGCGGAACGACTTCGGTGCATTCGGGATTTGAAAGGCAGTCGCGAAGGGCTTTGTTTGGACCAGCATTGTTGGCCGGCACGGCAATGATGCCCACAACTTGTTTTTCAAGGCTTTGGTCGCGGTTTAGTTTTGCCAATGCATCAATAAAAACATCAATTCCCTTGTTTTTAAACTCGTAGCGGCCACTGGTAAGCACAAGCAAGCTGTCGTCGTTCAGTTTTTGCCCGCTAAGCACCGAAGCGGTCTGAAGGATAATTTTGCGCGCGTTTTTTCTTTTTGTTGCCAATTCTTTTTGATTTCCAACAATAGCCGGGTCAAAGCCATTGATAGTCAAAACGTCGGGTGTACGCCCTAAAAACTGCTTGCATTCTCGTGCCGTAATTCCGCTTACTGTTGTAAAGGCATCGGCTTCGCGCGCCGAAAGGCTTTCGAGCGATTGCTGCGCCGTGATATTGAGGCGCTGGGCCATCATAACCGGATTAAAAGTTTCCAGATCGCGGTATAGCGCAAGATTGTTTCCGGCAATTGCCCTGCCCATATAGGTGGCATGGGTGGTGAATACGGTGGCCACTTGCGGGCAATATTTCTTTAAGTAAAGGATGCCTGAGCCTGTCATCCATTCATGAAAATGAGCCACAACTTTGTCGTAACCCATAAGAAAATAATTGTAAAAACTTTCAATTACCTGTCCGGCGGCATAACCAAAAAGCACAGGTTCGACATAATCCCAAGGGCCATGGATGGAATCAAGCTGATAGGTTTCCCAAAAACGGGCGAATATGTTGTCTTTTTCGGGAAACAGAGGGGTAAAGTCTATGAGAATGGCGATGGGGGAGCCTTTAATATTCCAACGCCCAACCTTGAATCTCAGCCCTTTGAGCGCAGATTGCTGCCTCCACTCGGCAAAGAGCAGGGGGTCTTCAACGAAATATGGGTTTTTATGAGTTTCTTTCCAAACATCGGGACCGATGGTGATGTAGTTGTCGCCAAAAAGTTCATGCTGAATGTTGGCTTTAGTTGAAAGTACGGTATAAATACCACCCACCATATTG
>CAYYDS010000235.1:0-4100 GCA_964470665.1 uncultured Lentimicrobiaceae bacterium
TGCGGCCCGCTTTATCACATTGTGGGAGAGCAACTTGCAACGGAAGAAATTCCGCAAAAGCTTGCAGATTGGATTGATGCCGGCCAAATTGTTGCCTTAAAAGGGGTGGGTGGCATTCATTTGCTCTGCGACGCCTTTAATGCCGAAGCAGTGGATAGGCTTCGTTTTCGAAAACACCGCGACGGGAAACCGATGGCTGCAATGATGAGTGATGAAGCTATTATAAAAGAATACTTTTTTGTTTCAACCGAAGAAGAAGCAGCCCTAAACTCGTGGCGACGACCCATCGTATTGCTCAAAAACAAGCGGCCTTTTCCAAAACCGGTAAGCAACGGGCTGGCTACAACGGGCATTATGTTGCCATATATGCCGCTTCACTATCAGCTGTTTAGCGCTCTGAAAACCAGAGCTATCGTGTTTACAAGCGGAAACCTGAGCGATGAACCGGTAAGCATTGACGAGCAGGCCGGATATGCCACATTGCATCAGCTGGCCGATCACATTGCGAGTTACAACCGCGAAATCTACAACCGTGCCGACGACTCGGTACTCATGCTCGCTTTGGGCAAAAAACGGCTCATCCGCCGATCGCGCGGCTATGCTCCGGAGCCGGTTTTATTAAACTTGAATACCGAAGGCATTTTTGCCGCCGGAGCCGAACTGGCAAATACTTTTGCTATCGGAAAAGATAATATGGCCATTTTGAGCCAACATATCGGCGACCTTAAAAATGCCGAAACCTTCGATTTTTATTGCGAATCGGCAAGCCGGTTCAGCAATTTGTTCAAATTGCAGGCCGAACTGGCTGTCGTGGATATGCACCCCGATTACCTTTCCACAGTTTATGGCCGCAATCTGGGCCTGCCGGTAATTGCCGTGCAGCATCACCATGCACATATTGCCGCTTGTATGGCCGAGCATGGGTTAGATGAAAAAGTGATCGGAATTGCCCTCGACGGAACCGGCCTTGGCGACGACAATACCATTTGGGGAAGCGAGTTTCTGCTATGCGATTTGGAAAACTACGAACGCAAATTTTACTTGAAACCGGTGATGCTGCCCGGTGGCGACAAAGTAATCGAAGAACCCTGGCGAACAGCGGTGTCTTACCTTAAGCAATATTTTGGACACGATTTTTTGGAAATGGACTTGCCTTTCCTGAAAGAGGTGAGCCCCGATGAGCTGAACTGGGTTTTGCTGGCGCTCGAAAAAAAGATCAATTGCCCTTTAAGCTCGGGCGCAGGTCGTTTGTTTGATGCCGTTGCAGCACTCACCGGCCTTTGTGTCAGGGCCGGCTTTCATGCCGAAGCACCAATGCGGCTCGAAGCGATGGTAATCAAAGATTGTAAATCGAAATACCTTTACGATGAACAAGATGGTGAGGTGCAGCTGATGAAATTATTCTACTTGATTATCAAAGACATAAAAAATAATATACCTTTAAGCCTTATCGCAACAAAATTTCACAACACCCTGATTGCGTTAATTTTAGACGTGTCGAAACGACTTCGAAAAGAAACCAATATTAATAAAGTAGTGCTGTCGGGGGGCACGTTTCAAAACCGATATTTGTTGGAGAATGCAATACAACTATTGGAAAATCAGCGGTTTGAAGTTTACTCTCCGGCAAAAATTCCTGCCAACGACGGCGGCATTGCCCTTGGCCAGCTTGCCATTGCGGCTGCCCGACGAAGAAAACAAAATGCTTTTTTAAAAGAGGATTTATCCTGATTCAAGGCTTTTATTTCCTTTTTTCACCACAACTGACTCTTAATAATACATTTTCGCTATCTTTAAGCCAGAAAAAGAAAACATATGATTCGATCCATAAAAGTCATTTTGAAAGCGCTGTTGAGTGTTGTTTTGTTTTTACTCTTTAGCCAACTTGTTGATGCACAGATTGGTTTTCCTGAAAAGCCTTTGAAATTTGTTTCTTCCCGGCAGGCCCGGCCCATAAAGGTGGAATGGGACGAAAGCGCTTTCAACACAGGCGCTAAATTTCAGGAGAGCCTGCCTTTAGCCGGCATTACCTCAAAGGTTGAAGTAAATATACTTTCGTCCGGACAATGGATGATTGACCAGAAACGGAACCTAAAGGCTTGGCAGCTTGAAATTTTACCTTCGGGTATGGACGAGATGAATCTGTATTTCAGCGTTTTCGATCCCGGAAGCTTAGGAAAGCTCTTTGTGCTGTCAGCCGAAGGCGAGCTGCTAGCCGGCGCTTTTACCCATCAAAGCCAAGCACAGGCCGGCCCGTTTGCGATTGGAACTTTGCCGGCCGTTCCGGTTTTGCTTCAATTTCAAACAGCTTTGGATGCAAATGATTATAGTTTGATAATCAGCGAGATAGGTATGATGAAATCGAGCCAATCGGGTTTAGGATTTGGCACATCGGGCCAATGCGAAGTAAATGTCAATTGCTCGGAAGGCGCCAATTGGCAAAAGCAAAAACGCGGGGTGGCGCGCATTATCGTCAAGCAGGGCACAACCTTGTATTATTGCAGTGGCTCGTTGGTAAACAATGCACGCGAAGATCGCACGCCATTTTTCCTCACGGCCAATCATTGCGGGGCTCAGGCCAGTGTTGACGACTATACACAGTGGCTTTTTCTGTTTAATTATGAGGCTGCAGATTGTGCTAAACCTCTTACAGAGCCTTCAAAACAACAAAGCATGACGGGCGCCCAATTGGTTGCAAAAACAACGGGCAGCGTTGATGGCAGTTCCGATTTCAAGCTATTGCGGCTTTTGCAAAATGTGCCGGAGGCCTATCAGCCTTATTTCAACGGCTGGTCGCGGGCGGCTTTGCCGGCTGCTTCGGGCGTGGGCATACATCATCCGGATGGCGACATTAAGAAGATATCCACTTTTAGCTCGCCCCTAACCTCAAGCGACTACGCAATGGGAGGTACTTCGCCAAACGGACGTTATTGGAGACTTAAATGGGCAGCTACCGAAAACGGTTTTGGGGTAACCGAGGGCGGAAGCTCGGGATCGCCACTCTTCAATGCCGATGGTTTGATTGTTGGCGCCTTAACCGGCGGAACAACCTCCTGCGACGACACCGACGGAGTTGACTTTTATGGAAAATTCAGCTATTCGTGGGCTTCAAACGGTAGCGATGACGCTGCAAAACTTGCCCCCTGGCTCGACCCCAATCAAAGCAATGTGGAAGCCATTGGCGGACTCGATTCAGACCTTTTTTCGGTTCAGTCCGACTTTGCGGCAAAACGTCAGGAAATTTCAATAAATCAATTTGTTGAGTTCGATAACCTTTCTTCTGGTACCATCAACACTTTTGAATGGATTTTCCAAGGCGGAAAACCCGAAACCAGCAACAAAGAAAAACCCGACCCCGTTCAATATACCCATTATGGCAATTTTGATGTAAACCTTGTTGTAGCAAACGACCACCGAACGGATACCTTGGTGAAAAAGGACTACATCCGTGTTAAACCTTTTCTATACCCAAACCCGGCAAGCAAAGAGTTTACCCTTTCTTTTGGCGTTGATATTTCCAACGAAATTGAGCTTGAAGTATATGATACTTTTGGCCGAATGGTGATTTCAAACCACGACGACGACAAATACAAAAACGTATTTGAGTCAAAAGGCACTCACTTGAATGTGAAGCTTCCCGACGAAATGTTAAACGGAAATTACATCATCGTTATCCGCGATGTTAAGATCGAGAAAACACTGAAATTCAGCTTGATACGTTAATTAGTTGACTGCGCTTTCCTCGCCTTCGCCGGCTAACGGACGGTGCTGAAGGTATTTTTCCCATTTCTCAATAAGAGATTGAAAATCAAGCGGTAAATCACTGTTGAAGGAGATATTTTGCCCGCTAAAGGGATGCTTAAAGCCGAGGGTTTTGGCATGAAGCGCCTGGCGTGGCATAATGCTGAAACAGTTTTCGACAAACTGACGGTATTTGCTAAAAGTTGTGCCTTTTAAAACCGCATTACCTCCATACATCGCATCGTTGAAAAGCGGATGCCCTAAATACCTGAAGTGCGCCCTAATCTGATGCGTGCGCCCTGTTTCGAGGCGGCACTCAACCAATGTTATGTAGCCGTAGCGCCGCAATACCTTATAAT
>CAYYDS010000236.1:0-4099 GCA_964470665.1 uncultured Lentimicrobiaceae bacterium
TTCCGCCTGCTCCGCCTCCGGGATGCGTAATGAATGATCCGTTATTGTAAAGCTCACCGCGTGTAGCGTCGGCGCTTACAAGCGACTGATAATCAAAAGGAGTTGAAGGTTCATTTGAAGGTACATAACCCTCTACGCGGTCTGCTTCCTGAACTGTGGGATCGAGTTTGCCTTCGGCAATCAGGCGGTCGAACAGTAACTGATAATCTTCAAGTGTATTTAAAGCGGATTTTCCACCACCGGCATTCACCGTCAGATCCCAGGTTAAATCGCCACCGCCGGTATTGTTGATTGTAACCATCTGAGTGGTAATCTGGGCCGGAGGAACTAAATGCGTTTCTGTTAATGACTGTGGAGTAACACCGATAATAGGAGCTACGATTTTTTCGTAAGCCGAAACGTCATCTAAATACCAACCATGAGCATCGCTTCCTTGGTATCTGAATGCGATGAACACATCTTGTCCGGCATAAGCAGTAAGGTCAACAACCGTTTCGCTCCAAGGAGAGGTAACAGATGCAACCGTCCATATTTCAGTATAGTTACCTGTAGCCGGGTTGTTGCTTGTAGTGCTAATCAATACGCTGTTTTTACCGTAATAGGTTGGGAATTGGTTGTAGCTCCAGAAAGCAAGCTCAATTTGGATACCTGCAGGAAGCGGGATTTTTGGCGTTACCAACCAGCCGTCTTCGGTTTGCGAAGCGGGGCTATAGGTATGGAACGCTGATCTCGATCCGCCGGAGGTATGATTTTGAGCGGTTGAAGACACCCATGTTCTTACGGTTGCGTTATTATCAACGTCAAAAATAGACCAGCCTATTGGCGGGAAAGTAGCGTCGTCGAAGTTTTGGCTATAGGGGAAGCTGGCAACGAACACCAAGTTAAAGTTTGCAGTAAGTGCAAGGTTGGCTGTTGCTGTGAAGCTGTACGAAGCTGAAGTTGAAACAACGGTTCCGGCAGCATTCTTCCAGTTTACAAATTCCCAACCGGCAGCTGCAACAGCGTTAACGGTAACATTGCTTCCGTGGTTATAGGTACCACCACCGCTAACTGTACCGCCGTTTGCGGGGTTAGCAGCTACGGTTACGGTATAGCTATTTAAGGTGAAGTTTGCTGTTAGCGCAAGGTTGTTGGCCGGCATGCTGAAGTTGTGGGCAGCTGTAGTAGCTACAACCACACCGGCAGCATCTTTCCAGTTAACGAAAGAATAGCCTGTAGCAGCAACGGCGTTGATGCTTACCTGATCGCCATAATGATAGGTTCCACCGCCCGTAACGGTTCCACCGGCAACGGGGCTGGCAGCAACGGTAAGGCTGTAGTCTATCAGTGCAAAGTTGGCGGTAAGGCTATAATCGTTAGCCGGCATGCTAAAGGTATGGGCAGCTGTAGTAGCTACAACCACACCGGCAGCATCTTTCCAGTTAACGAAAGAATAGCCTGTAGCAGCAACGGCGTTGATGCTTACCTGATCGCCATAATGATAGGTTCCACCGCCCGTAACGGTTCCACCGGCAACGGGGCTGGCAGCAACGGTAAGGCTGTAGTCTATCAGTGCAAAGTTGGCGGTAAGGCTATAATCGTTGGCCGGCATGCTAAAGGTATGGGCAGCTGTTGTAGCTACAACCACACCGGCAGCGTCTGTCCAGTTTACAAAGGCATAACCTGTGTTGGCAACTGCGCCGATAGTTACCTCATCTTCATAATTGTAAACTCCTTCGCCCGTAACGGTTCCACCGGCAACGGGGCTAGCGACTAGGCTAAGGGTGTAGTCAATCAGTTCGAAGTTGGCGGTAAGGCTCAGGTCGCTCGAAGGCATGCTGAAAGTGTGTGTAGCTGTAGCAGCCACAACCACACCCGCAGCGTCTGTCCAGTTTACAAAGGCCCATCCGGTATTTGAAACGGCATTTACCTCAACTGCATCGCCAAAATGATAGATTCCATCGCCGGTTAAGGTGCCGCCTGCAACAGGATTGGCAACTAAGCTCAGCGTATAGTCAATCATCGTAAAGTTTGCGGTTATGGCAAAATCGTTAATCATGTTTACGGTAGTAGTGGCCGAGTTAAGGTTGTTTACCGAGCCTACCCAGTTGGCAAATTCCCATCCTTCTTCGCCGGTGGCTTCAAGGGTAAGAACAGCGCCGTAAAATACAGTGAATGTATTTCCGTTTGGGGTATCCGGATTTAAAACCGTTCCGTCTTCTTTCACCACAACGCTACCGTTTCCGGTAACAGCAAGGGTAAGAACGCGATAATCTATGTTGCAATCCACCTGGCCGTTCACGAAAGTAACGGGCAAGAAGGCGCCGCCTTCACCGGTAATTTCGCTATCGGGGGCAAAGCTAACAGCTGTAACCATACCTTTATAATCAAATACCATGTCGAATAACTTGCCGTTGAGGTCTTTCCCAACGAGGCTATGCCATTCAATTTTTACGCTGTTGGCGTTGTAGTTGATTTCGAGACCGGTTAACAAGGGGTTAACATTGGCTAATTCAACAAATGTCAAAACACTTCCATCAAAATTAATCGGGAAGGTAAAGGAGGTAACACTCGGCAGATTTGCCAGCGTAACAGGAACGATTGCCGTATTCTGTTCGCAGTTATTTACCACGCCGATTGTAGCGGTGGCATTACCCGAATCCGGGCTAACCGTACCGTTTACAAAGTTTACGTTGACAGGTAAACCGTTTGTGCCGGTAACTGCTGTTACGGGAACAAAGTTCATCTGAGCAACGCCGCCACCTAAATATAGGAATTTCAAATTAATAATCGCACCGTCGGCAATGGTTGCTCCGTCGTTTGATTGCCATTTGAAAGATACAGCGTTTACACCGGCATTGCTTGTCCATTCGCCATTTAATTGTGCAAAGCTATATTCAACCAAAGTAAGTTTGCTGTTGTCGAAATTAACTTTGAGGTCAATAGCGCCAACGGTACCCAGGTCGGTAGCTTTGATCGGAACGATCACTGCTTGTCCGGGGAATGCGCTCACGCTTTCGAGTTCAATTACTTTTGTTGAAGCAACAGGATTTACCTGGCCATTGGTATAGGTAACTGCCAGCGGCAGTACGAGTGCATTGTTTACTTCGCATCCGGGTATAAATTCGATGTTTGTGGCATCGGGTCCGAGGTAAGCAAAGTTAAGTTTTAAGATCTGGTCGTTGCTCAGGTCAGCAGGGGCGCCATTCCATGCAAAGGCAATTAAGCCCTGGCTAAGGGTATGGTTTGCCTGAATTCCGGCATCGAATGCATCGGTATAACCCAGATAAGTCAAACGCGAAGGATCATATTTCAGGAAGAGGGTAAAGGCCGAAACATCGTTTAGGCCGGCGCCGTTAAAAGTAAGAGGCAAGCTCACGCCATCACCGATTGAGGCATCGGCCGATCCGATTTGGACGGTGCCGACAGCAGGAACCTGAGTGATGCTTCCTTTGATAAAGGAAATATTGGAAACGGGGTTTGCCAAATAGGTAACTTCGCTACCGGGGAGCCAAAGCAGTTCGGTATTAAAGCCGCCATGATAGCTTAAAGTAAGGTCAAAAACTTTTCCGGTGGGCAAAAAGCCGGCGCCGGTAGTTTGCCATTGAATATTCAGAACATCACCGGTATGGTTGTACATAAAAGTACCCGAAGCAAAACCCGGATCGGTATTCGAAAGCTGAACAAACTGAACCAATTCTGCCGGCACATCAATTTTGAAGGTCAGCGAGTTGATGTTGTTGGTAAAATTCAACATTTCAACAGCAACATTCACTGCGCCGGGCGCTGTGATCACGTCGCTGATTTTCACAACCGGGTCGGGGATTGGCATTGTAGTGGTTACAACGCCGCCCGTATAGGTGATATTTGAAACAGGGAAAATACCGTAGGTTACCTCATTTCCATTGCCAAAGGCAAGGGTAGTATTGGCGGCTCCGGTATAGTTAAATTTCATGTCAAAGATTTTTCCGTTTGGCTTATACCCGTCGCCGGTATCGAAGTAAACGATACTAAGCAGATTACCATTTTGGTAGGCCTGATAATTTGGCCCGGTAAAGCCTGTTTTATTAGTCAATTCAACGAATTGAAGCAGATTGCTGTTGACATTAATCTTGAAAGT
>CAYYDS010000237.1:0-2422 GCA_964470665.1 uncultured Lentimicrobiaceae bacterium
GTTTTAGGAACTGAAAGGGTGATAAATGAAAATAATTGGCAATTAAACAAGGCATTAAACAGCGTTTAAAGTCGTTTTTAGCCTCTAGGCACTATGCATGGAAGGGCTTTTCGTTATGAAGGAAGAAGAAAAACCCCGTTTAAGAGCTGAATATGCTTAAACGGGGTTTTTGTTTTATTTTACGATAAACCTTTCGGTGGCCAATTGGCCTTTGTTAAATACCCGAAGGTAATATACGCCCGGTTTGAGGTCGGAAATATTGATTTTTGTTTCTTTATTTTGCAAGCCCGATTGGATTTTAAGCTGTTTTCCGCTTTGATCTAAAATTTCGTAGCTACCCACCATTGCATTTTGTCCGCTTAGGGTAATATAATCGGAAGATGGGTTTGGAAAGAGACGAATTGAATTTACAAAAGACTCAACTTCAGGAACATTAGTTAGGTTTATGGTTTCGTAGTCGTAGTTATAATCGGTGATATAAACCAATTGACTGGTATTTTGATCAATGGTGTACCAATGCCTTACCGTAACCATGTTGTTGGCTACCACAAAGTTTTCAACAGATCTTTGCCACTCCGGATTGACGGGCAGAATAAGTTGCTCGTTTGTAATATCGAGGTTAAAGCCATACACCAATTTATTCGTTACGGTATTGCCGTCTTTGTGTTCCCAAATTTTGCAATTTTGGTTTTCATCATATGTAAACAATTCGGTGCTGCTTAATGCCCAACTGGTTGTCATCCAGAAATAATTGAGCAGTTTTTTTAAGCTCCCATCGGCATTGTATTGAAACTCTATCTTCCACGAATTTTCGAGTGGCCCCGAAAAACCTGCTTTTCCGATCTCCTGTATAAGCTGGCCGGCTTCATTGTAAGTTAGGTTGCAAACCTGAACGGGGCTGGGGTCGCCCATATCAAGCTCCCAATAAGTGAGTCGGTTGTTTTCGTAATAATAGGTGTAAATGCCTCCCAATTCAAATCCGCCAAAATTATTGTAGTTTGCCCGCGTTTTCAGATTGCCATTTGCATCATAAGTATAATCAATGTAATACACATTACGCCAAACCCCATCAATAAATTGGTGTGTATTGATTTTCACCACATGATTCGAGGCATCATAGCTAAGGGTATCCCTAAGCAGGATGCCATCCCATAATTGCTCTTCTACCGTTTTTAGCAGCAGATCGTCGTTGTAGCCAAGCAGTCGGTATTCCGTTCCATCCTTTTCTTTGATTTGGCTGAGTGCATATTTTGTAACTACCTGGGCATAACCATGATATGACAGAAAAAGAGCAGTGTATAAAAGAAAAATTGTTCTCATATTAGCAACATTTTTTAATTGGTTTATAAAAAGCAGGTGACCATCCAGAAATAGGCTCCCATGCTAATCAGACAAAGAAGTTGGGCTATTCGTTGTATCTCCATTTAATTTTTAATCATTCTAAAATAGAATTGAGAATGAAATGCTATAAGGCAGTATAATAAATAGTTGAATAAGCTTTTAAAAATAAATACTGCAATTTATTAAAAACAGGAATAGGCTAACCCTCATCGCATAAATTTGCTCAATAAGCTCCGAAATAATATATGCTGCTACTCCGATATTTTTTTGCTTTAGATGCCGTTATTTTTTGCTTCGTTCCAATAGTTGTCCATTTCTTCCAACTCCATATCGTGAAGTTTTTTCCCCATGGATTCGGCCTTTTTTTCGATAAACTGAAAACGTTTCTTAAACTTGCGATTGGTGCGTTCCAGAGCGTCTTCGGGATTTACGCCGATATAGCGTGCGTAGTTTACGATTGCAAATAGCAGATCGCCAAGCTCGTCTTCGAGGCGATGGGCAGGAGCATTTTGTTTTACCTCTTGGCGAAGTTCGCCAAGTTCTTCCTGCACTTTTTCCCAAACATCATCCGTGTGGCGCCATTCGAAGCCCACGCCTCCGGCCTTTTCCTGCATCCTGTAGGCCTTCAGCAATGCCGGCAAACTGCCGGGCACACCTTCGAGCACCGATTTTTTGCCTTCGTTTAGCTTTATCTTTTCCCAGTTTGATTTCACATCTTCCTGATTGGCTACTTTCACTTCGCCATAGATATGCGGATGCCTTATTATCAGCTTGTTAGAAATACTGTTGAGCACGTCAGCTATGTCGAAAGCGTTGAGCTCGGAGCCAATTTTGGCGTAAAAAACGATGTGAAGCATCAAATCGCCCAACTCTTTTTTTACCTCCTCCAAATCCTGATCTAAAATAGCATCGCTCAACTCAAAGGTTTCTTCGATGGTTAGATGACGCAAACTTTCGATGGTTTGTGCCTTATCCCAGGGGCAGCCGGCACGCAGCTCGTCCATAATGGTAAGCAAGCGCTGAAAGGCTTCTAATTTTTCACGCATTTATATCTTTTTTTTTAAAAGAGCAAAAATAGGTT
>CAYYDS010000237.1:2432-3302 GCA_964470665.1 uncultured Lentimicrobiaceae bacterium
AAAAGTAAAAAAAGAAAAATAAGCGTGCTGCATGACAACAAGCGAGCTTTTTGTTCGTTTAAGCTTTGCACGTTAAACAAGGGTTTGCTACTTTTGCGGGCTTTATTTTTTAACTTTAGGTTGCGATAACATTACAAAGAAAGAACAATATTCTGTTTTCAATAGTTGCAAGGCGTTGAAACTGCATTACGTTTTGCCGCGAGTCATGCGCAATGGGCTTGTTGCGATGCTGATGCTTTTGTTTTCGGCACATTATGCCGAAGCACAGCCCCGACCTCCCCTGCCCGACAATAATTATCAGCTCGAAGTGCGGGGGCATTACGGCTTTTACCTTCACCACCACAAGGAACTCGAATACTTCAACGCCAGCTTTCCGTCTTTGGAGCTTGCTTTTCAGAAGTCCACCTTTGGCCGTCAGCGTTGGGAAGCGCTCTACGGCTATCCAACAATTGGATTTTCGTTTTTTTATTCCGGTATGGGAGATTTCAGGGAAATAGGAAAAGTTTACGCACTTTATCCTTTTATTAATTTTCCGCTCACCCCAGATGTAAACAACCGCTTAAATTTCCGTTTAGGCATGGGGCTTGGCTATCTAAGCGAAAAGTTTGATCCGGTTGAAAACTACCGCAATTTTGCCATTGGCAGCCACCTCAATGCAGCAGCAAGCCTATTTCTCGATTACCGCAAAACGCTCAGTCCGCGTTTTACTTTTATTGCAGCAGCCGGCCTTACCCATTTTTCAAACGGCTCTACCAAAACACCCAATTATGGCCTCAACATCGTTTCGGCCGTTGCCGGCATCAACTATTACCTTAGCCCTCCGAATCCTTATCTTTCGCTCAAATTTTTGCCCGTTTTACGCTTGTATGA
>CAYYDS010000237.1:3312-4068 GCA_964470665.1 uncultured Lentimicrobiaceae bacterium
GAATACGACAACAAAAAGCATTTTTCCTACGAAATCATGCAGTCGTTTGGCACGATTGACATGCGCCAGAAATTAGGCAAACGTTATTATGTGTCGAATACCGCTTTCAGGCTGATGATTCCCCACTCGTTAAAAGGCAAATATGGCCTTGGTATAGAGCTTACTTATGATGGATCGGATAAAGGGGTGCTGGACAACCGCGCAATGGTGCAAGGCGACACCTTATATAACAACGCTTTCGATTTGCTAAAACCCGGCCTGAGTATTGCGTATGAAATGGTACTCTCGAAAACTTCTTTTATCTTTGATCTGGGTTTTCACCTTGGTGGAGCTGAAAAATCGGATGGAATAGCCTATCAAAAAGCAGGCATGAAATACCATTTTACCGATCGCTTTTTTGGTGTGATTGCCCTTACGGCACATGGCGGCCGCGCCGATTTTATCGGCTATGGGCTGGGCTATCGCTGGGACAACATTTACTACAAACGGCGCGACAACCACAAACTGAAACTCTGAGGCAATGACAAAAAAGCGTTATTTCGTTACGAAAATAAAGGTTATATTGCTGGCAATGAGCATATTGTCATTGCTTGCAAGTTGCAAAAAAAATTCATTTGGATGCCTGCAACCTCCCGGCAAAACCATCACCAAAACCATTCCTCTGCAGCCGTTCCGGGCTTTGTTGCTTACGGCTGATATTGAAAGCGTAGTGTTTCATAAAATAAACTTTCCCGATTCGGCAAGAATGGAACTCAA
>CAYYDS010000238.1:0-4055 GCA_964470665.1 uncultured Lentimicrobiaceae bacterium
GGGGCACGCGTCTGGAGACGCGCGCCAGCCGCGCACCAGCCGTGCCTCCAGCCGCGGCGGTTAATGCGGGTTGGTTTCGGGAAAGAAAAAAATGCCGCGAAAAATATATCCCTAAGGGCTTTTTATCGGTTTGTGTATTGTTGTTCGTAATAATTCAGATAGTTGCCCGAGGTTACTTCATCTAACCATTGCTGGTTTTGCAAATACCATTCCACCGTCAGGCTGATGCCTTCTTCAAATTGCAGCGAGGGTATCCAGCCCAATTCGCGTTGCAGTTTTCCCGAATCAATGGCGTAGCGCAAATCGTGGCCGGCGCGGTCTTTCACATAGGTTATCAGTTGTTCGGAGCTTCCCGTTGCACGCCCCAGCTTTTGGTCCATCACGCGGCACATTACTTTAATCAGGTCAATGTTTTTCCATTCGTTATGCCCGCCAATGTTGTAGGTTTCGCCGGTTTTGCCTTCGTGAAAAATAAGGTCAATGGCCCGTGCATGATCCACAACATAAAGCCAGTCGCGCACGTTTTCGCCCTTTCCGTAAACAGGCAGCGGTTTATTGTGGCGAATATTATTGATAAACAACGGAATAAGTTTCTCGGGAAATTGATTCGGGCCGTAATTGTTGGAGCAGTTGGAAACAACAACTTCCAAACCGAAGGTATCGTGGTAGGCTCTCACAAAATGGTCGCTGCTGGCTTTTGATGCCGAATAGGGGCTGTGCGGATCGTAGGCCGTATGTTCGTAAAAAAAGCCTGTTTCGCCCAGCGAGCCGTAAACTTCGTCGGTTGACACATGGTAAAAGCGTTTTCCGGCCATATTGTCTTTCCATTGATGGCGTGCGGCATTCAGCAGGTTTACCGTTCCAATCACATTGGTCATTACAAACTCCATCGGGTTCGAAATAGAGCGGTCAACATGCGACTCGGCGGCCAGATGAATTACGCCGTCGAACCGGTGAGCAGCAAACAATTCGAAAATTTTTTCGCTGTCAACGATATCGGCTTTAATGAAATGATAGTTTGCTTTGTTTTCAATGTCTTTCAGGTTGAACAAATTTCCGGCATAGGTTAGTTTGTCCAGATTATAGATTTGATAATCAGGATATTTATTGACAAAAAGCCGAACCAGATGCGAGCCAATAAACCCGGCGCCTCCGGTGATGAGTATTTTTTTCATATTTGATAAATTTTTGCTTTTATTTGTTTTGCTTGTTGCGATAGTATTGTTCCCATTTCCAGGCTGAGGCATTCATTTCGTCGAGGCTTTTTTGTGCTTTCCAGCCCAATTCTTTATTCGAGTGCGAGGCGTCGGCCCAAACCTGTTCCACATCGCCCGGCCGGCGGCTAACGATGGCATAATTTAGTTTCTGATTGCTAACTTTTTCGAATGATTTGATCACTTCGAGCACCGAAAAACCATTGCCTGTTCCTAAGTTGAATACTTCAAAATTGGCTTTCATCCGGTTTTCAATCATTCGTTTTACGGCGATCACATGTGCTTTGGCCAAATCAACCACATGGATGTAATCGCGAATGGCAGTGCCATCGGGCGTATTGTAATCGTTGCCAAATACGCTGAGCTGCTTGCGGATTCCAAAAGCGGTTTGCGTAATAAACGGAACCAGATTATTGGGTACGCCAAGCGGAAGCTCGCCAATAAGGGCCGATTCGTGCGCACCGATAGGGTTGAAATAACGCAGCGCAACGGCTTTTAATTGACCGGCCTTCAGCTTGTCCTGAATGATTTCTTCCGAAATCTGCTTGGTATTGCCATAAGGCGACTCGGCCTTTTTTATGGGCGCCTTTTCGCTTACCGGCAAGGTGTCGGGCTGGCCGTAAACCGTGCAGGACGAGGAAAACACCAGATTTTCGACCTTATAACGATCCATGCTTTCCAATATATTGAGGAGCGAAACCAAGTTGTTGCGATAATAAAGCAGAGGTTGGGCTACCGATTCGCCTACGGCTTTATAGGCCGCAAAATGAATAACGCCAACGATGTCGCTGTGCCGTTTGAAAAAGTCGTCGGTTTTGTCCCGATCAACCAGATCAAACACTTCGAGCGCGGGTTTCTTGCCCGTAATTTGTTCAATGGCATCAACCACAGAGGCTTGCGAGTTGGAAAGATTGTCCACAATGAGCACTTCGAAGCCCTGCTGCTGAAGTTCGACAACCGTATGCGAACCGATGTAGCCGGTGCCGCCTGTTACAAGTATTTTCATGTGTTTTTTTTTCAAAAATACATCCATATTATGAAATATAAAAAAATGAAAACACAAATCGGGCTATGTTGCTAATATTCAACGAGAATAATTGGTTAGAGCAGCGATTTAACGCAAGCTTTTTTGTGGAAAAGTTTCTAAATTGAATGTTAGCCGCCAAAGCAGCACGGCGTAGAATTACTTCCTGAAGAAAAAGAGTTTGCCTTTAAACAGGCTATTACCTAAACAGTTTTATGATGTCGTTTCCGTTGGCATAGATCATCAGGGCAAAAAGCAGCGCCATGCCAATAATCTGGGCCACTTCCATAAATTTATCGTTTGGTTTGCGGCGCGTAACGATTTCAAACATCAAAAAGGCCACATGTCCTCCATCGAGCGCCGGAATGGGCAGCAAATTAAGCACGGCAAGCATGATGGAGAGGAAAGCCGTGAGGCGCCAGAAGCTTTCCCAGTGAAACTGAGCCGGAAAAATGCTGCCGATGGTGATAAATCCGCCCACATTTTCGTATGCCTTCACTTCGGGCGAGAAAATAAGTTTGAGCTGTTTGAGGTATCCGCCAATGCCGTCAATGGTTTTGGCCATTCCGGCAGGTATGGCCTGGGCAATGTTATACGATTTTTGGTTCAGCGTGAAAAAGCGCTCTAAATTTTGTTGCGGAAATACGCCGATAAAACCTGCTTCGGGCACCGTCATGGCATACATAAGGGTGTCGGTGCCGCGTATTACGCTGATGTGTACTTCCTGTCCTTTATATTGCTGTATGGCATCGCGAAAGTCTTGAAAATAACGTATCAGCTGATTGTTGATCCCCAGAAGGCTGTCGCCGGGGCGCAATCCTGCTTCGCGGGCGGCAGAGGTTTCGGGAAACGACTCTACAATAAACGGAATGCGTACCGATAGGAAAGGCGATTTGTGTTTCACCAGTTTGCCAACGGCGCCTTCGGGCAGTTGGAGCGTAAAACGCTCGCCGTTACGCTCAATATCCATTGTTTTCGCGTTTTCGAGTATCAGCGTAACGGGAATTTTATTGAAATCTTCGATGGTTTTGCCGTCAACGGCCAACACTTTATCGCCGTTTTGGAGGCCAAATTCGCGTGCCAGCGAATCAACAGCCAGGCCATATTTGTTGGCCTCGGAGGTAGGCAAATATTGTTCGCCATAAACCCACAGCATGGCAATATAGATCAAAAATGCCAGCACCACATTCATAATCACTCCGCCCAGCATGATAATCAGCCGTTGCCAGGCCGGTTTGGTTCTAAACTCCCAGGGCTGCGGCGCTTGCTTCATGGCCTCTTTGTCCATTGATTCGTCAATCATCCCGGCAATTTTCACATAACCCCCCAACGGAAGCCATCCCATGCCGTATTCGGTGCCTTTGTAATTGAATTTGAATAGCGAAAACCAAGGGTTGAAAAATAGGTAAAACTTTTCAACACGGGTTTTAAAAATCTTGGCTGCAGCAAAATGGCCAAATTCATGGATGATCACTAAGATCGAAAGGCTCATGATCAGCTGCAATATTTTGACGAGTATTTCCATGCGCGGGAGCTTAAAGCTTGAGGTGAAAGTTTAATATGGCTTGTACTTAAATTAAAGGCTGCAAGATTACAAAAAAAGCCGTTTCGCTTTGGAACAAAAATGTCAAATAGTGTTAATATGCGGAAAACCAGCAATAAGGCGCTCAAATTCCAAATGTCCGGAAGCCAAAACAGGCCTGGCGGTTTGCCTTGATTTTCTCTTAAACCCCCTTCCACTTTCTGAAAGGATGCACCGAACTACCGCATTTTTTTCTCGACTTCTGCGTATCTTTGCCGGTCAAATAACAGCTTTT
>CAYYDS010000239.1:0-1418 GCA_964470665.1 uncultured Lentimicrobiaceae bacterium
GTCATGGCACAAATGGTGACAAGCAGGGCGAAGGCAGCCCTTTGCCAGATAACACATTGTGACGAATGTGCTCATGATATACCACTGGCAGGCGGGTGGCTGGGCTGAGTGTGGTTTGATTGTTGTTGGCGATGATAATGGTTTTTTAAAACTTTGGTTTAAGGTTTGCGTGTGTTGGCGCAGGTTTTTTGAAATGTGTTTTTGTGAAAAAATCTACCGTTTGGGCTTGTAACAGCCTTTGGCCGTCGAGTTCGCCTTTGTTGAGGAGCATTTGCATGATACGCCCGACCGATGCGGCATTGCCAAAAAGCCCGGCATGCCCCGAAACTCCTCCGAGCATTGCGGCTGCCGGGTCGTGCACATCGCCGCGAAGCAGTTGCTTGCGATACTCTTTGTCGTTTTCGGTAGGTGCGATTTCGGCCTTTGCGAATTTTTTTAAAGGTTGAAAACCGATCCTGTCCAATGCCAGAGGCATATAAAAGGAAGTTGAAACGTAATCGTCAAACGGCTGATTAGTAAGTAGTTCGATTATGGTAGGCAAGAGAATGAAACCGAGGTCGCTGTAGCGGTATTCCTTTTTTTTGAGCTTGCTTGTGGCTATTTGGCTAAAAATGGTGTAGCGGTATTTTTTATTGAGGTAAAGCTGCTCGGCCACACGTAGGCAAAAATCGGGGTCGGTTTTGCTGTGGTAAAGTGCTGTGTCGGGTTGCCCATTTGTTAGGGTTTTTAAGTAAAATGGTATCCATCCATCCAAGCCCGATTGATGGGTTAGTACGTCGTAAATGCGAAGAAGTCCTTTGTCGGTTTTTTTCAAAAATGGCAAAAAATCGCCCAAAGTTTGACTCATAAAAAGCAGCGAATCGTCATACAACTTCATGGTAGCCAATGTGGTAGCCAATACTTTGGTAAGGCTTGCCAAGTCGTACAAGGTTTGGCTGTTTACGGCTTCTATGCTGTCGTAGGTTAAGAAACCAAACGACTTCTCGTAAATGATCTTCCCTTTATGTATGGCCAGAATTTGGCAGCCGGGATAAGCTTTTTTCCTGATTCCATCATTAGCGATGGAATCTATCTGGCGAAAAAAAAATTATCGGCGGTTTGATCTTCAGTTTTTACTGTTTTATTTTCGGGCAAAGTCAACGGAAGGCTGTTTTTGCCTGTGATGGACATAAAATCTAGCCCGCTGCCCACCTGAAAGCCGCATTTCAGGCTTACCGGAAGCTTTCCTTTGGGGCTGAGTTGGCCGCATATGATTTGCCTTACAGATTGCAGTGCTTCCTGACTGTCTTGATATCCAATTAAGATGGATTTGAAGTTTTCGTTGATTTTGAAAAGATCCAGCGCGTAGGGAGCGGCAAAAAGGTTGAAGGTGATGCTTTTTTCTTTCGAAAGCCAGTTTACAAAAGCAATGGTATTAT
>CAYYDS010000239.1:1518-4027 GCA_964470665.1 uncultured Lentimicrobiaceae bacterium
CCTTGTATGCTTTTTTGTTCAGATCGTTTTCGATGTTTTCAATCAGTGCAGGGCGGTATTGGTTTAATCCGGCTTTGTATTTAAACATCAGCACTTTTTTGCAGCTTTCTTCAATGCGTTCCATGGCGAGTTCGCCATTTGCCAGGGCTTCTTTAATGGTGCTAATGGCCAGTGCCACGTTTTCGGGCAATAAGAGCAGATCGTTGCCGGCTTTCAATGCCATGAGTTCGATCTTTCCCGAAGGTTGCACTGAGGTAACGCCTTTCATATCAAGCCCGTCGGTAACAATAAGTCCGTTGAAGCCAAGTTCGTTTTTAAGAATTCCCGTTGTAATTTTTTCCGATAGGCTGGAAGGTAAATTTTTGGCCGGATCGAGCGCCGGTACGTTGAGGTGGGCTGTCATGATGCCCAGTAAACCGTTTTCGATGAGGTGGCGGAAAGGTTTGAGTTCGATGGAATCGAAATGTGTACGGTTGTGATTTAGGATGGGCAGGCTGTAGTGCGAATCGTTTTGGGTGTCGCCATGCCCCGGAAAGTGTTTTGCAGTGGTAAAAATACCATTGCCCTGAAGCCCGCGAGTATAGGCCAAGCCCTTTCGGCCAACCAATTCGGGATCGTTGCCAAAGCTTCGCATGCCGATTACCGGGTTTTCCGGATTGCTGTTCACATCCACCACGGGGGCAAAATTCATGTGAATTCCCATCCGTTTGCATTGTTCGGCAATTTGGCGCCCCATTTCGTTGATCAAATCATCGTCTTGAATAGCGCCCAATGTCATTTGATAAGGATAGGCAATGGTTTGTCCGAGGCGCATGGCCAGGCCCCATTCGGCATCAATGGTAATGAAAAGGGGCGTTCGGGCGTTTTGTTGCCATTTGTTGGTTTGATACAACTGCGATTTTGGCGTGCCTTTAAAAAAGCAAACTCCGCCAATATTGTATTGCTCAATGAGTCCGGAAATGTCGTCGCGATAGGGTTTGTCGGGTTGGTTGGCCCTAACAATCATGAGCTGAGCAATGCGTTGTTCAATACTAAGCGACTGATATACAGAGTCAGCCCATCGCATTGCAGCTTCGTTTTGAGCTTGCAGCCGAACGCCTCCAAAAATAAAAAGTGCCAAAAAGGCGAGTTTGATTGTGGCAGAACCAAATAACTTATTTTTCATAAGCTGAGGATAGTTTGTTGTTATTCCTTTGATAAATAATAATTTAGCAGTATTTCGCGCATTTCCGTAATGGAAATCGGCTTGGCCAAAATATGGTTTTCTTCGTCTAAAAGATAGAAGGCAGGGGTGCCATAAACCATATACGACTGAACCACAGGGCTTGCCCATTCCAGCCCGTCGGCCATATGAACCCAGTTGCCGATTTGTTCGTTTCGAATGATTTCGTCAAGTTTTTGGCGGTCGTTGCTGACCACAAACGAAAGAACCGAAATTTGCGGAAATTCGGCGCTTAACTGTTTCAATTTTGGGAGAGACTCAATGCAGTGCGGGCAGCTTACCGACCAGAAAATCAATATCTTTAGCTTGCCCAAAGTCTGATCGAGCGAAAAGCTTTCGCCGGAAATTGTGGTGTGTAAAAGATCGGGTGCCGGCGATCCGCTAATGATTTTGCGATGCGGCCCGGCAATTCGTTCCAATTCTGTAAGTGTGTAAAGATCAACACAATCGCTTTTGAAATGAGGCAAGGTGCTCAAATAGTCGGTGATAACCGTTAGCCCCATGCGGGCAAAACCTTCGATAAAATATTCCAGTACAAAAAGATAAGTGGCGTTTTCGACCGAAGCTTTTTCTAAAATTACATCGAGGCCGTTGATGAAAGCAGACTGAATTTCAGCTATATTCATTTGCGAACTCTGGTGTAGCGCCAAAAAATCAATCATTTTGCGGGTTAAAATGTCCGAAAAAATGAGCGAAGTATCGGCAAAGTCAAGCTGATCGAAAAAGTGAAGCAGTAAATCGTTTTTTTGTTGTTCAAAATCGAGTCCGAGCTGCACGATGGCCGGGGCATCGGCATGAACATAGCGTGCAGCCAGCGTTTGCGAGCAGCAGTTGAAGATAGAGTCAACCTTTTTTTTCAGCGAAAGCTGAAGCCTGTTGTATTCGTCAATGGTTTGGCGATAAAAAATTTCGTTTGGCGGATATTGCGCGAGCAATGGCTTTAACAGATCTTGAAGCTCTTTGGTATGGGTTTTGGCTAACCAATAGTCGTACCATAATTGATTTTCAAGCGATTGGGTAAAATGCAGCTTGTCTTCGCCGGCCATCCGGCCCGACTCCAAATGGATGGTTTCGCGGTTGTAAAGAAGTGTCAAGCGGTTTCCGTCTTGTGTTTTGAGCTCAAACATGCCTGGTTGAAGCCAGTTTTTGACTTCGAAACGAAAAAAACCTTTCGTGTCAGTATAGGTCGAATCAACCGGCAAACGCAGCTCGCCTCGAAGCATTAATAGGCTTAGCGACTTGGAGGCATAACCTTCGATGGTACCCGAAATAGTATGTTGCGGAGAG
>CAYYDS010000240.1:0-4003 GCA_964470665.1 uncultured Lentimicrobiaceae bacterium
CTCATTTATACTTCGGGCACAACCGGCAGCCCAAAAGGCGTGATGCTGAGTTACCGCAATCTCATCCACAACATTGACGCAGTATCCAAAATTATTCCCATCTACAGGCCTGAATCGCGCGTGATGGTGCTTTTGCCGCTGCACCACATCCTCCCACTGATGGGAACCATGATCATTCCGTTGTACGTGGGCGCATCTGCAGCCATCAGCCCATCAATGGCTTCGGAAGACATTATGGCTACCCTTCAAAAAAACAAAATAAGCATCATTATTGGTGTTCCAAGGCTTTATGCGGCTATTCGCAAGGGAGTTATGGATAAGATCAACCAGAGTTTTGTTGCCCGGATGTTGTTTGGTTTAGCAAGGAAAATTCAATCGCCCGCCTTTTCGCGCAAAGTTTTTGGAGCCGTACACAAAAAGCTGGGTGGCGCTGTGGAAAGCCTCGTTTCGGGCGGTGCAGCCCTCGACAAAGAGGTTGCAAGCGATTATCAAACCCTTGGTTTTGAAGTGCTTGAGGGCTATGGCATGACCGAAGCCGCCCCAATGATCACCTTTACCCGTCCGGGCCGGGTGCGCATCGGATCGCCGGGCGAAGCCATGCCCGGAACCGACATCCGGATTGTTGACGGCGAAATTACAGCAGCCGGCAACAACATCATGCAAGGCTATTACAACCGCCCCGAAGAAACGGCTGAGGTCATCAAAGACGGCTGGCTTTATACCGGCGACCTGGGCTACCTCGACGAAAAGGGTTTTCTTTATATCACCGGCCGTAAAAAAGAAATCATCGTACTGTCGAACGGCAAAAACATCAATCCTGCCGAAATGGAGGAAGAACTGCTCAAATCGCCTTTGGTTGCCGATGTTGGTGTTTTTCTTTTTGATGAACAGATGCATGCTTTGATTGTCCCCAATCGTGCTGCATTAAACGCCGGTGAAAACGACGATGTGGCTTCGCTTATAAAAACCCGGCTTATCGAGCCTTTCAATAAAAAAGTTTCGTCATACAAAAAAATTATCCGCTTTCATCTGGCCGATATCGAGCTGCCACGCACGCGTTTGGGCAAACTTCAACGCTTTAAACTGGCCGACCTTATTGAAAACCGGGAAGATAAACCGGAGGATGATTCGTTGAGCAACGATCCTGTTTTTGCGATGATTGCCAATTACATCGAGAAGGAAAAAACCCGCAAAGTGCGCGCTTCGCATCATCTCGAAATAGATTTGAGTTTCGATTCGTTAGATAAGGTAGGGCTTCAGGCGTTTTTGCAGCAAACCTTTGGCATTTCGCCCGAGCCACATAAAATGGCTGATTTTGAGAACATTGGAGCTTTAAGCGATTGGATAGGGCAGCACAAAACCCAAATGGAAGAAACCAAGGTAAACTGGAAGGCAATTTTGCACGAAAAGATAAACCTAAAACTCCCTTCGAGCTGGATAACCGGAAATATTGCCCTCTGGGCGTCGCGGCTATTTTTCAAGCTGTATCTGCGTTTCAGATCAACAGGCATGGAAAAAATTCCGGACGGCCCGTGCATCTTAGCACCAAACCATCAAAGCTACTTCGATGGCCTTTTTGTTGCATCCTACCTAAAATTCGATCAGGCAAAAAAAACCTACTTCTACGCCAAAGAAAAGCATATCAGAAAACCTTGGCTTAAATTTCTGGCCAATCGGAACAACATCATTATCATGGATTTGAATAATAACCTAAAAGAATCCATCCAGAAAATGGGCGAATTGTTGAGAAACAACAAAAAAATCATCATTTTCCCCGAAGGAACACGCACTTCCACCGGAAGTTTGGGCGATTTCAAGAAAACTTTTGCCATCCTGAGCCTCGAACTAAACGTACCCATCGTTCCGGTTTCGATAAAAGGCGCCTTTGAAGCCCTGCCTCGAGGAAGTTACTTTTTGAAACCATGGAAAAAAGTTAGCGTTGAATTTTTAGACCCCATTTATCCCGAGCAGCACAGCTACGAAACACTCTCTCAACTGGTTAAATCGAAGATACTGCTTACGATGTAATTTTTTTGGCCGTTTCACTCGCATTCGCGCCATAAATCACAAACGTTGCAAAGCTAAAATCCAAGAAACAATTAAGCCGGCTTAAAAGCCGGCTTAATCTTTTTCATGCCACAAAAAACAAGGGATTTATTTTCCGCCAACACTTACCGTGCTTGTGGCCGTAAATGATTTGCCAATATTTACCCCACTTTTGATTGTTCCGGTAACGATAAAGATCCAGTTTCCGGAGGTCCTTACAAAATAGTTGGGAAAGGTGATTGGCTCTCCTTTAATTAAAAGCATTCCGTTTCCTAAATAGGTTGCGTCTTGCAATGCCCCGGGCGATTTAACCTCAACTTTAATCAATTCGTAATCATCTGTTAAGCAGGTAATGTAAAAATCAATCGTGGTTGCATCAATGGCAATCGAAGTGGCCGAAAATGTAGGAACATAAGGGGTGGGCGTCTGCGGATCGTCCTTGCTTTCTTTTTTGCACGACAATAAGAAGGCTGACATCATCGCTAACAACACCAGGCTAAAAATAGGAATAAATTTTTTGGTCTTCATAAAACAAAGGTTTTTGGGTTAATGGATTATTATTCTTTTTTTACCATTTTTTGTTTTTTTTAACACAAATTTATTTCGCATACACACAAATTCCTAATTTGAATGCTTAATTAGAATCATTCTAATTAATTTTGGGCCTAAAGAGTAACGGAATTTATTGAACCATTGGCGTATCGCATTGTTATTCCGTGTTTTACTCTCCATTTTTAAAATAAAGAAAGTTTAGCATTATTTGACTGAGCCCGGCAGTTTTTGGCTAAAAAATTCGGATTCAATCTTTTTCAGCCATGCAAATAAAATGAAACCGGAAGAGATTTGGCTGGCAATGCCGTAAAAATTTGTTGAATTTTTTCAAGCCCTTTCCCAATCGTAAAAAGAGCGTTTTTTTAAAAAACATCTTGCATTTCCCAATGCGAAAATATTTATATTTGTTAGATTTCGATAAAACCAAAACCGGAAACCTTAAACAAAGCGATTTATGCAAAGAATTACAGGATTTTTCGTTTTTTTCTGTCTATTTCAC
Source organism: uncultured Lentimicrobiaceae bacterium (assembly GCA_964470665.1). Classification (GTDB taxonomy): domain Bacteria; phylum Bacteroidota; class Bacteroidia; order Bacteroidales; family F082; genus JALNZU01. The sequence goes on from CAYYDS010000240.1 coordinate 3,098, forward strand.
TTTTCTGTCTTCGCCCAGCAGATCAGTATAAGTGGTAAGGTAAGCTCGTTGGAAGACCAGTCGGGCATTCCCGGCGCAACCGTAAAGATCAAAGGCAAACCAATAGGCACCACCACCGATATTGACGGGCGTTATGCACTGGCAGTTGGCCGGGGCGATATTGTTGTTTTCAGCTTTTTGGGTTATGCCACACAAGAAATAGCCGTAGGCAGCCAGAGCCGTATTGACGTGGTACTTGCACCTGCTGACAGCCAACTGGACGAGGTGGTGGTTACTGCTTTAGGCCTGAAACGGCAAAAACGCGAGCTGGGATATACCGTAGAATCGGTGCAGGCAAAAGAGATTCAACTGTCGAATGCCGTCTTTATATTGTTCAGCGTAAACATGCAATCGCCCAGACGGGTTAGCCCGGCGCGCAACTTTCCAACCTTGTCGTTGGCAACACCAGCTCCAATGCCCAATTTGTCAAGCGCCCCGGGTGCGTTGCCATTAATATTTATGGTATAGTTGACAGTACCGCTCATATTATGTATTTTTACGCAAAAAAACACCTCATGACTAGCATTCTTAGTCAAAGCTGTACTCCTTTTTATTTTATTCCTGTTCGCCCGAATGGCTTATTCCATTTGGGAGCCCATAATTATATGGTTCATTAACCTGTTTAGGAAAAATAAAATCAAGTATTAACATTTTCTTAAAATCGCCAAAATGAAATGTGTCGGTTGAAAAACACCTTCTGCATTTTGCGGCAGCTATAGCATGCGCGTATAGAATAGTCAGGCTTAAACCATGGATTATTGATCGCGTGAATACGGGTTAATACATTAAAGTGGTTTGGATATTAAAAAAGTCAGGGAAATTAGGAATTTTATATAAAAACGAAAGCCTCCCAAAAATGGAAGGCTA
>CAYYDS010000241.1:0-3983 GCA_964470665.1 uncultured Lentimicrobiaceae bacterium
CATTCCTCTATTTTTAGACTATTAATTTTATAGGTAAATAATCATTGAAATTTCTGTTTTAATGATTCATCATTATTTATTTCCTTTATTACACTCTTTTTAAATTCTTTTATAAATTTCAATACATACTTATCTTCATCAACTATATAGTATTTTACTAATCCATTTTCTTTTAAATTATCTACAAAAGTTCTAAACTCCACATCCTTTGGTTTCAAAATTTTCTTAAAAGTTTTTTCGTTCTCTCATCATTTTTCATAAAGAACACATGATATTCATTCAATTCACTCTTTTTCTTCAAAAATAATCTCATCAAATAAAACAATCAGATTTTTTCTAAGTGAATATTCAATATTCTCATAAAGTAATTTATCGTTAAATATCTTTCAAAAAGTAAAAATATCCTCTTTATTGTAAGCTAGTCAACATCTTATTAACTCTAATTCTAATTTTCTATTTGTATCATCGGTTTTACTTATTAACTCATTCAATTCATAATCTTTCTCATCATCATAAATAAAAAAATGTTTAATTTCTTTTCATTTTTCATAAAAATAATCATCTACTTTAGATTGGAAAATACTATATTTAACTGTGAAATGTACTTTAGAAAAATATTCTTGTAATGGAATCTTAAAATCTTTATCTTTGATATTACTTCACTTAATTAATCTCTTTTTTATTAATTTTCCCATATTAATATAGCTACAAATAAATTTTGTGTGTATTATAATCATTTCTCATAAAATATCAAAGACTTAAAAAATCCTTATTATTTAAGTTTTAAATCTTTAGATACACAAATATAACACTTAGAAGTTCAACTGGTGTCAAACCAACAGTTTTTATACTTTAAATTAAATTACAAACTCACACTAATTATAAATTAAATCAAAAACTTTAAATCTACTAAAAATCATTATTTCATATATTTTTTCTCCACATATCAAATAATGACTGTATCTCATCATTATTAAACCAAATAGAACTATCAATACAATTTGTAAATATATTATAATCTTCAAACTCACAAATATTACATCATGTTATTTTCTCGATTAAATCCTTATTTTCATTTAAAAACTTATCTTTAACCTTTTCATAAGTTTCATATATCAAAGTATTAATATTAATTGTATCATTTCAAAATCTCTTTTTTAAATCATCAATATCTATATCAATTCAAAATTCACATATTAAATCATCTAAAAAATCTACATCTAAGTATCAGCAGTTCAGTAATTGTGTTAATAAATAATTTTTATCTCCCATATCTAATATTCGTTAGGTAGCAATAAGCAAATATCACATCAATTATCTATAATCCAACATTTTTCATTATTAATAGATAATCTTTGTAAATAATCTAAATTATCAACTCTAGCTTTCTCATATACAATAGTTATTATTTGTTTAATAATATTTTTAATATTAATTTCTTTTAAAGTTTCATCTAATTCATCTATTTTTATAATTTCACAAACTCATATAGTAAATACAAATGGTTTATTTATAAAATCAAAATTTTCACTTATATTTCATTCTTCTTTACTTGGATTATTAAATTCAAAAGACACAATATTATTATCAATTACTATTTCTTTTTTATATATAGTTTTTTTCATAAAGATTTCATTATAAAATAAAATATTCGCTTGTATACATTTTCTAATTACAAACGAATATTTTAATACTAACTTTCAATAAATAAACTTTTTTTATAAAATCCAGTTGATTTACTTCAAAAATATTGCCTCAATTTCAAAAACAAAATCTATATAAAACTATTTAATAAAATTTAAATAATTATTATTAAAACTTATATATGGAAGATAAAATATATTTCTTAAATTTACTTACAATAATCATAATAAATAATCTAATTTGAATGTATTTATTTGAATTAAAAATAAAACTTACAAAAACTCCTCTCATTCTCAAACTTCTTTCTTTTCTTTCTATTATTATTTGACTTATAGCTTGATACTTATTCTTAATTCTGATTCTAAAAGATATTATTAAATTCTAAACTATAATATATAATAATACGATGAAAATAAAAATAACTATGTTTTTTCTTTATATTTAAAAGTAAAACATAGTTATTTTAAAAACTTTTTTCATTAAATAACTCATATTTTTATACTAATCATACTTTATTGATTTTATTATAAATTTCTTTATTCATTTGAGATGAAAAACTCGAATAAATCATAGTAGAATTAATACTTTTGTGTCATAAGTAATTTTTTAATTCAAATATACTTAATCATAATTCTAAAAGATGGACGGCTATTGAGTGTTTTAACATATGAAAATGAAAGTTATTTAACTTTGATTTTTGTTTATAATAATTTACGAGGTATTCTAAAGTAGATTTATTTAATACTCATCAAGACTTTGTTTTAAATAATAAATCTTCATCGTTTTTAATCTTATATTCTCTAATATATTTATTTAAAATATAAATTCTTTGTTTATCTAAAACGATAGTTGAATTATTACTCCCTTTTAATCTTTTTATATAAATTTCTCCAGTTTCTTTATTGTAATTTTCTCACTTGATAAGTGAAATTTCTGATATTCTTAAACCACAATAATATGATAAATTAAAAATCGCTAAATCTCTCAACCAATATTTATTCTCATTCTTTAAACTTTCAATAGTATCAAATAATTTTTTTACTTGTTTTTTTGTTAAAAATTTTACTTCTTCGTTTGTTTTCCTCATAAATTAATATTATTACGAAATAATATTAATTTTATTTATTTGATATAAAACAGAGTTAATATATGAAAAAATAATTATTTTAAATAAAAGTTATCAAATTTAACATTCGATAACTTTTACTTTTTATGTTTTTAGTATAAAAACTTCCATTTAAACAATATGGGAAAGGTTTTTAGGTATGCTTATATGTGAAATTATAAAAAACTTTGAAAATTTAAGTTTTTATATTGTTTAAATCTTCTTGAAAGATTTTTAAAACTAGATTTACGAACATCTATATCTTCACTTACATCATTTAAATACATTTCAAGAATTTTTTTTTGAGTTTTTTTATTACTAGAACGAACCCAACTACTATTATGTTTTGATAGTTTTTCAATAAGTTCATTTGTAATATTATTATGAGAAGCTATATTTGATACAACCTCATTTAATAAATCATTTGATAACTTTTCTAGTACTTCTCATTTTATAATTTTATTTTTAGATAATCCCTTACGAATATCAGGATTAACATCATTTGATAGTCTTTCTAATATATAATAAGGTGTTTTAGAATTTTCTGATAAAGTACTTAATACCGCCCAATGTTTATCATTTGATAACTTTTCAAAAATAGTTTGTGGTAAATATGGATTTTTTAATAAATATCTTCTTACACTTGAATTTTCATCGTTTGATAATTTTTCGAGAATATGTATTGGTGTGGATTCATTTTTTGCAACATAGATTCTAACATTTATATCTATATCATTTGATAATTTTTCAAGAATTTCATCGGGTGTACTTTTATTATTCGCAACTGCTATTCTATGCCATAATTGATAACTATCTGAAAGCTCAACTAAAGTTTCAATAGGAAAATTTGAATTAGAAATTGAAGAAAAACAAATCGAATGATTAGATGGAAATTCTTTTGAAAATTTTTCTAAAATATCTCACGGAGTATTTCTATTTTTAGAAATTTCATATTTTACTTCCAAATTTGTATCATTAGATAATTTTCTTAATACTTCGTTTGAAATAAAATCATTTTTCGCAATATTTAAACGAATAATATAATTATCATCATTTGATAATTCTTCTAAAATATTCATTGAAGTATTAATATTTCTAATAAGTTTTAACTTCTCATCAAAATTTAAACTAAGAACATCTTTTATTTCCATATTATTTTTATTTTAAAATTAAGATTTAAATTTACTAAACTCATCATCAAACTCCTTTCTGTGTAGTGGTTCGTGATTATATA
>CAYYDS010000242.1:0-3966 GCA_964470665.1 uncultured Lentimicrobiaceae bacterium
TTTGAGGAACAAGGTTCGGGTCATAAATGATGGAGCTCAATTTATATCCGGTAACATTTTGCCAGGGATAAATTACGCCATAATCGAGGAATCCGCTCGATGCACCACCTGTTACATAATAAGGCATGCCATAAAATTCATCGGCTGACTGGCCAACTTCGGCATAAGAAACGCGTGCTTTACCAAACGACAGAATTTTATTGTCTCTCAATCCTTCGAGTTCGGTGAACACCCACGACAATGAAGTTGAGGGGTAGAAGAAAGTGCGGTTGTTGCGAGGCATTGAAGATACAATATCCTGACGGCCTGTCAGGTTAAAGTACAACATATTCATATAGTCGAGGTTGATATTACCAAAGAACCCGGCAGTTCTGCGAGCATAGGTATAATAACCCGAGGTTTGAGTATTGGTATTTGCCAGGCTATTCCAGCCGGGAGTAGTAAATCCCTGTCCATAGGAGCTGTAGTGCTCTCTGTAGTTATGGTCAATTTCATTACCAATAACAAGGCTTCCGCTAAGGTTTTCGGTAAAGCTGTGGGTTAAAGTAGCGGTAAGCAGTGAGTTAACTACTCTTCTGGTAACGCCATAATGGTCAATAACACCGCCTGTTGGGGCAAGATATCCAAATACCGGATTGGATGGTCTTGGATATTGTGCAGCTGTTGGCAGGTCGCCATCACCCATTTCGGTATAGTCTAAGTTATTTGTTGTATAGAAGTCGGTACCGATCTGATACTTAATAGCTGCCCACGATGCGGGTTTAAACTCGATGTATCCGTTTCCGAAGAACCTCTTGGTGGCTTCGGTATAGCTGTTGTTTTCGAGTGCCCAGTAGGGGTTCGATCCAACGGCTCCGCGACGGAAGCTAATCTGACGGTATTTTCCGTTCGTTCCTTCCTGATGGTAAGGAGTGCCGTTGAGGTCGTAAGAAGCCGGGGCGCCATAAACGGTAAACAGCCAGCTATCGTTACCCGAAGGCAGTTTGTTAACTTTGGAATCGGAGAAGTTGCTCGAGAAACCAATATTCCACTTATCGTTAAGTCTGAAATCACCGGCCATTTTTGCATTGTACCTATCCATACCGGTTTCCTGAATAATACCAACCTGATTGGTGCTTCCGAAGCCAATGGAGTAGTTGCCCATTGTGGTAGCATTGCTGATGTTGATGCTATTATTAAAGGTGAAACCATTTTTATCGTAGAAACCTTCGGGATTGTTAAAGGCTGTTGGAGCTACCCATTGCCCTTTATAAGGATCGAAGAATTCTCCGGCATGATCAAAATTGTCTCCGCCATAGGTTGGATTTTTAGGTAGGTCGGAAACTTTTGGCCCCCAGGTAAACGAGCTTGCAGGCGAAAATACACCACCCGAACCCTGTGCATAAATCATTTGCACTTCGGGAAGGCGCGATACATTATCCATCACATAGCTGCTGCTGAAAGAAACAACCGGTTTTCCGGTAGCGGCAAGGCCTTTTCCTTTCTTGGTAGTAATGATAATTACACCGTTTGACGCGCGCTGACCATAAAGTGCAGCTGCAGCCTGGCCTTTCAGCACGTTGATTGATTCGATGTCGTTCGGGTCAATATCGGCAGCACGGTTTGAATAGGCCGAGCCGGTTACGTTAGATGTATAGTCGCTCTCGCTGGAGATGGGCATACCGTCAACAACATAAAGCGGTGAGTTGTTGCCGCTAAAGGCACGGGCGCCACGAATATATATCTGCGAAGGTGCACCGGGCATACCCGATGACTGGCGAACCTGTACACCGGCAAATTTTCCGGACAGAGTTGACTCGAAGCTGGGGTTGGCAGCGCGGGTCATTTCCTCTCCGCTGGCTTCCTGAACGGTATAACCGAGCGATTTTTTCTCGCGCGAAATACCCAAAGCCGTTACAACAATTTCGTCAATTTGCACCACATCCGGCTCCATCACAACGTTAATGGTGGTTTGGGTGCCTATGGCAACCTCTACTGTTTTCATAGAAATATACGAAAACACGAGAGTCTTGTGAGAGGGGGAAACATTGATAGAGTACTTACCGTCAAGGTCAGTGATCGCACCGACTGTCGTCCCCTTGATCTGGACAGTTGCACCCGGAATTCCGAGACCGTCCTGTGAACTGGTAACTTTCCCTGTTACTGCCTTGGTTTGTGCAAGCACGCTCCCCGACATAACTGCGAAAGCAAAGACCAGCATCATCGCAATTTTTCTCATACGTTAGAATTTTGGTTAGTGAATGATTAATTAAGACATTTTTGCATTTTTTAAATTCTTTTATGCAAATCAGCCTACAATAATAAGGATTTTAATCCAAACCAAAAAAAAAACTGTTTTGTCATTTTTTTTTCGCCCTTCGAAAAAATGGGTTTCCCTTGCGCAAAGCCCTCGACGGGCTTTGATATATATTTTAAAACGATTTCAGGTGGTATTTTAAAACAATGATATTCAATATTTTGATAAATCAGGCGGGGGGCTGAAGGTATTCCCCTTTCCCACTCTGTGTTTAAGGCATCTGCAGCGGAGGTATTTTTGCAGCGGCACATCAATACCGCAAAAACAACCGATTTTTTAAGGATAAATAAATTTTTACTCGTTTTCCTTCGGCTCTTTTGCCCCATGCATCGCCATTTCGGCTATCCTGCGCGCCGCTTTTCTAATTCGGATAAGGTGTCGTAAAATCATTGCTGAAAAGCTGATTCCGATCAATGTCATTAAAATCCACTCAAAAATGATCGAAAAATGGGCATCAAAACCGCCAATATACAACTTCAAAATGGTGATAGACAGATTAGTAGCCAGAACCGAAACAAAAAACAACCACTGTGGCCTAAACCACAGCGCAAACAACAGCACAACCATGCCCAAATACAATACCGACCACAATGCAAAAAAAGCAGTCAACCTGTGCAGCGACACATCGGAAAGGTCGGCATACTGGTGAAATATTCCGTAAACGGTGCGATAATTGGCCAATGCGGCCAGATAGAGCATGCCATTGATGAGATGATAAACAATAGCCGTTAGCAGAATCACCCTGCTTACAAGAAAGTTGGAAAAAATCGTCTTTTTCATTGCCTCAGGCCATTTGGTCGCGCATTCGAAAGTAGCTTAATATGAAAAGCAGCGTAAGCATGAGGTCAAAGGTAGGGAATGTGGCGTTTGGGCGATAAATATAGATCGTTGAAACAATCAACATCAGCAATTGTGAGATGGAATACACATGGAAACCCTTCCAGCGAAGGCGCCACATAAGCCTTACACCCGAAAACGAAACAACATTCAACAAGCCCGTCAGTATAAAATAATTTCGGTCAGTATTGGTGAAAATGCTCAAGTCAAGCGAAAAATCTTCCATCAACTCCGAGTCAATCATCCCGAGGAGCAAGTCGTAGTTGAAGTAAACAAACAAATTGCTTAGCGCCGATAATCCGCTGCCGATAAAGCTTAAAATAGCCACAAAAATAAGCAATGGCGGTCTTTTGGTGGGTTTTTCGTTCAATTCAGGTAAATCCATATGCAATTGTTTTGCTCGCCAGTTTTTAGCTTGTTTTAGCGAAGATGTTTAAGCGTTTTTGTTGATTATCCAAATTTAATTAGTTAATTATGAACAGGTTACAAGTACTCATCCGGCATAATCTACGGTTGCAAATCTAATGAAACCATGCGAGCCGAAAAAGCCTGCGGTTTAGTTGTTATGGTGTTTATAAATTAAGGTGTACGCACAGTATTGTCGGGCCATAGGGCGTTTGATAAGCAAAAGCACGTACTTTTGCACAAAAAAAGGAATGAATCTCCAAACGGTACAACAACATATTGGCGAAAGCGCTGCGCTGTTGCTTTATTTTTACAACGACCATTGTGCTCCCTGCATCAGCCTTAGGCCCAAGGTGCAACAGATGATAGCGGAAGATTTTCCGCAGATGCAGCTTCTTTTTGTCAACTCGGAGCAATATCCCGACATT
>CAYYDS010000243.1:0-1755 GCA_964470665.1 uncultured Lentimicrobiaceae bacterium
CCTTATACTCAAACACATTCTCACCCTCAGATAAGCTCAATTCAATCTTCTTATACTCTTCCTTAGGCTCCTCAATAGTAATCCTCTTCTCTAAATTTAACTTACTAAAAACAAAATTATCATATCTAACTATATTATTAGTTTTCTTATCTGATTCATAGGCATATATATGCATCTGTGCAGATGTAGTTCCTTCTGGTACATCTAATTCCTCATAATAACTATGCCAATCAGTATCTTCTATTACTAGATTATTCTTAACAATTGTCTGATTAATATCATTCAATTTTAAATAAGAACCAGCCCTCTTTGCATTAGGACTCTGATAATCAAAACCAACTATATACTTTCCAGGAGTAACATCAAATTTCTGATTTGTACAAGCATTATGCCTCAACGCAGATAATCTTAAAGAATATCGCCCCAAAGTCTTTTCAGCCTGATCCAAACTCATCGATATAGTAGAATTCACATCGTAGTTATAACAGTCTCCAACCTTTTCAGTCCAAGTACCTTCTTCAAAAGAAGGATTATTCATAGCATTTTCACTAGTAGAATATAATTCCAATACAGCAATATTATTCAAATCATTATCTATTTCTCCGCTTATACCATTTAAAATATAAATATCAACTAATTCATTAAACTCTAAAATATTCTTATTACTTGTAATCTTCTTAATTACCTTTAAATAGTATTTTTTATCAGAATTTAAGGGGTAATTTAACAAAATACTACCCTGTTTCTCTAAAGAAAATGTAGTTCCGTTTACAAATAAATCTCCTTGCTGTTTTGAATATATAATTAAATTATTTTTTTCTTTTTTATAAAACAATTCATTCTTCGAACTATTCTCTTTTTTGTAAACAAAAAAATTCTTATCAGTCCCAATAAAAATATTTTTCTTGAAATTGCCCGCATTCACATTATTATTTTCCATATAACTAACAAATAAATCGTAAAAACAGTACAAATGTTTTTGTTTTAAGTCAACCTCTTTATTTATAAAATCAAGGCTAATTTTTTTGAAAGGAGAATTTACTGAAAAATATTCCAAGTTACTTATATTATATAAATAACCAAACGATCTAATATATGATATGTCATTATTCCCGATTTTTAATATTTTAAAATCATTATCTTCATAAAACACTCCCGAATTAGTGAATAAACTATTAAAATATGCGTAACTACCCCAAATATAATTAGTTCCATACATTGAATAAGCAATACAGTTCTCCGTTTTTTTATTATAATAATTATCGGGATTTTTTGATAAAACAACATAATCTATTTCAAGTAAATTTAAAAATTCAATAAATTTTTCTTGAGAAGTTGGAATACAGGCCGCATCGTACATAGCTCTAATTACATGATTAACATCAGAACTACCCCCCCCCATCTTTGTCTTAACTATATTATTATTGTAGTAAGTCCTTAACTGAATAGAATAGTCAAATGGCAAAAATAAAACAAAAGAATTACTTGGAATTTCTTTAATTTTAGCAGAAATTATCTCATATTTTTCCTCCATATAAAAACCTTTATCTCTTAATCTCCCCAAAGAAAATTCCCCATCCAACAAAAAGTGATTTTGAAATATGGGAATTATTAATAAAAAACCGATTATCACAATAGAAAAAAAACCTACTTTTTCTCTAATATAATAATAAAAAGCATTAATAGATAAACCAAATAAAAAAACATAACAAAAATTAAATAAATAAAACAATTTTTGAGGATTTCTTAAAGATA
>CAYYDS010000243.1:1765-3324 GCA_964470665.1 uncultured Lentimicrobiaceae bacterium
ATATTTCATAATGATGAAATCCATACTTATTAGTCTTTTTAAGAATATATTCATTCAAAGATCCCATTGATATATAATGCAAAAAGAAAAATAAAAATAAAAATAAGACTAATAAAATAGTAGAAATAACTAACTCTTCTTTTTTTCTTTTTCTTACCAAAAAACAAGCATAAAAAAATATTAAGAAAGATATAATAAATGGCAATAAATTACTAAGTCCAGAATCAAAATAGCCCAAAAAAGACTGAGAAGATCCATTATTACCCACAAAACGAAATAAATTATAGAAAAAAACCTGTGAATAAGTGTGGCTAAAAGTTTCAGAATAGGAGATATTTTCATATCCTTGATATAACACAAATACAGAAAAGAATGACACTATATTTAGAACCATACCCAGCAAGACATGGCACCCAGCAAAAATAATTATCTTAAAATCTCTTCTCATAAAAACCCAATAACAAATCAAAAAAAGAGCAAGAAATATTGATATCCAAAAAGAATTGTGCACGCTTATTAATGCAACAGAAAACAAAATTGAAAATAGTAGTCCAGACTTAAAGCTATAATCTGATATTATTTTAAAGAAAAAATAAAAAAGTGAAGGTATTATGGAGTATACAAGCAACATCCCCATCGATCCATTTGTAATTTCTGCCAAAAACCAAGGATTTATTACATAAAAAATAGGAATAAAATAACAAAAAAAAGGGCTAAGATTTATTCTCTTAAAAATAAAATAAAAGCCATAATATCCGAGCAATAAACAAAACAATATATACAAATTTTGTGCAATTATAGCATGATTAAAAGAGATTAATTCGAAAAAAAATCTAAAAAAAGAGGAATAGTTAACAGAAACAAACATTCCCAAAAAATCCTGCGACCATACAGATGTCAACTGAAAAAAAGAGAAAAAGGCATCTTCAGAAAAAGGAACCAAGTCAGCATAAACCAACTGCTTATTCATTATCCCCCTAATTAAAAAGACAAAAACCATCACAATTGATATGTGTTTTAAAAAAACAAAGAAGGCATTTTTTTTCATTCCCTTCAGAATACTAATCATTGCTTCTGAAATATCTTAACACTAATAACAACTCTCTAATTGAAATAAATATCATTATAAAAAGCAAAAGGATAGAAAAATATATCCCCCAACTACTGGAAAACAAAAATATTAACGAAACAATAGAATAAAACTCAGCAGGACCATATGTTACAATTTTTTTTCTAAAATCAGTTTTAGGAAAAACCTTTATCTTTAGGTAAATAGAAGAATGAAGTAACAATACCAAAAATAAAGAATAAAATAATATCGAAAATATGCTTAAAACCTGCAAATACCCTTCTGTCATAAAAAATAAAGAAAAGAATAGGATAATATCCTTCACTCTATCAAGAGTAGAGTCCAACCAAGCACCAAGAAGAGAAGATTGATTAAATGTTCTAGCCCAAATACCATCCATATTATCAAAGGTATAGGAAATAAAAATCCAAAAAAGAAAAATCAGTTCCATTCTTAAAACTAAAAATAAAATTGCCAATAAAAAAAATAA
>CAYYDS010000243.1:3356-3568 GCA_964470665.1 uncultured Lentimicrobiaceae bacterium
GGACTTCTTTGCAATAAATAGACAAAGAAAGAAGCTATTTTATTGTTTAAATAACATAACAAAGAGGAGCTACTTGAATTTAGAAAGATTTCTTTGTATCGAATTTTTTTCATTGTTTTAATCGCTCAATTAAGTAATCTATAAGAATATCTTCTGGATCAATTATTTTATAATTACTAAATTCAATTATATTTTGAAAATATAACAAAGAA
>CAYYDS010000243.1:3578-3948 GCA_964470665.1 uncultured Lentimicrobiaceae bacterium
TAATACTTTCAGAGCTAAGAAGATCTTTAAAAACCTCGATTGTTTTTCGATTAATTGAATTTCTTTTCACATCTTCAATTATATTTCTAAGAATAGAAAAATCTCTCACATAATCTATATCAACCCCTTTGATATGCTTACCGTAAACATCGCCGATTATAGTTCCTTCGCTCGCCAAAACATTTATCTTTTTTATATTGTTTTCCGTTAAATAGGAAGATAATAGGGCTATCATATTAACAATTTCTATTTCTGGAAAAGCTTCCTGTAGCTCTGTTATAAAATAATGAGCCGTATTACATGGAATAACAATTACATCAACATTTGAATTTCTCAAACTTTCCACACTTTCTATCATATAAGGCAAGGG
>CAYYDS010000244.1:0-3942 GCA_964470665.1 uncultured Lentimicrobiaceae bacterium
TTCCAAAGCTATGATTTATGGCCCCAGTCTGTTGTTGCTCTGGGTGCTGGCCATGTTGCTTTTTGAAGCTTTTGTGAGCCGCCGTTTTTGGTGCCGCTACGTTTGCCCAATTGGAACAACCTGGAGTTTTGTAGGCAAGCTTAGCCCGGTAGCCATAAAATTTGAACACGACAAATGCGGCTATTGCCTCGAATGTCAGAAAGTGTGCCTGGTGCCGCACGAATTGTGGTTTGTGCAGCGCGGAAAAGCTACACAGGATGTGCATTTTGTTGGCTCCGACTGCACCCGCTGCGGCCTTTGTGTAGATGTGTGCCCGGGCAACGCTTTGTCTTATGCTGTAAAAGGCGCATCAGCGCTAGTTTAAAACATTGATAATGAATATGACAGAATATCCGCAACTCATTAAAATCGAAGGACTATCAAAATCGTTTAAGAAACACAAGGTCATCAACGACCTCTCGATCAACTTTCACGAACAAGACCGTATTGCCCTGATCGGACAAAACGGAGCCGGCAAAACAACCCTGATACGCTGCATCCTTGGCCAATACAACTTTGAGGGTAAAATGCAAGTGCTGGGCCTAAATCCGCGCGAAGATCGAAAGGAAATACTCAAAAAAATCGGCTTTGTTCCGCAAACGCCACCACCCATCAAGCTCACAGTAAAGGAGTTATTGCATTTTTTTGAAAACATCACCGAAACCCCTGCCGAAATCTTTGTTCAGTTGAGCCATGAGTTGGGGCTTATTATTGAAGAAAATTATGGCAAGCCCTTTTTTAAACTTTCGGGCGGAATGAAACAGAAGCTGCTCATTAGCTTTGCTTTGGGGCGAAAACCTGATATCTTATTGCTCGACGAACCCTCGGCCAACCTCGATCCACAAGCAAGAACCATTTTATTTGAACACTTGAAAAATTTTTCGCCCAACACCCTCATGATACTCAGCAGCCATCGCATGGATGAAATTGCCGGCCTGGTAAACCGGGTGGTCGAAATGGATCTTGGCGAACTCATACTCGACAAAAATGTTACACATTAATTACTCACTTAAACTACGAAATGAACATGAAAAAGATACCCCTGCTGTTGATCCTGATTGCTGTGATGAGCCTTGCATCAGCCTGTTTTAGAAATCGCGATCAAGGGCCGCGCGAAATTAATTTTGACCGCGACATTTGCGCAACCTGCCTGATGGGGCTGGCCGAAAGAAATTTCACAGCCCAATCGGTAAATACCCATGGCGATGTGGTTTGGTTCGACGATCTTGGCTGCCTGGTAAAGTATATGGAAACCGATGACTGGGAAAAATTCGACGGCAAAGACGCTATTTCCTATATTGCCGACAGCAAAACCGGCGAATGGATCAACGTAAACGACGCCTGGTTCACTTTTGGTGATCATACGCCAATGGGATACGGCTATTCGGCCCATAAACACATCACCGATTCGTCATACAATTTCGAAACCACAAGGCAAAGAATAGCTGATGGCCTAACCATGCGCGAAGAGTTTCTGAAAAACAAAAAAATGCTGCATCACGACTAAAAAAAGATGAAAGAAAAAGGAATATCTCAGATAAAAAAGCTGATGGCCAAAAGCTGGTTTCAGGTGATGAATGCCGATATCAGGCAAGGCCTTCGGTCGAAATGGTTTTGGACATACAGCCTTCTCTTTGGCGGCTTTATTGCGGCCATGTTCTCAACCGGCCTCACCGAATCGCAGATTATCGGGTTTGTTGGTCTTAGCCGGCTAATGGTAACTTTTATGCAGGTGAGCATGGTTATCTTGCCCATTTATGTGCTCATCACCACCGTGCGCTCGGTAGTGGGCGACAGAGAGTCGAATGTGATGGAGTTTATGCTGTCGCTGCCCATGTCGTTTTCGGGCTATTTTTGGGGCAAGTTTCTCGCCCGGTTTTTAATGACCTATATCCCGGTATTTCTTGCCTTGCTCGGCTCGGCCATATATGGCAGCTTCACCCGCCTCGATGTGCCATGGGATTTGTTTGCGCTCTACAGCGCCTTGCTGGCGTCAATGATCTTTTGTTTTTTAGGAATCAGCATGTTCATCTCGGTCGTTTCTTCTTCGCAGGATATGGCAGTGAGCACGGCATTTGTCCTCTGGCTTCTTTTGGTTGCATTTCTCGACCTCATCCTAATGGGAATGATGCTGAAACTGCGCTTAGATGCCGGCATGGTCATTGGTTTTGGAATGCTCAACCCCTTGCAGGTGTTTCGAACGGCCGTGCTGGTTTTGTTCGATCCCGATCTTACCGTAATGGGGGCAGCTTCTTACTATGTGCTGGATACCGTTAAACGCGAAGTGTTTATACTCTTCGCTATTGCCTATCCGGCCTTGCTTGGCTTTGTTTTTGGCGCTGCCGGAAACCGATACTTTCGCAAACACGATATTTTATGACAAAACACCGTTTCATTTATTTTTCATTCGGTTTCGTGCTGCTCGGTTTAGCGGCATTGTCCTCGTGCAATTCGACCCGCTGCCCGGGCGACACATCACTTGGAGAAGCCCCTGACACGCTAAACTTGCTAAGCCTGCCTACTTCGACCGATATCGAAGTGCGAAAAAAAACAGTATATGAACCGGTTTTCCTCGAAAACGGCGAAAAACGCAAAAAAGGACAACGCGATGCGCCCGGCGATCAGCTGGACTTTCGATTTGCCAACCTCGACAATGTAAACTGGCAAAATGTGAGCGTAAAAAAGAGCGATTTCAGAGGCGTAAGCATGCGTTCGGCCGATTGCAGCGGAGCCGACTTTGGCAATAGCGACTGCCGTTTTGCCGATTTCAGATGGTCGTCGTTTAGCAACGCCACACTTTCGAACACAAATATGGCTCAAGCCATGCTCTTCCGCTCGTCAATGAATGATGCTGTGGCAAACAATAGCGACTTCAGAGGATGCAATCTTTTTGGGCTCAAAGGACACCGAACCAATTTCAGGAAGTGCGACTTTTCAAACTCCCTCATGAAAGAATGCGAGCTTACCGAATCGGATTTTAGCCACTCAAAAGCCATTAAAGTGAGTTTCTTAATATCGGTGTTCTCCGGCTCCCGTTTTGACTCGACCGATTTTAGCTATGCCGATTTTACCGGAGCAGGCCTCGAAGATGCCAGCTTTGTGGGAGCAAGACTTTGGGACGTTTCGTTTAGAGGGGCCCATTTGCAGTATGCCGATTTTCGTCATGCCGACTTGAAAGGCTGTAACTTTTTTGGAGTAGAATTTGCAGAAACCAATTTTAAAGGCGCCTGCAATATCCCCGAGCATCTGAGCGAAATTTTAGTTGACGGAATAGCCACAGGCACCCTATATTTCAACGAAAACTCCGAATAAAAGCCAAAAATGTGTTTGTCATCAGTTCGCGTTTCTTATGAAAATGAAAGCATGATTTTTAACGCTATAAAAACATTTAAAGCTGCTGTTTTTGCATAAATAAAAAGCCATTGACACAGAAAAAATCAAAATGAAACGGATTCTAAGTCTATTTGCTATCGTATTTGCCCTTATTGCGCTGATTATCGCCAAAACAACGGCGCAATCGGGGCATAGCACCAAAACAAAAAAATATAAGGTGAGCATTGAAAATGCCCGACTCTTTTGGCGTTGCGACCAACATTTTGGCTCGGTGCCTTTCGAAAAAGGCAGCCTAACCCTATCGGATGGGCAAATCGAAAACGGAAGTTTTGTCTTAAAAATGGATAGCCTGAAAGATGCCGACATTGATTACAAACTAATGCGCGAGGTGTTGGAAAATATTCTGCGCTCGAAAGACTTTTTCCATACCGAAAAATACCCCTTCGCCACATTCGAGGTGTATCATTCCGAGCTCAACAAACACGGAAAAGGAAACCTTCAGGGCGACCTTACCCTACACGACGTAACAAAATGCATTACATTTGGTTTAACGCTGCGGCACGAAAAAGA
>CAYYDS010000245.1:0-3941 GCA_964470665.1 uncultured Lentimicrobiaceae bacterium
ATTTCCAACGCAACTCAACAGTTACTTTCAAAGCAACTGCTGCTGCAAACTTTGCATTTTCTCATTGGGAAACTCCTGGTGGACTTACAGTAGAAGTAAGCCCTGGTGTTCCAGCTGGTAATCCTTACATCATTTCTGCATTACATGGACCTGTTACCCTTATTGCTAAATTCGTAAGTACACTTCCTCCACCACCAACTTATGCTCTTACCATTGTTAACAATCCTGTTGCCGGTGGTTCAGTGAATATGCCAAGTGGTAATGTATTGCCAGGTGCAAAGACAGTTACTGCTACTGCTGCTCCAGGCTACACCTTCACAGGTTGGACTGCCACAGGCGTTGTACTTACTCCTGCTCAAGCTGTTGCTAACCCTATGACCTTTACTATGCCAGCCAACGCTGTTACCTTAACGGCTAACTATGTGCTGACCCAATACACCCTTACCCCTGTAAGCCGCACTTATCTGCGTCCTCACACTTGGTTTACCATCGTTAACTGGGGTGGAACAGTATCGAGAACACCTGCTACCGGAACCTTTACCGCCGGCCAGACTGTTCAGCTAACTGCTACGCCAAACCCGGGCTTCCGTTTTGTAAACTGGATGGTTGGCGAAGTACTGCCAGGTGAAATCCTTCGTGGAAACCAGGTTAGCGATCAGCCAAGCTTTACCTATACTGTTCCTGCAGTTTTGGGCAACGCACCAATGTACCTCTATGCTATCTTTGTTGAAATTGCAATTCCTGAATATCCGATCTACGAACTGACCACTGCTGCTAACCCTGTAGGTTATGGTGTTGTTTCCGGAGCCGGAATATTTGCACATAGCATTGAAGTTCTTGTTGATGAACAAGTTACAGAACCTGGCTATGAATTTGCAGGCTGGAGCCCGAACGTTGTTGCATCACCCGACCGTGTTGTAATGGACGACGATCAGCATGTTGTTGCTAACTACAGCAAGATTGTTTATGACCTCTATGTTGAGTCGAACAACCCAGCTTATGGTAACGTTTACCCAACTCATACAACCTTTGTATTCGACGATACCCCAATTGGTATTAATGCTTATCCTGCATACTCAACATGTGAATATTCCTACGAGTTTGCCGGTTGGTTTACCGATCCGTTGTTGACCACACCTTTGTTGGATGCCGGAAACAATCCTATCGTTGACGAAAATTTTGCCTTTATTCCTTACGCATTACCTTACCCACAGACACATTTCGACATCTATGCCAAATTTGTTCAGGTAGTTAATGAATACGACGTAACAGCAACCGTTAGCCCAGCTGTAGCCGGAACCGCTTCGATCACTCCTGCCGGTCCATACACCTGCGGTGATGAGCTTGTGTTCACCACAACAGCTAACCCGGGTTACGAATTCCAGCACTGGACAAAAGACGGTGTATTGTTCATTGACCAGGTTACTTTCAACTGGATTGTTGATGACGATGCCGACTTCGTAGCTGTTTATGAAGCAATTCCTTACAATGTAACTGCAACTGCACAACCAGGTGGTAGTGTTGCTCCTGCATCTCAGGTTAAAACCATTGGCGAAGCTGTAGAAGTTACTGCTACTGCCAATACCGGTTATGCATTTGACGGATGGATTGCTACGGGTGTAACCCTTGGCAATGTGATGGCAAATCCTGCCAGCTTCAGCCAACCGGCAAACGACGTTCAATTGGTAGCTAAGTTCAAGAAAATTGACTATACTGTAACTGCAACTGCTAATGCCGGTGGTACTGTTGCTCCTGCAACACAGATCCGCAACTATGGCGATGCCGTTACTGTAACCGCTACCCCGAATGCCGGATATACCTTCACCGGATGGACAGCCACAGGCGTTACACTAACCAGTGGAACAGCAAATCCTGCCAGCTTTACCATGCCTGCAAATAACGTAGAACTTGTTGCCAGCTTTGCTAAGATTCCTTATACGGTTACAGCAAGCGTTCTGCCCGCCAACGGTGGTACACTCTCAACCCTGGCAGCTAATTACTTCGTAGGCGATGCAGTAAGCATCACAGCTACTGCAAAACCCGGCTTCGAATTTAAAAATTGGACAGCTACAGGTGTTACCTTCACGAATACGGCTCTTGCAACACAAAACTTCAACATGCCGGCAGGTAATGTTACTTTGGTTGCCAACTTCCAGCCAGTAGGTAATAAACTGATGGGTAACGTAAGGTACTTCAACCAGTTTGAAAGCGGCCTGCCACTCTCAGCCGGTATCAAAGTTGAACTTCTGGATGCCGCCAACAACAACGTTGCAGGTCCTGTAACCGTTGGCTTAGACGGCGCATACGAATTTGTAAATATTACTCCCGGTTTAGGCTATAAACTCAAGGTATGGGAAAGCGGTGCTACCGTTGCCAATACCTGGGGCTGGAACAACTGGGGCGGAGTTAGCGCTGCCGACGCTTTGATCATCAGCTATATGGCTGCCGACAACAACGCAGTAAATAACTTCCCATGGGTTGCTCCTGTTAGCGCACCTAATTATACCCCATTTGCAATTAAAGTAGCTGACGTAAATAACAGCAATACTTATACCTCTGCTGACGCTCTTATCGTAATGCGCCGTTCGATCAACCTGCCTGGCTACGCTCCGTTCCCGGGTGGCGCTCCGAACTTCCAGATTGCAGCCGGTGAAGTGGCTAGCCTTGGCGCAAAAGTTTATCCGCAAGCTCCTTCCATCGTATTCGTACCCACAGGTATCTATGCTGCCGGAACAGCTGCTGCTGATTACTATTACCTTGGCGCTTTCACAGGTAAAGCTGGTGCTACCGTTATGAACATCTACTTCATCGCAGGTGGCGACGTAAATGCTTCCTATGTACCGCAAGGTGGTGCAAAAGCACAGCCTGTACTTGGCTACAACAGCGTAATCAACAGCAATGTTGGTGAAATTGTAAACATACCTGTTGCTCTTGATCAGAATGTTGAATTCAGCGCCATGAATCTTGGCCTGAGTTTCAACAACCGTCAGATCGAAGTACTCGGAGTTGAAGGATTCGACTATGTAAATGTTGACAACGCTAATGGCCTTGTAAATATCGCATGGTTCGACGCCAACCAGAGCAGAACAAATACCGGTGTAGTTGTTACAGCTCGCATCCTCTCCGACATTTCGGCTAACGACCGCGTATTCGAACTCACCGGATTAAATGAAATCAGCGATGCTAACTCAAGCGTTATCGAAGGCGTAAGCTTCACCGCCAGCGCTATCGAAACCGGTGCAACAGGCCTTGGCCAGATTGCAGAGCTTACCGCTGCTAACTATCCTAATCCATTCCAATCAGAAACCAGAATTGAATACAACCTGCCCGAAGCCGGTAAAGTAAACCTCGTTGTTTACAACAAACTTGGTCAGGTAGTTAAAGTTCTGGTAGATGAGTTTAAAACTGCCGGTCAACAGTCTGTTACATTGCGCAGCAGCGACCTGAGTGGAAATGGTACCTACCTCTATAAGATCCTTGTAGAAGGCAGCGCCAGATCCTACACTGTAAACGGAACTCTTATTTTAGTGAAATAGGAATATCCCCCCCTATGCTGTTCCGGAAAACTCTTTCCGGAACAGCATTTTTTAAAATCCTATGGAAAATGGAACATCGGTTTTATTTAACCGTTGCAAAGGTGGGGGGCAAATCATTGCCTCTTTTCTGATTAAATAGGTACGTTCCTAAAGTGTAAAGGACTAAGGAACTTAAAAAAACAAGTAACTTTTACAAATAAATAAATTCACAGCAAATGACGAAGAGAATTTACTTAGCCTTGATGGTCGTGCTGTTGTCCGTTTCCGGGCTATTTGCCCAGAACCCGGAAGTAAAGATTGGGAATGTAACCTCCGGCCCGGGAGAGATTTTGGTGCCGTTCGAAATGCTCAATTTCACTCAGAATGTGAACTCCTTTACTTTCAAGATTAATGTCAACAGCAATC
>CAYYDS010000246.1:0-3938 GCA_964470665.1 uncultured Lentimicrobiaceae bacterium
TTCAATCTCTTTAAGAAGTTCTTCCTTTGAATTTCCTCCGAAATATTTACTAGGAAAATCAGAAAATAATTCTTCAAATGATCGATAGCGATACAGTGCAACGACTTCAATTAATATTTTTTCTATTTGATCTTCGTTGGAAGTAAATTCAATTTCATCTCCAATATTAACTTTACTACGTTTTTCATCAAATAATCTTGACTCTATAATCTTATCTCCATTTTTTATTTTTACAAAAGGCTCATTGCCTAAATTCATCTTATGGGTCATTTTAACTCTTATAAAATAATTATATCTTATATAAATAAAGAGACCGACAGCAAGTCGGTCTCTCGATACTTCCGCATTTATCACGGAAAACCGCTCTCTCGATAAAAAAATCGTTGGCTCCCCACTACGGTCTAGTACCATAAGGAGTCAATAACCCCAAAGCTCCCCATGTCATTGTTTGTAAGTCTTTTGACGGGAGTCGGTCAGGATTATTTCTTAAAAAGTGGGACAAATGAGACATTATAAAAAGAATATTAGTTGATATGTTTTAACCACTCTGATTCGAGTTCTGAAATGCTTTTATTATAAACCTTTTTAATTTGTTCTAAGTTTTTTGATAAACCATAGTGCCTTGAAGTATCCTGATACGCAGCCTTAAATCTTTCTCTAGAATATTTATTTATAAGGAACTTAACGAATGATCCAACTTGAGGATAGATAACAATCGGCTCAACATCCTTCCAATTATCATTACTGCATAAGAATTCTATTGAATAAAGCTTATTCTCTTCTTTCAGCTTCTTAGTAACTTCGTGTAACTCTTGACCCATAAAACTATCTTCTATGAATTGAGCTAAGCCTTCACAGAATAAATAGATTGATAAACCCCAAGGCAATGATAACAAATGAGCATCTTCATGCTCGCCTATGAATTTACATCTTTCATTATAAACAACATGTATTTCAAATTTTCTGGCCCTATCTCCCTTCTCGTCAATGGTTAATTCCTCCCAGATTACATTACCTGGACTATCATCTCCCATTAATCCTATTTTCTCTTTGATATTTGGGTAAATATAATAATCAATCTTTCTAGTATTATTAACATCTAACCATTTCATTATCCTATTATAATGAGATTCCTTTAGTTCAATGATTTGGTCAATGTCTTGATTGGCTAATGTTCCTTTTTCGAAATGAAAAAGATAATGAGGAGATTCTTTCTCAATAAAATCTTTTTCTAAGTATTTATTATTATACCAATCAATATTTTGTATATAATTCATAAGTCTTCTTCTTTGCCATATATGTCACCTTTTATACATTCTTAAGGGCAATAATCTCTTCTAGTTCCTTCAAGTAACAAAGCTTGATCTCACTTGCTCTCCCTCGTCTTCATCCTTAACCTCTTCCAGTATTTCTTGTAAATTAATGAATTTGTAATCAGAAAGATTATATTCTTTGAATATAGATTAATTATAAACTAATTAGTCTCATAAAAAATATCTACATATTTCTTATAAATATATGATTGCCCATACTTCTTATCCTTATCCCTTGGAACAAGAATATTCAAACCAACAAAACGGTCGATAACACGTTGAGCACCCGCCCTTGTAAACCCTGTCCATTTCTGAACCACTGCAACATTCACAATGGGTTGACCATAAAGATTAGTCAAGATCATTGACCCTCCTTCAGCGGATCGAGTTCCAAGTTTTTGGATCTTCTGACGATCATCTTCACGTAATTGAGTTATTTTTTCAACTATAAGTATTGCTTCATTCGCAATCTCAATAACACCATCAAGAAAAAAATCTATCCATTCTTCAATATTACCCTCATGATACCCAGCAAGCTTTTCGTAATAAAGATTTTGATGTTTTTTAAAAAATGAAGATAAGAATAAAACTGGTTTTTCTAAAAATCCTTCTTTCCATAAATAAAAAGTTATTAGCATTCGCCCAGTCCTTCCATTTCCATCGAGAAAAGGATGGATGGTCTCAAATTGAGCATGAATAATTCCTGCCCTAATTAGGGTTAAAGTATCACTATCCAAGTGTAGAAATTTTTCTAAATCAGATAAGGCATTATTCATTTCATTTACCGGAGGAGGAACAAATCTTGCATTGTCTGGACGAGTCCCTCCTATCCAATTCTGACTAGTCCGAAACTCTCCAGGATTCGAAAAATGCGTTGCCCTCGCACGACTCATAAGCTTTTCATGCAACTCCTTAATAAGTCTAAGTGTTAGAGGAAAACCATCGCCAGAAACTCTTTTTATTCCATAATTTAAAGCATTTATGTAATGCAAAATGTCATCAACATCATTAGGGATATTAATATCTATACCTGCTTCTGCTTCAATCACATCAATCATTGTCGCCATCGTTCCCTCAATCTGACTTGAAGATGCCGCATCTTTTCTTAAATACATCAAAAAAAAGAAATCTGCATCAGGTAATAATTTTGTAATCCCATCTAGCTTCCCAAGCAATCTAGTTGCTTCATTGTTTTTCTTAAGAATCTCTGAATTAAAATCAAAACCACCCTTAGGAGGAAAAGGATTGGGAATAAAAGCTTTAAAACCTTGTTGCTGTTGAATGTTTTTACCTATTTCTATATATTTCATAGTTTGTATCTATGTTTTTTATAATGTATACAAAGTATATCAGTTTGTATACATTTGTCAATGACATGGATGCAAATAGTACCAGCGAAAAGTGATTATTGAGATCCTTCGGTGGTAAGGCTCTTCTTCAGATTAATTTTTACTAAAAATGCCTCAAGCTGACTTTTGATTCAGTCAATCAAAAGCCTTCTCATCCTACCTTTTTGAAAAACGTACCTAAGTAAAAACCAGCTTAAAAGGTGTTTTAACTTAAGTGCTCCCTGTTATGGTCTAGTACCATAAGGAATCAATAACTCCAAGGCTCCTTATGTCATAAATTTTAACTAATTTGATGGGATTCAGTCGAGGATATCCCTTAAAAGTAAGAAAAATGAGACATTATAAAAAGGAAAAAATTAGCTAAATTATTTTCATTATTTCAATAATCCAGCTAGAAATATCTGGATCATTCTTCCATATCACACTTCCCCGCTTTATTAATTCCTGATGTTCAGGATATCCAATATTATCTATTTTCCCATGTAAATCTATGAAATCATCGGTGGTCTGAATTACTATATTAAATACTTCTGCCAAGACCCAAAATCTTCCATCTTCAGTGTTCATTCCATTAAAAATTTCTGGAAATTTATTCAAAGCAAAATCATAAAATATAAAATGAAGACATTCATGAAAAATAGTAAAAAGCTGAACACTTCTTTCATTGTAAACACAAACCTGAAATTCTCCATCTTCTAAGAAGCGAGGGCAAAAATCAAAAATAGAAAAATCTCCAACGAGTTCTTTTTTAGGCCAAGGATAATTATTAAATATTTTATCAACCAAAAGAAAGTATTTTTCTTGTGTCTGATTTAAATATTCAATAGTCTTATTACTGAGTGATATGATTTCATCATTATGAGAAAGGTAATAATCTGAAACATAATTATTCAAAAAATCTTTTTTGTCAGACGATTTTTCAATATCAGCAAGCACTGGATGATATTTTAATGCCCTCTCTTTCCAAAAATCACAACCACCTTTTTTGTGCCCATAAAAACTCCAAGCCATATCTTGGTC
The DNA here is from genome assembly GCA_964470665.1 of uncultured Lentimicrobiaceae bacterium. Taxonomy (GTDB): domain Bacteria; phylum Bacteroidota; class Bacteroidia; order Bacteroidales; family F082; genus JALNZU01. Next base: position 3,683 of record CAYYDS010000246.1, read on the forward strand.
TAGATTTTGATCAAATTGCAATTTTATAATTGGATGATTCATATAAATATAAACCTACTATTATTTTATCTATTTAATTAAAAGAAGTCTAGTGTGGATATAATGTATTTTTTATTTTCCTAAATTCATCCTAAATACTATATTCTAATATCAATTCCTTGAATTAGAAAAACCTAGTAAAAACTAGGTTCTTTTTATTTTTATCCCCATAACTCCATATTTTCCCTGCTCTTCCTTAGAATAAAATTGTTCAATC
>CAYYDS010000247.1:0-3895 GCA_964470665.1 uncultured Lentimicrobiaceae bacterium
TTTTCTTTTTTGATTCCTTTTATCTGCGCAATGCGATCAACGGCCCTTGGCTGTTCGATGCTGCATCCAAGGCCATATACGGTATCTGTCGGAAAAATGACTAATCCTCCCGACTTCAGGCAGTCAACAACCAGTTTGATGTTTCGCGGCGATGGATTTTCAGGGTAAATTTTCAGCAGCATAGTTTTATTTTGTGCAAAGATACGCTATTTGTTGATTTTTTTTTGCCTCCTGATGCCGCCTCATTTAAGGAGCTATGTTTCGAACCAAGGCATAATAATCGTTTTCGAGCGGCAGGTATCCCTGGTCGTAAACAAAGTAATAGGTGCGGTTTTCGCGGGTGGTATAGGTGCTCGTAAAATATTTAAACAGGAATCCCTCTTTTTCTAAGGCGGCTTTTTTCACCTTTGTTTTGCCATCGGGATTGAGTTTTGCAAGGATTGCCCGGTTTTTTCGGAGCTGATTATTGATTGAGCGAATGAGCGGCGCGCTATCGGCTTGCATTTTTTGATAATGTGCCGAACGGCATTGGTCGTTACAAAATTTTTTGTCGGCCCTGCCTATGAGGGCTTCGCCGCATTCCAAGCATACATTGGCCATTGTTCAATCGGTTTTTGTGTAACAAAGATAAAGCATTGTTTGCTGAAAACGATTCGCAATTAATTTTAAGATTAAAATCAAGGCTTTCGATAGCTTTTGCTTTGAGGAATAGAATGAACTTTTGGCTTAAGTTTTATGCTGAAAGGAGGTGGATTTTTTTACATTTTGTCGGGCATTTCGATTCCCAGGAGCCTTCCGGCAGATTTTAAAACATTGGCAACCAAAACACTCAGTTTAAGCCGTTCGAGGCGCAGTTTGTGGTCGTTTTCGCGCAGAATAGGCGATGCCTGATAAAACTGATTAAATTCTTTTGCCAGGTCGAAAAGGAAATTGGCTATCAGTGCAGGACTTAGGTTTTCGCCGGCCATATTCAAAACACTCGGATACTGATGCACTAACTTCAGCAAATGCTTTTCTTTTTCGGCACCTTGCAGTGTGCCGATAGGCTGATCGGGCTGAAGGTCGGCTTCAAGCGCTTTTCGCAACAGCGAACGGATGCGGGCATGGGTGTATTGAATAAAGGGGCCGGTGTTTCCATTAAAATCAATGGATTCAGCCGGGTTGAATAGCATGGTTTTTTTGGGATCAACTTTTAGGATAAAATATTTCAGCGCACCTAAGCCTATTTGCCTATACAGGTTTTCGGCTTCCGCCGCTTCCAGCTCAGCCGATTTGCCCAATTCTTCCGTTTTTTGCCGTGCCGTAGCAATCATTTCGGCTATAAGGTCGTCGGCATCTACTACGGTGCCTTCGCGCGATTTCATCTTACCGGCCGGAAGTTCAACCATGCCGTAAGAAAGATGTTCGATGCCGCCAGCCCATTGCCTTCCCAACTTTTGTAAAATGAGTTTAAGCACATCGAAATGATAATTCTGCTCATTTCCAACAACATAAATCATGCGATCGGCCTGATAATGATTGTAACGCTGTTCGGCCGTACCTAAATCCTGGGTCATATATACTGAGGTGCCATCGCTACGCAGGAGTAATTTTTCATCCAAACCATTGGAAGTGAGGTCGCACCAAATGCTATTGTCGGCCTTTCGGTAAAAAATATTTTGGTTTAAACCTTCGGTAACGATGCTCTTGCCTAAAAGGTAAGTGTCTGATTCATAATAGAATTTATCGAAATCAACTCCCAATTGCTTATAGGTTTCATCAAATCCGGCATAAACCCAGCTGTTCATGGTTTGCCACAACTGCCTGATTTCTGCATCGCCGGCTTCCCATTTTCGCAACATTTCCTGGGCTTCGATCATCAGCGGTGCGATGCGCATGGCTTCTTCTTCTGAATGCCCTGCAGCTTGTAAATCAGCCATTTGTTTTTTCAACTCCTTGTCGAATGCCACATACATGGCGCCAACCAATTTGTCGCCTTTCATGCCCGCTTGGTCGGGAGTTTGCCCACCCCATTTCTGCCAGGCGATCATTGATTTGCAAATATGGATACCCCTGTCGTTTACCAAATTTACTTTGGAGGCCCGAGCGCCATTGGCTTTCAGGATTTCCGAAACACTCCAGCCAAGCAGATTATTGCGGATATGGCCCAGATGCAAGGGCTTGTTGGTGTTGGGCGATGAATATTCGATAACGATTTTTTGAGCCTCTACGGCATTGTTTTTTCCAAAGTAAGGGTCGGCATATGCCGAGTTCAAAAAATTTAACCAATAATTGTCGGATATCACAAGGTTTAAAAAGCCTTTAACCACATTAAAACTCTTGATTACAGGCTGAATTTCGATCATTTTGTTGCCGATTTCCTGTGCAAGGGCATCGGGCGATTTTCCTAAAATCTTGGTAAATGGGAAAACAACAATGGTCATATCGCCCTCAAACTCAGGGCGTGTTTTCGTAAAAGTAACAAAACGACTTTCGGCTGTGCTGCCGTATAAAGTGTTGTAAGCTTGCTCAAACGATTGAGTTAAAAGAGATTCTAGCATGAAAATGATCTTTTTTTGAGCCGCAAAGGTACAAAACAGCGCCCGATCTTTCTCGAAATCATAAGATTGCCTGCACTAAGATTAAATAGTTGAAAGCTAATAGATTGATTATTAGTATAATAGCTGCTTTGGGACGTATAATGATCAATTATTAACAGGAATATCATTTTAAGAAAAATTAAAGCTTTGATGCGATAAAATAATTCGGAACAGCGCGTTTTTTGGTTAAATTTGTTGAAAATATATTAGATCAGTAAAGGAATATAAAACATTGATATGAAGAACGATAGCATTTTAAAAGTATCCGACAGTGTATATTGGGCCGGAATTTTAGACCGTGATCTGTTAACTTTTGATGTGGTGATGGAAACCAAATATGGCACCACTTACAACAGTTATTTTATTGATGCCGATAAAAAAGTACTGATCGAAACGGTAAAAGAAAACTTTTGGCCTGAGTATGAGAAAAAAATTCGCAGTTTAGTTGATCCTGCTGAAATTCAATACATTGTATTAAATCACACCGAGCCCGATCATAGCGGCTGCGTGGGTCATTTGCTCGAATTGGCGCCCAATGCCGTGATTGTTGGCACAGGCAATGCCATTCGTTATTTGAACGACCTTACTCCGGTTAAATTTAAAAGCCTTCAGGTAAAAGATGGCGACGAGCTGAGCTTAGGCAATAAGACACTGCGGTTTATCAGCGCTCCCAATTTGCATTGGCCCGATACGATGTACACGTATTTGGCGGAAGATCGGGTGCTGTTTACCTGCGATTCGTTTGGGGCGCACTATGCCGACGAAAGAATGTTTGATGATTTGGTGGATAATTGGGACGAATCGTTTGCCTATTATTTCGATGTGATCCTCAAGCCATTCAGCAAGTTTATGCTGCGCGCAATAGAGCGCATCAGGCCTTTAGAAATTAATGTTATTGCAACAGGGCATGGCCCAATTCTTCGCTCTTCGTGGCGAAAATATGTTGACCTCTCGGAGCGCTATGCCCGCGAAGCAATTGAATTTCCGCAAAAAAACCGTGTTTACATCCCTTATGTATCTGCCTATCATAAAACGGGCGAATTGGCCGAAGCCATTGCCAGGGGATTGCAATCAAACCCGGATATCGAAGTGGTTTTAGAAGATATCGAACACAGCAATTTGGGCGATATTGATATGCAATTGGCCATGTCGTCGGGCATCATTATTGGCTGCCCAACGATAAATCAAAATATTCTTTTGCCGGTTTACAGGCTTTTTGCGGTGATCAATCCGCTTCGCGACAGGGGAAAACTGGCAGGCGGTTTTGGCTCTTATGGCTGGAGTGGCGAAGGAATGAAAATCATTCGATCCAACCT
>CAYYDS010000248.1:0-3886 GCA_964470665.1 uncultured Lentimicrobiaceae bacterium
CTTATTCGTGGGAAACCGAGTTGGAGGCTGAAGAAAGCGACAGCGACAACGGTACCGGGCCATCGGAAAAACCTTATTGGGACGTTCCGGAGCCCGATCGCAACGATCTTACGGTCGTTTATTCCCCACAAAGAAAAGAAAGCTAATAGCGGTGATAATGTTTTACCGAATAAGCGCAATTGCCTAAACCCGGCTCGGATGTTTCGGTATAACCCATCGGGATAAGGTTTAAATCCGGCTTGTCGAGCCGGATAAGAAGCGAGGGCTCAACCACTACCATCATCACCTGGTTGCTGCCCGGTGGGCGGCAACTGCGCGAACCCCGCTTAAACCATAAATCGGTAAAGCGAATACCGGCATCGGTAAGCGCCTGTATTTGTGCGCTTTCGCTAAAATGCTCGTCAAAACTTTCCGGAAAATGGAAGCTGTAAAATACTCCGACTTCAAAACGAAAATCTTCCGAGGAATGGTCTTCAACCGTTACTTTTGTTTTTTTAAGCGAAGCCGATTTTGTTCCACGACAGGAAATGGTGGCTAATCCCAACGAAATGAGAAAAATGGAAAGGAGCAGCGCGAGATGTTTCATTGTAAAGGATTATTCGTTAGTCAGTTAGAAAAAAAAATAAACATAAAAAAACAACATTATTCGTTTTCTGTATTTGGCGATTCAATTTTCGTTTTAAGTTCTTCGGCCCAACTGATCAGCATTTGCTTGGTAGCTTCGTCAAATCTGGCTGCCGGATGAAGTATTTTATAATATCCGGGTGGCATCTCGTTTTCGCGCAATACCTCCACAACTTCATCTAATTTATGGGCTTGCCTGTCGGTTGAGTATTGCGCCCACTCCGAAAAGTTAAGGTGTTTTTTGCCTTTTTTCACGTGCTTGCCTATTGCCCACGAAACGGGAGCAATGCCGGCATACCAAGGATAATTTGTGAGGTTGGAATGACAATCGTAGCAGCTGCTCTTTAATGCCGATTCAACAGCAACATCAGCATCAGCTTTGTAAAAAATATCATCTGGGCTCGGATTGGTTTGCTCGTTGCGATCAGGCCTGATAAACTGGATAAGCCCGAAAAAAACAACAAGACCAACAAGGATAATTTGTGTGCGTTTTTTCATCTTATGCTACTATTTATGCGTGATATATCGCCAAAAGTAAACAAATTCTTTTCAAAATAAAGTGTTCTGTTCTTTTTCTGCCGGTATCACTTTTTTTGATGAGTTGTATATCTGTCAGATATTAAGCGATTTACAATTTCCGGATTAGCGATTAGGGTAAATCTTTGTCAACCGCAGGAAAACAGGTTTGCAATGAGCGCAATTCCCTTCCAGAGGATTGCCATCAGACAGCTATTATCCAGAATATCCATAAATGACCTATTAAGCTTTGCTTTATCAGGGGTGATCAGTCATTTATGACGGTTTATGGTGAGCTCCATCACCTTTAACAAACAAGTACAATCGAAATTTATTTATTCTTAAAGGCTTTAATTCCGGCAAATTTTGAGGCCTTACCAAGTTGATGTTCAATCCGCATCAATTGGTTAAACTTCTCGATGCGTTCGCTACGGCAACCGCTTCCGGTTTTCAAATGCCCGGCATTGACAGCAACTGTAAGGTCGGCAATAAAACTATCGCACGTTTCGCCGCTGCGGTGCGATACAAAACAGTTGTATTTGTCTTTGTATGCAAGCTCAATGGTTTCGAGCGTTTCGGTTACTGTGCCTATCTGGTTTAGCTTGATAAGAATCGAATTGGCCACCCTCTTTTCGATACCTTCGGATAGTATTGCTTTGTTGGTGCAAAAGATATCGTCGCCAACAAGTTCTATTTTATTGCCCAGGGTTTTTGTAAGGTTTTGCCATCCCAGCCAGTCATTTTCTGCAAGGCCGTCTTCGAGCAAGACAATAGGGTATTGGTTTACCCAGCTTTCCCATAGCCTGACAAGTTCTTCGCTCGACATGAACTTTCCGGTGCTTTTAAACATTTTGTATTTTCCATCTTCCCACAATTCGCTTGCAGCCGGGTCGAGGCAAATACTTACATCATCACCCGGTTTAAATCCGGCCTTTGTGATAGCTTCCAGTATAACTTCCAACGCCTCGTCGTTCGATTTTAAATCAGGTGCAAAGCCTCCTTCATCGCCAACACCGGTGCTGTATCCTTTTGTTTTTAACACCCCCTTCAAGGTGTGAAAAACTTCGATACCCATCCGGATAGCCTCGCTGAATGAGCCTGCGTTATGCGGTGCAATCATGAATTCCTGGAAGTCAACATTGTTATCGGCGTGTTTACCGCCGTTTATTATATTCATGCACGGAACCGGCAAAAGGTATGCGTTGCTGCCTCCCAAATACTGGTATAACGGAATGCCTGCGCTTTCGGCTTTGGCTCGAGCATAAGCCATTGATACGGCTAAAATTGCATTGGCGCCTAAGTTTGATTTATTGACCGAACCATCCAATGCAATCAATAAATAGTCGAGCTCGCGCTGGCTGACAAAGCTTTTGCCAACGATTTCGGGTGCAATTTTTTTATTTACGTTTTCAACGGCTTTCAAAACGCCCTTGCCACTGTAACGTTTTTTGTCGCCATCGCGCAATTCGCAGGCTTCTCGTTCGCCGGTTGATGCTCCGCTTGGAACCATAGCACGAGCTGTTGTTCCGTCTTCCAGTGTCAGCTTTGCTTCAACAGTGGGGTTTCCCCTGGAATCCAGAATTTCCAGGGCATAAACTTCTTCGATTTTCATAATCTTTTAGCGTTAAGTTAAATACTGTTATTTGTTTTTAGAGCCGGTTTTATATAAAACTACGGTAGCTTTTTCTATGGTTACAATGCAGCCATTTTTGGTTTTGTCGAAGTATGGTTTAATGGTATCAAAAAACTTTTCTATTTTCTCAGACTCATCCACAATCTCCACCACCATAGGCAATTTTTCGGTTATTTCCCAAAATCCGGTATTGCTGATTTGACTGCTACCCCCGTATCCCATTACCCCCCTAAGAACCGTTGCCCCGGCAAGCCCGTAACGTTTAGCGGCAAAAACAAGAACCTCATAAATAGGCAGATGTTTGAATTTATCCGTTGAACTGATGAAAATTCTTAATAATTTGGCATCGTTTGTAATCTCCATGATTAGAATATTTTAGTGATGTAATTGCCCGCATAAGTTGCTGTGAACCCAAGAAACACACTAAGTCCGGTATAAATGGTGAAGTAAAAAAAGTTGCTATCGCGCAGCAAAGCAACATTTTCATTGGCAAAAGTTGAGAATGTGGTGAATCCGCCGCAAAAACCAACGGTAAGAAACATACGCCATTCAGCATTCAACAAATCTCCTTTTTCCGTCAGGCCATAAAAAAGACCTGCCAGAAAGCAGCCAATGACATTTACAATAAAAGTACCGATTGGAAAAGCTGAAACAGCATAATTTTGAATGAAACGGGAGGAAAGAAACCTGAATACGCCGCCAATAAAACTCCCCGTACCTACAATAAGAATTAATCGAAACATTGTGCTGAACCCTACTTTAATTAATAAACAAAATCTAAAGTAGGAGTTATCAGCTTTTTAAGGCGGTTAAAGGCTAACTCCATAGCCGAGGTTCAAAAGTAGAAAAAAATTCCTGTTTTGAAACCAAAACACATTAAAAAAACGAAAAGTATTCAGTTAGGTTGATTTTTTTGCTGTTTAACCCCAACAATTTTTGATATTGAAATCGGCCTTAGATTTGCTCGAACGGGTAATAAAACTGCACACCGGAGGGATGTTTGCTCTCATGAAAATTCAGCTTTTCGGTTGCTGTGTTCGATTGATTTGGCCTGCGGTTCAGTTCACATTTCTGCTGATCCGCAAAGCGCTAACGAAAATCGTATTAAAGAAA
>CAYYDS010000249.1:0-3867 GCA_964470665.1 uncultured Lentimicrobiaceae bacterium
CTCTGTGTGCAGCGTTCTGCCGTCCACGTTGACTTCCAGAAAATCAATAATCTGGCCTTTTTCGGCTTGTTGCCAGGCATCGCGAGGCAAAGCAATACCGGCCAGTTTGAATAAAATCTGCACAAAACCCGAACAATCGTAACCAAAAGCAGATCGTCCGCCCCACAAATAAGGCACTTGAAGCAGTTTTTGGCTGTATTCGAGCACCCGATGCACCTTTTCTTCAGTTTTAATCTCATGCAGAAAAGGGTTAGGCACAACATCTTCGTTGCGATACTTTTCATTGTTGCCAAGCATTGAGCCAAGGCTTAAAAAAAGCGAATTTCCATCTTTGCCCTTTACTTCGGCAATCGGGCTGGAGATCATCAGCGCTGCTTGAACGTCAAAATCGTAAAAAGCGGCTTCGGGTTGACCATGCCGAAGGTCGGGAATCCAGCCGCTATAACCGTCGTAAAGACACTCTATTTCAACCCATTGGTCAACTTTGTTTTTTATTTGAAAAGCCTCGCCATAAAGCATTTGATTGATCATTTCCGACCTTTCGTCGGGCGATTTTCGAAGGGGCAGCTGGCTAAGGCGATTGTAAAAGGGCATGGCAAGTCGGTTTTTTTAACAAAAATACCAAATAGCCTCGTACCTTTCGTATTCCGCTTCTTTCTTTCGGCTTATTTTTTAATTTTGTCTGATTGAAGTATTTTTATGAAAGAATTGATCAACAAACTGCGGCACCGATCATATGAATGGTCAAAATTGGTATCGTTTGCTATTGCCATTGTGCTGGTAATGTGGTTTTTACCTCGAGTTGGGAAATTTAAATACGAGTTTCAGGAAGGAAAACCCTGGAAGCATCCCACCTTGTTTGCAGCTTTCGATTTTGCGATTCATAAATCCGATAAACAGATTGTTGGAGAAAGAGAGCGTATTGAAAATCAAAGCTATCCATATTTTGAATACGATTTTATAACTACCGAAAGGGCCAGAGAGACGCTAAATCAACTTCTCGACGATAAACTGCCCGACCAATTGATCAATCGCCGCAAAACGCGTCAACTTACGCTGAATATTTTTGAAATTGTGCAACAAAGAGGGGTAGTTCAGCATCACAAAGTGCTCGACAGAGCAGGCAAAGACCAGCGTGTGCAGGTGATTCGCGACAGGGTTTCGAGCGTTTATGCACTTTCCGACCTTTTTACCATCGCTTCGGCCTACGACTATGCTTCGCGCATGGTGGACACCGCGCGTTTTGTTGATAAACAACTTGTGCTTCATTTGCTTAGCGAATCTTTTGTGCAAAACCTCGTTTACAACGAAAAAATTTCGAGGCAGGAACTTGCCATTAACCTCGAAAAAATTTCGCAAACATACGGCCTTGTGCAACAGGGTGAGCTTATTATTTCGGAAGGCGATGTGGTGGACGAAGAAAAGTTTCTGAAATTAGATTCGTTGCGCTCGGAAACCGAAAAGCGTACAGGCGATTTTAAACGTGTAAATACACTTTTAGCCGGGCAATTTATACTGATCATTGCCGTGTTTTTTACACTTTATTTCTTTATCCGTTTTTTGCGAAACGAATTGTTTAGCGAACTCAAAAAGATTAACCTCATTTTGCTCCTGATGCTGATGACCATTCTGCCAAGCTACCTCATCCTCTCGCGCGAGCCCGATTTGGTTTATCTTTTGCCTTTTGGACTTCTTCCCATCATTTTAGTTACCTTTTTCGATTCGCGAATAACCGTTTTGGTTCACCTTCTTACCATCTTTTTGGTTTCGATTGTTGTGCCCAATGCGTATCAGTTTACGTTTTTACAGCTTATTGTCGGCTACGTTGTAGTGTTTAGCCTCGATCAGCATGGCAAAAGGGTGTATTTTTTCCGGACTTCCGGCCTCATTTTCCTAACCTATCTGATCATTTACACCGGTTTCAGTTTCATCCAGGTTTCCGAATTTTCCCTTATGGACCTCAAAACCATTTGGTTTTTCACCCTTAGCGCTGCATTAACCCTGCTTGCGATGCCCATGATTTATTTTCTCGAGCGGATTTTTGGCTTGATTACCGACCTCACCCTCCTCGAGTTAAGCAATACCAATAGCTTATTGCTCAGGGAATTGGCTTCAAGAGCGCCGGGCACTTTTCAACATTCGATGCAGGTGGCAAATTTTGCCGAAGAAGCCCTTTACGCCATTGGCGGAAATACGCTGTTGGCTCGCACCGGTGCATTGTATCACGATATCGGAAAAATGACAGAACCTTATTATTACATTGAAAATCAGATGGGTGTATTTAATCCGCACGATGATCTAATGCCGGCCGAAAGCGCCGAAATAATTATCGGCCATGTTTTAAAAGGCATCGAAACGGCCCGAAAATCAAAAATTCCGGACCAGATTATTGATTTTATCCGCACGCATCATGGCACAAGCAGGGTAAATTATTTTTATGTGATGCAACAACGCTTAAATCCGGGTTTAACCATTGACGAACGCGATTTCTGCTATCGCGGCCCCTTGCCGTTTTCAAAAGAAACGGCTGTCGTAATGATGGCCGACTCGGTTGAAGCGGCTTCGCGTAGCCTTAAAGAGCCTAATGAACAAAAAATCAACGATTTAGTTGAAAATATTATCAATAAGCAGATCGAAACAAATCAGTTTATTAACACCAACATTACCTTTAGGGATATCCGCGTTGTAAAAGGTATTTTAAAGAAAAAACTGCTCAACAGCTATCATGTCAGAATTGCTTATCCTGAATGATATCAGGGAGTTGATCGAGATATTGAACGGATTCGGGGCCAAGGTTAAAGAGCAGATCGAGCATGCTCAGATCGGGAATGAAAGGCTGTCGGTCAGAAAAAACCTGGTAATAGGCCGGGTAAGCCTCAGTTGAGCCTAAGGGATGCTGCTGAAATGCCTTGCGAAGGTCGGTTATGTGTGGCCGATTTTCCACCCAAACATCGGTATAACTGTGCTTTGGTTGCATTTTCAAGATCTTAAGAATCAATAAAATGCTGCTTTCGTTGAGCTCAATTAAACCTTGAAAATCCTGCTCGAAAAAAGCGTCAAAATGATGGCGGTAAAACTGAAAGTAAGGCGATTTGTTGTAGGCCGAAGCGATGGCCCGAAAATGCTTCCGACGCCAGGCTTCTCCGTTAAATAAGCTAATTTGGCGCGTAAGACTATGATTTCCAGATGTTTTTACAACCGGAACGCTTAAGCAGGCCGAACCATTTGGGGTGAGTATGTAGCAGCGGTTTCGAATGGTTTGTTTGGGATAAGTTTCCCATTTTTCAATCTGTATCGTGCTTGCTTTTTGGTAGCTTGCCATCCAGCTGATGGGCGGAAAATAGGAGCTGGGAAGTAGTAGCGTATGCGGTTCCATTCGGCAAAATTATAAATAAGCTTCAAAATTCCGAAGTGCAAAAATTCTAAAATGTTTTTGGCAAAAAATTTCATTTATGGAGATAAAAAAAGCTGCCTTTTGGGCAGCTTAAACGAAATGAATAGTTTTATCTTACTGATTTAGAAGCACATCGTTAATGGCTTGGCGGAGTGTTTCTTTGGGCAATGCGCCCATAGCCATTTGTGGCTGGCCATCTTTGGGGCAAAATAAGAGCGAAGGAATGCTGCGAATGCCAAATATGCTCGAAAGTTCTACTTGGTCTTCGGTGTCCACCTTATAAATATTGATTTTTCCGTTATATTCTTTCGAAAGTTCTTCCAAAATGGGAGCTACCATCTTGCAGGGCTGGCACCAGTCGGCATAAAAATCAATGAGGCATGGAAGTTCGCCTTCAAATTTCCAGTCTTTATTTTGTTCGTAATTAAAAACTTTGCTCAGGAAGCTTTCTTTTGTTAAATGTTCCATCTTAA
>CAYYDS010000250.1:0-3863 GCA_964470665.1 uncultured Lentimicrobiaceae bacterium
CCCTGATGCTCGGGAATGATGCCGAATATGCGTCCGATAATGCGATCGCATTTTTGCTGCACTTTTAAACGGAACAACAGCCGAAGTTTGTTGTAGGTATTGAGTTTGCCGTCGAAATCTTTGATGATCTGATTGAGATCTTGCATCATGATGAAAAATGAAATCGGCTCGCCTTTGTGATAGCCGAATACTGCCAAACGCTTGTCTAAAATCTGCTCCAATTGTTTTAGCAAGGCCATTGCGTGCGCTTCGGTTATGGATTTTACTCCAGGTATCACCCCCCAGGCTTTGTTGTAAATGGTCATGAAATCGGTAGCGTATTTCGTTTTATTTTTCCACTGAATGGTTTCGAAATGATAATCCGGATTGGCTGCTATGCGTTTTGCTTTTTCAAATACTTTTTCCGACAGCCCTTCCGAGTCAATGTGCCGGTAGTAGGTATATTGGTTAAAATAATTTTTAAAACCATAATTTTCGAACAGCCCTTTGTAATACGGGAAGTTGTAGGGCATATTATACACCGGCTCATGAAAACCGTCCACCAAAACGCCCCAAAAGTTGTCGCGGTCGCCAAAGTTTATCGAGCCGTCCATGGCTTCCATTCCGCGGTTGGCAAGCCATTTTTTTGAAGCGTCAAACAGCATATTGGCAGCTTGCTGATCATTGATGCAGTCGAAAAAGCCGCAACCGCCCGTAGGTTGTTCGTTGTTTTTTGCAGTGAAAGGGTCAACAAAGGCAGCAATTCGCCCTACAGTTTCCTCATTTTCATTTTTCAGCAACCAACGCACCGCGTCGCCATCCTTACGCAACAGTTTGTTTTGATTCGGATCGAAAAGTTTGGCCACATCATTGTCAAACGGACGCACATAGTTCGCATCGTTGCGATAGAGCCGCGAAGGAAAAGCTAACCATTCTGCCTCATTCTTTTTGTCGGCTACTTCAAGCAGGTGAAACGCTGTCATAATGCTCATTTTTCATGTTACACGCGGCAAAGATAGCTTTTTGCTTTATTTTTTCTTTGTCAAAAGGCCTGAAAAAGTGAAACACTGCCTATTCGGTAGCCTGTATTTTGTTTTCCAAAGCGACGGCAAACAGAGAAATCCGTATTTTTACAAGCGTTTTTTAACCCGCAAAAGGAAATAAGTTAAAAACAGAAGATATAGATAATCAATTGGTTATGCTTTATTAATAATTTTTATAGACAAAAATAATTTTCAAAATGAATACATTGTCAGGCAAGGTTGTCATCATCACGGGTGCTTCGTCGGGTATTGGCCGGTCAACGGCTTTGGCAGCAGCTCGGAAAGGGGCAAAATTAGCGCTCGGGGCACGCAATCTCGAAAGTTTGAAGGAGGTGGCCGAAGAATGCCGCAGTTTTAAAACGGAAGCCATTGCCATGAAAGTTGATGTGAGCGACGAATTGAGCTGCCGCAATCTTATTTTAGAAGCCGTCAACCGTTTTGGCCGCATTGATGTGCTGATTAATAATGCCGGAATTTCGATGCGGGCTTTGTTTTTGGAAACAGATCTTTCAGTCATCCGAAAGCTGATGGATACAAATTTTTGGGGAACGGTTTATTGCACCAAATACGCTTTGCCCTACTTGCTGCAAAGCAAAGGCAGCTTGGCAGGCATTTCGTCTATTGCAGGCAACAAAGGCCTACCGGCGCGCACCGGCTATTCTGCTTCAAAATTTGCCGTGCAGGGATTTTTAGAGGTAGTCCGTATCGAACATTTGCACGATGGCTTGCATGTGCTTGTTGCCTGCCCGGGATTTACCACGTCCAACATACGAAATACGGCCTTGGCTGCCGATGGAAGCGCACAAGGCGAATCGCCGCGCGACGAAGACAAGATGATGAGCAGCGCCGAAGCGGCAAAACACATCCTTACAGCTATTGAAAAACGCAAGCGATCCATCGTTCTTACAAGCCAGGGAAAACTAACGGTTTGGTTGAATAAATTTTTCCCCGCATGGGTAGATAAATTGGTTTACAGCCATATGGCCAAAGAACCCGATTCGCCCTTTGGGAAGCAAAAATAAAAAACCGGTTTTGAAACCCTGCCCGAAACGGGTACTTAAGGGCGCAACAACAATGGGTAAAACAATTCGAAGCGCAGCATATAGCCGCTATAGTTAAAAAGTGGCATCTGCGGATTTTCGAACACCCCCGCCAAGCCAAGCTGCAAACGAGCATTGAGTGAGGCCGACAACCCGCCAAATAACTGCCTGCCCGCTCTTATGCCTATCACCAAACCTGCATCGTGAGTGCTAATTACATCTTTTACAGGGCCATTATAGACAATCCGAGTTAAGCCGGGCTCGAAACCTGCGGCAATGAAAGGCCGGGCTTGCTGCGGATCCAAATAAACCTCTTCGAAGCCCTGATGCACAGCCTGTGCCAAAAGCGAAAAAAACAAACCGGCTTCAGCGCCGTAATCAAACCAATGGCCGTGTTTAGAAAAGTGTATGAGCACAGGAAGATGCACGTAATCAGATGTATAGACGATGCTGTTTTCCAAATAACAATTCCAGCACACATAAGAGGAGGTATCTTTAAGCTTGATGCCATTGTAATAGCTATACATACCAAAAGCGCGCCTTTCAAAAAGCAATTCCACCCTCAGCGCCAAGTTTTCCGAAAAAATATATTCGCCGAAAAACCCCTCTTGCATTCCCCATTTATTGTTAATCACATAACTTCTGCCGGCCTGGTCAATATGCCCCGAAACCACCCCGCCCAAAGCGCCAAGCCGCCAATTGGAAGCTATCCGATAGGGCTTTTCCGCAAACTCCGGACTTTGGGCAATCATCCACAAAGGCAGCGTTAAAAACACAAAGAGGGTGAGAAATCGCTGCATTTTAAATCGAAAAATAGATCCAGTAAAAACCCACTAGGAGTGAAATAAGGGCGCCTGCCGTGCGTATGGACAGAAAAAGGCGCGGCGAGCGAGAGCCTTCGCTTTTATAGGCAATAAAACCCATCAGAAAACTGAATGCCACCATGGCAACGATCGTTCCGACGGCAAATCCTGTAAGGTAAAATGCCGAATCAGACACCCTGGGGAATGCCAAAGTTGGCAACATGCCGATGAGGTGCGAAACGCCTGCCAAACCGTGAATGGTGCCAATGAATAAAGCCGAAAAAAACGACTGATTTACAGCAAGTAAATGGTTGTGGCTGTGGTTGTTTGTTGTGGGGTGCCCGTGGTTGTGCACGTGGGTATAAGATTGCCCCTCTGCATCGGTATGGCTGTGCGGATGCGAGTGATGGCGGCCAAGTTTATCGCCAAATATTCGCCATAAGGCCCATATTCCTATGAATATCAAGATGATGCCGACAATTACTTCGCTGTATTCCGAAATTAAATCTACCGGAATCAGATTGCGAAACAGTATGAACAAAAGTCCGATAAGCATCATTCCAAAAACATGACCTAATCCCCATCCTAAACCTACTATCCAGGCTTTCAACCTATTATCAATGGCCAAAGGGGTAACGGCGGCTAAATGGTCGGGGCCGGTTATCACATGCAAAAGGCTGGCAATAAGTCCAACCATAAAGGGAGCGCCGGCAGCAATATGGTGATGGCCGGCATGCAGGATGATCCAGTTAAGTAGGGGCGTCATAGGGCATTTTTTGCAAAGTTATTCTATTTGATTCGAATTAAAAGCGAAAAAACGTAGGGGTTAAATGTTAAATCATTCACCGGTCAATGGCCGGATACTTTATCTTTGCAAGCTGTTATGGCACGTTATTTCATACATCTTTCGTATCGCGGTACGGCCTACAACGGCTGGCAATCGCAACAAAATGCCCTAAGCATTCAAGATGTTGTGGAGCGTTGCCTCAGGCACAGGC
>CAYYDS010000251.1:0-3861 GCA_964470665.1 uncultured Lentimicrobiaceae bacterium
TTTAACAAATGCCGATTATCAGGCTGTAATGTGGCGTCCTATGCCCGGCCGGAATTTTGAATTCGTTTTGTCGTATTTGTTTAACAAAAAATTTGTGGAATGAAAAATCAAGCAAAGATTTTCAATAAACTTTCTGCGATAGTGAATTTTGTGATGCTTTTATCCTTCACAATCAGTGTGTTATCCTGCAAAAAAAATCCGAAGAATGATGATGATCATAAAAATCCTCTTGCGCTTGGGCCTGGTTTTTATGTGGTTAACGAAGGAAACTATACCTTTGGCAATGCAACACTTTCCTATTATCAGGCCGACTCAAACCGTATATTGCAGAATGTGTTTTTCGTGCGAAATAACGTGCCCCTGGGCGATGTTGCCCAAAGCATGACGTTTTGGAAAAAAGATGCTTTTATCGTAGTAAACAACAGCGGTATTATCTGGAAAATTGATGCCGAAACAGCCGAAATCAAAGAGAAAGTTTCTGGACTTTCTTCGCCCCGACACCTCCTTATTCTTAACGAAAACAAAGCGTATATAAGTGATATTCAGGAGGAAGGAGTGCTTATCCTCAATATGGAAAATCTCGAAATCAGTGGGTTTGTGCATACCAGAAAAACAACAGAGCAAATGCTTCTGCTCAATGGCGAACTTATTGTTGCAAACTGGTCGAAATACAATCAAACAGCCGAGAATAATTCAATCCAAATTATTGATACTGAAACAGATCAGCTTGTTGATAGTGTTATTGTTAGCAAAGAGCCAAACAGCATGGTAATTGACAAGAACCAAAAATTGTGGGTGTTGTGCAGCGGAGGTTATATGAATGAGGAGTATCCGGCTTTGTACCGCATCAATGCCGAAAACCGTCAGATCGAACGCCGTTTCGAATTTGCCAGCAAACTCGTTTCGCCCGAGCAATTGGTCATCAACACTGCGAAGGATACCCTTTACTTTTTGAATAACGGCATTTGGCGTATGTCGGTTGACGATGAGGCTTTACCTCAAACGGTTTTCATCCCTTCGGCAAAGCGCAATTATTACCGTTTGGCAGTAGATCCCTTAAATTGGCAGTTGATGGCTACCGATGCCGGAAATTTTCAACAAAAAGGCTATGTTTTCCGCTTTAAAACGGATGGCACGCTAATTGATTCACTGAGCACGGGCGTAGCACCCGGCTTTATTGGATTCAATACTAACCCATAAATACTTAAAAATGAACAACAAAGTTGATGTAACCTGGACTGGCGACATGTCGTTTGAGGCAGATGTAAACGGATTTAAACTTCAGTTAGATGCCGACGAAAAAGTGGGCGGACACAACAAAGGGCCTCGCCCCAAACCGCTTACTCTGGCTTCATTGGGCGGATGCACCGGCATGGATGTAATCTCCATTCTAAAAAAAATGCGCGTTGAACCCGAATGGTTTAATGTGGAAGTGGATGGCGAACTTACAGAAGAACACCCAAAATATTACCACAAAATTCACCTTACCTATACCTTTAAAGGAAAAGACCTTGATCGCGAAAAGCTTGAAAAAGCTGTCAATCTGTCACAAGAACGCTATTGCGGCGTGAGCGAGTTGCTGCGAAAAGGCTCACAAATAAGCAGCGAAGTGGTTGTTGTTGACTAAAAAAAAGCCTCAAGCGATTCGATTATTTCCAAAAACTCGCTGAGTATCATTGATGTTGCGCCCCAAATGATGTGTGGCCCGAAAACATAACACGGAATCTCGTAAGAAAAACCATTGCTATACGTAATGGTTTTTTTTTGTACCTCATCTTTGCCCATCAACTGCCTCAATGGCACAGTAAACACCGACTCAACCTCTTTGGGATCGGGGCTAAAACCTGGCAGTGCAGGCAAAAACCCAACATAAGGCTGTACATTAAAATTGCTTGGCGGAATGTATAATGGCGTTAGCTTACCCAGCACAGCCTCGTCCGGAATGATGATGCCGGTTTCTTCCAGCGTTTCGCGTTGAGCCGTCTTGGCAAGGTCCTTATCGCTCTGCTCGTAACGCCCGCCCGGAAAGGCAATCTGCCCACTGTGCACCCCCTCGTATTGTGCGCGCTGAATAAACAAAAGCGACAAATCGTTTTGCTGATAATGTAACAAAATCATTACAGCACTATCTTTTGGACTTGTTTTTTGAGAAGAATGCTCGTTTAGCAAGGCTTTCCGACTTGCCGGTTCAAGCTTTTCCTGTGCTATCCGGCCCGGAAGCGGCCCCCTAAGCCGCTCTTTCAATTTGCCTGCAAGATCGTTTTTATCCATAATCAGAAAAAAATTTCAACAAAAATAGGATTTAAAACCTTGACTTCGCACGGATGTGCCATCAGCTGTAAGTTTGAAAAACGCTTTGATTAATTTATGTTAAAACAAAAAAAAGACAAAGAGGCTGCTTTATTTTTTGTAATTTTACCCATTAAAAGAAGCCAAAATGGTGAAAGAAAAAGAACAATGGGAACTGTCGGAGCAAACCTCTATTAAGAAACCACTAAACATTGTGCTTTTTAATGATGATTTCAATACCTTTGATTTCGTGATAGATACACTTATTGAGGTGTGCAATCATACGCCCGAACAAGCCGAAACCTGCACCTGGATTGTGCATTACAAAGGCCGTTGTGAGGTGAAATCGGGTGTTGCAGCAGAATTGAAACCCATTTGCAAGGAACTTTTAAACCGTAATCTGACAGCTTCAATCGAATAAAAGATATGTGGACCATTGTAATAACATTGATCGGCATTGGGCTCATTATTGTACTGCTCGAAATTTTAGTCATTCCGGGTGGCGGTGTTGCCGGCATCATTGGGTTTGGCCTTATGGTAGCGGGCATTTATATTGCATTTGACAGGGGAGGCAATACCTTTGGGTTTATTGTGTTTGCGGCAACAGTTGCACTCAATATCGTTGCGCTGGTGCTTGCTTTGCGTTCGAAAACCTGGGACAGAGCCATGCTTAAAAAGCAGATAGACAGCAAGGTAAACGTTGTGGATAACTCTATTCGCCCGGGCGATATGGGGATAACCATTTCGCGCTGTGCACCCACCGGAAAAGCATTGATTCACGATGATTTTTATGAAGTGTTTGCAGGTACCGATTTCATTGACGAAAATCAAACGGTTGAAGTCATAAAAGTTGAGGGTAACCGTATATTAGTAAAACTTAAAAACGAAAACGATGACTGATTTGTATGTGATTGTAGCGATTGGACTAGGTTCCATATTTCTGATTTGGTTTTTATTCTACTTTATCCCGGTTGGGCTGTGGTTCACTGCCTTAGTTTCGGGAGTAAGAATTTCGTTGCTGCAGCTTATTCTCATGCGCTGGCGCAAGGTGCCGCCATCAATTATTGTCAACAGCATGATTGCGGCTACCAAAGCAGGCCTGCACCTGGAGCGCGACGACCTCGAAGCACATTACTTAGCCGGCGGAAAGGTGCAGCAGGTTGTTAATGCACTCATTTCGGCAGATAAAGCAAATATCGAACTGAACTTTAAAACCGCCACCGCGATAGACCTTGCCGGACGCGATGTTTTTCAGGCAGTACAGATGTCTGTAAATCCGAAAGTAATTGATACAAAGCGCGTTGCGGCCGTTGCAAAAGATGGCATCCAGCTGATTACGCTTGCCAGAGTTACCGTAAGGGCCAATATCCGCCAACTAGTTGGTGGTGCAGGCGAAGAAACCGTGCTGGCGCGTGTTGGCGAAGGCATCGTGTCAAGTATCGGTTCATCCGATTCGCATAAAGCAGTGCTCGAAAACCCCGACTCCATTTCAAAAGTGGTGCTCAAAAAAGGCCTAGACTCCGGTACAGCCTTCGAAATCCTGTCAATTGACATTGCGGATATTGACATCGG
>CAYYDS010000252.1:0-3821 GCA_964470665.1 uncultured Lentimicrobiaceae bacterium
TTTCGAGATAGGAAGATAGCTGCTCGGCAAAATGGTGGATATTCACGATCACGTTAGTAAACCCTTGGTTTGCAAGTTTTTCGAGTAAGTGTGCAATCAAACTCTTTCCGGCAATTTCGAGCATTGCTTTGGGCTGATGAGCTGTGAGCGATTTTAGCCTGCTCCCGATACCGGCTGCCAGCACAAAAGCCCATCGCTCTGGCTTTTGTGCGCTATTTTCTCGATTTTTTCGGTTTTGAACAGGCATATTCGTCAAAGCTTATTATTGTTGCTCGTGATGAACTGTAATCACTTGCACTTCGGGGTAGGTGTTTATCAACCAATCACTTATTTGCGTGGCGCAATATACCGATCGGTGCCTGCCTCCGGTACATCCAAAATTGAACATCAAATTAGTGTGGCCGCGCTTTTGATAATCCAAAACAGCCATGCCGATAATAGCTTTCACATGTTTCAGAAAGTGAGCTACTGTCTTTTCTTTTTCAAGAAAGTGAATTACGGGCAAGTCGAAACCGGTAAGTCCGGCATATTCCGGGAAGCGTCCGGGGTTGGGCAAAATGCGACAATCAAAAACAAAGCCGCCGCCATTGCCGCTCAGGTCGGTAGGGATACCTTTATTTAAATATGAAAAACTCGAAACCCTCAGCGTTAGCTTTCCTTGTTTGCTTTTTTCTACAACCGGGTATGCACTTTTAAGCCTTGTTATTTGGTCTGTCAAATCGCTCATATGACTGTATGTTTTGGGTATCGGCCGGCTTTTGTGCAAGGTTTCGAGCTCGTTTAATGCATAGGGAATGCTCTGTAAAAAATGGCTTTTACGTTGTATCAGGCCACGAAAACCATATGCGCCCAACACCTGAAACAATCGCAAATAAACGAATTGCGGAAGGCTCTCCCACAGTTTTTCTTCGGGCACGCCATGTTTTTCGGTAAGCTGGGCAAAATAAAATTTCAATAGTCGCTTGCGAAGTTCATCCGAAAGCGAAGCCTTTGCCTGAAAGAGCAGCGAAACCGCATCGTAAAGTATAGGGCCTTTGCGTATTCCCTGAAAATCAATATAATAGAATGATCCGTCTTTTATTTGGATGTTTCGCGATTGAAAATCACGATACATTAACGAATTGGGCAAAGTTTGGCTAATTTCATTGGCAAAGCAATCAAATTCTTTTAGCAGTGAGCTTTCGTTGTAGTGCAATTGCTGGTGTTGTTTCACAAAATAATAATAAAAATAATTGAGGTCGGCCAAAATGGCTTCGCGGCCATAATGCGCATCGGGCCAACAAAGCGAATAATCCATTTTGGGATGAGTTTCGAGCTGCATCCGCACAAGATCACTCAATGTTTTTTGGTAAAGTGGTTCTACAATAGAATCAAAATCAGTGCTTTGCCTGTGTTTTTCAATCAAAGAGAACAGATTTTCATCGCCAAGATCTTGCTGCAGATAGCACATTTTGTCATCCGAAATTCCATAGAGCTCGGGTACACTTATGCCGCTTTTGTTCAAGGTTTTCTGAATGTTGAAAAAGGCCAAATTTTCTTCCATCTGAAAATGAATAGTTCCGATGGCGCTTTCGCTATCCGCCCAGAGGCGGTAATACTTGCGTAGCGATCCGCCCGAAGCCAATGGCTTGATATAATGAGGCTTGCGCCCGAAATGCTGTTCGTAAAGCCGGCGAAGCTGATCCTCGTAATAGGCTGTTTGCATAAGATATTGCTAGCGTTATCCGACAAAAATACGAGCTTTCGGCCATACTTTTCTTATTTTATTAGCGTATAAGCTTGCTTTTTGATAGTCTGATAGAAATCCGTACTTTTGCCTCGAAAAATTAAAACATTCTATTATGGAAACTTCAAATCCGGCTGTTGAAATTCTCAAAATGGCTATACTGTTAGAGCGCAGAGGAAAAGCTTTTTATTCACAGGTTGCAGGTCAAACCAAAAGTCAGGCAGTCAAGCGCATTTTTGAGCTTCTTGCCGAAGAAGAAGAAGTGCATATTGAGTTTTTATCGCGTCAGTTTGCCAACTACGAAAAAACGACCGAATTTCTCAAGGCTGACATCGCCGACGATTCGAGTGATGCCGAAGCCGTGTTGAAGATTGCCGAAAACCTGAAAAAAGAGATTTCGGCGGCCAGCTACGAAGCTGCTGCCATTTCGGCTGCCATTGAATTTGAAAACAAAGCCATCGCATTGTATTCAAAAAGAGCCGAAGAAGCTGTTGATCCAAACGAAAAAGCGCTTTACGAGATGCTTGCCGATTGGGAACGCAAACACCACCACTTGCTTTTCCGCATGGGCGAAGATTTGAAAGAAGACATCTGGAACGATAACAACTTCTGGCCATTCTAGAGCCTGAAATTAGCAAAATTCTCGCCCAAACAGACCGGGCAAATTTTAATCTTTTTAATAAAAATATCATGAATAAGGATTTTGAAGGATTCAATTCCTTAGCCGTGCATGCCGGTTCCATTGAAGATGGAATGGGCAGTGCCGTAGCGCCTATTTATCAAACCTCTACTTTTCGCTTCAACGATGCCGACCATGGCGCCCGTTGCTTTGCCGGCGAAGACAACGGATATATTTATACCCGTATCGGAAATCCCACAATCGGCGATCTGGAACATGCCGTGGCCCAGCTCGAAAATGGTTATGGAAGCATTGCCGCAAGCTCGGGTATGGCTGCCGTAAACATGGTTTATCTCACCTTTTTAGGGCAGGGCAAACACTTGGTAGCACACAATTCGCTTTATGGCCCCTCGCGGGGAGTTGTTGAAAGTCTTTATACGCGTTTTGGTGTTGAATCAACTTTTGTTGACGCCACCAATGCCGAAAATGTGGCTAAAGCCATTCGCCCAAACACGGGCCTTATTTATCTCGAAACACCGGCCAACCCCACAATGGGCATCACCGATCTGAAAGCCGTAGTTGATATTGCACACCGGCACAACATTCCGGTATGTGTGGATAATACTTTCTGTAGCCCTTATCTGCAGCGCCCTTTTGATTTTGGCGTGGATGTGGTGCTTCATTCCATGACAAAATTTATCAACGGCCATGCCGACATTGTAGCCGGCATTGTAGTAGCTCGCGCCAAAGAGCATTACGACAAACTCAGACCGGTAATGATAAACATGGGTTTCAATATGGACCCTCATCAGGCATGGCTCACGCGTCGCGGATTAAAAACACTCGGAATCCGCATTGACCGCGCTCAGGAAAACGCCCAAAAGGTAGCAGATTTCCTTAATCAGCACCCAAAAGTGGAATGGGTGCTTTATCCGGGATTGCCTTCGCATCCGCAATATGAACTTGCTCAAAAACAGATGAAAGGCCCGGGCGCCATGCTCAGCTTTGGCCTTCACGGAGGCCTCGATGCAGGCAAACGCATGATGGACAATGTGAAACTTGCCCTGCTTGCCGTTTCGCTCGGCGGAATAGAAACCCTAATCCAGCATCCGGCCAGTATGACACACTCCAAACTTTCGAAAGAAGCTAAACTTACGGCCGGCATAACGGATGGACTTGTTAGGCTTTCGGTAGGCATTGAAAACGTGGAAGATATCATTGCCGACTTGAAGCAGGCGCTCGAAAAGGCATAAAGAACACGCCAACGAAAACTTTAATAGGTGTGGTTGAATAAAATGAATAAAAAAAGACGATGGTTAAGTCTAAAAGATTTCTAAATTTGCAGCCCAAATGTAATGAACCCATATCGGGCGATGCGGCTTTTTAAAGCCGTATCCTCTGGTAAATGCTAATCTTTATTTAATCTATTGTAATGGAAAACAATGAATTGAGCAATCTCAACCCCGAAGAACAAGT
>CAYYDS010000253.1:0-3789 GCA_964470665.1 uncultured Lentimicrobiaceae bacterium
ATAGAGGATTATATCCAAATTAAACTTAATCTTTACTTAATTTATATTTAATTTTTCCTTAAATTCTAAAATTTGTTTCTTTTGTTCCTCTCTATCTCTTGATACAACCATTTCAGCTTTATAAGATTTTCCAATCTCAACTTCGTGAGCTAAATTAAATAATTGATTTTCTAAGAAAGGAATACTCATATTATCATATAAAGTATTAGCAATTTCATTAAAATCATCAATATGACTTTCCCAAATAATACTATCATAAACTGATAATAAAGGTTTAAAATTTATACCCTTCTCTTTAAAATATCTTGTTGTTTTATCTAAAGCTCTTAATACAACAAAAGCACTTGACTGACCCGAAACAGCATTATAGCAAGGTCTAATTTTAGCCATATTTTCATTATCTTCTATGTTATAAGTTATTCCATCAGTTATAATCGGAATATCTCCAAACATTACATCATATCCTTTTTCAACAAAAGTTTCTATTTTTTTATTTAGAAAAGCTCTTTCACCTTTAAAAGTTTCCCAATAATTATCTAAAATATTTCTAGCTATATCTTCTCCAACTCCATAAGTAAACATAATACTTCTATATGAGCAGAGAAACTGGATTCCAAATGTGAGGGCTTTCCCTGCCTGTCTGAGGTCAGGAAACTCCTTCTTAACTATTTTTAAATGTTCAGGATTAGTTGCATCTAAATGCTCTAAGTTTCCATCTTTCTTAGCTTTTGAAATAGATATTGCTGAAACAGAATGCATATCTTCCACCCCCGTTCCTTTCATATCTAGTTTTACAGGGTCTTGATGTTGTAATAGGGAAGCTCTCTCTTCTAAGGAATTTACATCAATCTGACCAATAACAAAACCATTTTTATAATCAGATTCAATTAAATCTTTTAACCCACCATCTTTAGTAATATTTAATAAATTAGGATTACTTCCTCTTAATCTTCCACTTATATTTAAAGGATTAAAGGTACTTCTCAATCTTCCATCTTTATCATTCTCAACTAAATCTATCCAAGTATCTACATAAGTAGAAAGTGATTTTATTAATTTAGCTTTTTCACTAAATAATTTTAAAATGTCTATATCAGGTCTTTCCTCAGCATATTTCTGAATAATATCATCTGATAGTTTTGGATTTCCTGTATCAGTTTTTTCAAGAACTTTCATTTTAAGTACATCAATAAAAAGTATTTTCTTATGGTCTGTACTTGTACTTTTAAATTTAGGTTTTAATTCAATACTTCCATATTTATCATTTTCATAACTTGGAACTTTACCTTTAAATGTTTTTCCTTTTTCTTCAGCTTCTTTAACTTTCTTACCAAATTCAGCTAAAGCTTTTTTCATAGCATTTTCTGATAATATTCTTTCAGTATTTTTAATATAAGGATTTTCTGAAATCAACTCATCAATCTCTCTTATTCTATCTTCACCCTCTTTCTTTTGCTTATAAGCTAATTCAAGATTTAAAGGTAGTCCATTATACATAACTTCATATAAAGTTTGCATTATAGGTTTCCAATTAACTTCCCAAGTATGATTAATAATATGTAATCCCCTATCTTTAAATGCTATATGTTGTTCACACATTTCATAAAGTCTATCAACTAAATACATTAAAGCAACTGTATCATAAGCACCGTATTGAATTAAATCATCAAGTTCAAAATATTCATATTTAAAATCATCTTTTTTAATTTTCATTTCTTTACAAATCTCATCTTTAAATCTATCTAAATCATTATCCCAATCAAAAAATATCCCATTTGTAAAACATATATCTTTTAATCCTAAAGGAACTGCTTTATATGTATTCGTTAGGAAATGATATATAATCATAGTATCATAAATATTCACTTTATAAAAATCAATCCCAAACTTAGATTTACAAACCATCCCATCATAAGAAAAGTTATGAACCCAAATCTGTTTCTTTTCATTCTCTATTAACCATTTTGTTCCTTTAGCAACAACATCTTTAAAGTCTTGACTCATAGGTTTCTTTGGGTGTTCATAAAAGAAAATATAAGATTTATCCTTTTCTTTATTACTTGTAAACTGTAAAGTATATAGTAAGAAATCTTTGGCAAAAGGTTTTAATCCTGAAGCCTCTGTATCAAATGCTATATAATTTGCTTTAGCCAATTCATTAAAACATTGTTTAGCTTCATCAGGAGTTTTTGGAATAACAATTTCAACCTTATTAGGTTTTAATATAAACTCACTATCAATAAGTTCTCTTGAATCTTTTTCTCTAAAGATAGCTTCAGCTCTAATTCCACAAATGAATTTACCTTTATAATCTCCAAGTGAAGCTTCAAGTACACCCCTTTCTTTCCATAAATTATTATCTCTATGGAAAATATCTTTGAATATTAAACCACGAACAAAACTATCTTTATCTCGTTTATAACTAGCATCAACAACAACATTTACACCAGTACATTTCAGTAGCTCCTCTAGCTCAGAAACCCCCTTCCTAAGCTCTCCAACAGAAATACTCTTCATAGGACTATCAAACAAACCTACGAACAAAATCTCTGTTAATTTAACGCCTGCCTTAATTAATGGATTAGAATATTTACTCATATCTCTTGATTCAATATTATTAACAACAATACAAATCTTAGCTATTGACAAAACCTCTTTATTTAAAATCTTCATTTATTATAACTCCTCTAAAATATTTTCAATAATACCTTCTAATTGTATCATTAGTTCAGAATACCCTACTGTATTATTATTAATCTCATAGTCAAAAACAAAATCATTTAATGAATTTTCACTAACCAAATCACTATGTTCTAACCCTACTCTATTAACTCTGATAGTACTTACTTTTGTATCCTTCATTTGTAACCTCTCAACTGGAAATCTAAAATCAGAAATTATAATCACTTTTGATTGGGACTTTTTGATTTTATTTTCAGTTAAATTAACCCAAATGTTATCCCCAAAATAAGATTTCATTATAGGTGTTCCTAAATCATTTAAGACTTGTCTGAAGTCTGTAAGTTCCCTAGAATTATTTCCATCAATATCTTTTAACATAATCTTATATCTGTTAGGGTTATTTTTGTACTCCTCCAATTCAGAAGGTGTGATTATAAATGTTTTAGCTACAATGTCTTTTAAAGGTTCTGCGAATGAAAGAGTTTCACAAGAGATACCTTTTCTTAAAAGCCTATTTTGCAGTATCTCGGCAGTATAATTTTTACCTGACCTTTTCTTTCCTGATACTAATATAATTGATTTTTTCATAAATTCTCCTTTAATGTTTTGTTGAAGGAATTGTAGCTGAATATTTCTTAAAGGTTTCTTAAAATGGAATGTTTTTATTTGAGGATTGTTTCAAGAGGTTTGGATAGAAAGGTTTTGTTGAGAAGTTTAGGTTGAAAGAATAGGGATAGATTTCCCTATTCAAGTATTTGGTGATAATTATCTAATTTTATAGGGACAGGAGCAATACCAAAATGAAATACACTTATTTGGTTACAATCATTACATACATATTTGTATATCCCATCTATATCTAGTTGAGTACAAGAAGCATTAACATTTAAAACATTACCACAAGTACATAAACAATAATTATTACAAGTTTTTAAAGATTTCTTTTTATAGAAGTAATTTCTTATTTTTCTAATTAAATCTTTCATTTCTTATCCTTTCTTACTAAATTGTTTATTAAGTTTCTTTATAACTTCACTCAAAAATATAATATCACCTGTCGGAGTGAATCTTCCAATAGAGAAATCTCTACTACATATTAAAGCTTGA
>CAYYDS010000254.1:0-3788 GCA_964470665.1 uncultured Lentimicrobiaceae bacterium
CACAACATTCCAAGTTGAACCATGTACTAATGGGCCAACCAAACTGAAAGTGATTTTAGCAGCAGCACCGGTTCCCGGATAGCCTACTGCAGTATGATCAGGAATAGTTTGTGTAACAGTAGCCTGAACGCTTGCCGGCAGTGCGCTATAGTCCCAGCCAACAAAATATTTGCCGGCAGCAGGGGTAGCGGTTAGGGTTACGGTAGTACCATGGTTATAGGTTCCGCTGCCCGTAACAGTACCTGAAGCAGTAGGAGTAACCGAGCTGGTAACCGTATAGGTGTTAATTGCAAAGTTAGCCTGGTATGCAATGCTTTGAGCGCAAGTAGCAGGTTTAAGGGTGTTTGCAGGAATACTGAAAGAAGCTGGGGCATAGTTGATACCTACAGTACCGCTACCTGTTACAGGAAGGGTTGTATAGGTGGTGCCGCCATTGGTGCTGCGTTTCCAGTTTGTGAAATGATAACCTTCGCCGGCTGTTGCTGTAAAAGCAGGGTTAGGATCGGTAACATCTACTGTAAAGGCAGTACTCTTCGAAAGCAGATAGGTAGGAGCACTTCCTACGGTAACAACCGGAGTGCTGTTAAACGTAGCGTTCGATACAAGCGGTACAGCAGGGAATACAGGGCTCATTGGCCACGGAGCTACGTCAACAATAATTGGGTATTCCTCAGTGGTTGTCCAATGCCATCCGTCGCTGCCTTCTGTATGGTTGTAGGCAGTTTCGCCGTCCAATACATTCAGGCCGGTTACTTTATCAATGAAACCATAGTTTACATCGAGGCCGATATTATTCTTAATTCTGTATTCTGTATTGAATTCGAGCGGGCCGGGGGTATAAGTAAAGGTGAATACCTTCGGATCGCCGGTGTTGTTGTCCATTGCAACACTCCAGTTAGCAGCCGGAACATCAACCCATGAACCTCCAACAAAAGACTGAAGGCTGAATTTATGTTTCGGGTTGTCGGTGATGGGGTTTCCGTTGAGATATTTTACGGGGTTAACAAAGGTTAGTTTGATTTGGTCGCAAACACCTGATGTTAAATAAGGTGTAACGGTAGGATAGGTTGATGCAGCCAATGACCATGTAGTGAACACAACGGCTCTGTCAGGGTCAATCATCAATGCACCGGCAAGCGTATTGTCGCGTGTTTTGCCGTCGAGTGAATATTCAACCTGGCCGCCGCCATCGGCTGCCGAACGGTAGATGTTCAGGAAACGGATGCGGTATTGTGTAGCAAAATCGAGCGGAGCATTCGGTACAATGTTGATCTTATTGCCTACGCGGGTTGAGGTAAAGGGTTCCAATACATAATTAGCGCCATCCCATTTTTCCAATTTAACAAAATCGCCAATATCGTTGAGCGGCAAAGCGGCGCCGTGCAAATCGTAAACAGGCTTGTTAAACTCAATCCAAAGCGGAGTGGTGGTAGGCACGTTGGCTACAGGAGCTGTAGGACGAACGCCAACAACATCGTAGGTAGGATTAAACATTGCGTAATAAGGGGCAACAATTTTACCTGTAAGGGTAAAGGGCAGCGTAACGAAATAGTTTGGGCTTACAGCCAAAACGTTGGCTGTTACATTCACAACTTTTCCGGTTCCAACTTCGGGTGTAGCAAAGTTAGCTACATAACCTGCGGTGTTCAGTGTGGTAGGAAAGCCATTAACCACTCCGCTTGAAACGCTAAAGGGGTTAACGGTAGCCGTTGTAGTTCCATCATAAATCTTATCGGCAACAACGCCTGTAACAAAGATTTCTTTTGGGGTAATATCGGCAACTAAACCAACAGGCATGGTAAGGCTATAGTTTCCGGCATCGGCGCCGCCAAGGCTTAAGCCTGTAACGGTAATGGCTTTGCCAACACCGGCGTTCGCATTGTTAAAATTAGCGGCAGCGCCGGTAGATACGAGGGTAACCACATCGGGAGCAACAACGCCAACAAGGGTTGCAGCGGTCCAGTCAACGGAAGCCGTAGTGTTTCCATCAAAAACTTTGTTAGCGGGAACGCCGCCGGTAACGGTAAGGGCAGCTTTGGTAATATTGGCAGTGGTAGTTACCGGTGTTACAAGTACATAATTAGCAGCATCGCCACCTGCGAGTGTTAAACCGGTAATGGTAACGGTTTTACCGTTTCCAACAAGTGCATCATCGAATGTTGCTGAATAGCCAGAAATATCAAGCGAAACAGTAGGAAAGGCTGGGTCAACATTAACCAGATTTCCCCAGGTGGTAACGGAAGCGGTTGTAGTTCCGTCGTAAGTTTTATCATCAGCTGTAAAGCTATCGAGGGTCAATAATCTTTTAAAGGTAGCCGTAAGGGGCGCATCAGCTCCGATAATACGAATTGTATTTGGTGAAGCAGTGAGGGCGCCCTCCACTGCGCCGGTCCAGCCAATAAATGACCAGCCCGCATCAGCTGTGGCTGTGATCGTAAGCAATGAGCCGTCGGCAAATGGCCCCACTGTTGAGTTAGCCACCGGCCCAACAATTGCGTTGGGATAGCCGCTCACCTCAACCTTGCCGTAACCTTCAATCGTCAGATCGAGGTTGAAGACAGCTTTCGGTGCAATTTGCGCATTGGCTACAAAAGATCCGGTTAGCATCCATGCAAAAAAGAATGCCAACACGGTCCCCGTACGCAGTAGCCTTTTTAAATCGTACTTTGTTTCCATGAGATTCGAGATTTTGTGAATAAAAATTGAATTAAATTTTTTTGGTTTTTCCATTGAATTATTTAAGTAGTTAATAACTAATTCATCCGTTGCGCGAGCTGGGTCGCGGCTCCGGGAGTTAATTGCTGGCTCATTCATAACTGGTCAGTTTTTTGATTTAGTGAAAATTTGAACATATCCCAAGAAGTTTACAAATGTAAGTATTACGCAAAAGTAATAAAATTGTTTCAGTATCAAATACATTTATTCAACTAAAACACAGCAAATATAGTTTGCAATTGCAAAAAAACACAATCTTTTGAATAAAAAGCAATAAAATTTTGCTTTTTTTCTTGTATTTCTTTTCAAAACACTTGTAAACCTTATATTTTACTGTACTTTACTTAAATTTTGGGCAAAAATAAACGAAGATATTATTCCGTGCAAGTTTTTTATTTTAAAGCTTCAAAATTTTTTCGTGAAATATTTCAGGCTTTCAGGCACGCGGCTGGCGCGCGTCTCCAGACTGCCAAACTGCCTTGTGCTATTTGTGCGCGGGCTGGCGCGCGGCTCCAGACGCGTGCCGAATTTTGCACACGGCTGGCGCGCGTCTCCAGACGCGTGCCAAACTGCCGCGCGCCGGGGCACGCGTCTGGAGCCGCGCGCCAGCCGCGCGCCAGCCGCGCGCCAGCGGCTCATCCAAACACAATTTCCAATTCGGCATTCAGGTCGGCATAATTACGGGCGGAGCTATAGGGATATTGTTCGGGCAGTTCAACCAATCCTGCATTTACGGGGTTGGAGTGGATGTAGGCAAGCTTTTGTTGAAATACCCCGCGGCTATAAACGGCAATAGGGTGATAGCCGTCGCGCCATACTTTATAATAGGTGTTACGTTTGATTTTTTTTGCGGCATCGGCAAACACTTTGAGCAAGGGTAGCACATCGGTTTCTTGTTCTGTCAGCAGCCGGGCGATAATTTTATTGGCCGTATATTTTTTTATATCTCGTATACATTCTGAAAATATCTCATGAATTTTTAAAACATAATTGTTATATGAAATTAAATCACAGCCTGACCAATTGGGCAATTCATTATTAAACAGATTATCCAGGTAAAGGTCAACATCATA
>CAYYDS010000255.1:0-3765 GCA_964470665.1 uncultured Lentimicrobiaceae bacterium
CGCCTGCATTATCCACGGCATAAACCACAAAATAAACTGTTGTGCCGCTTGTTTGTGCCGGAATGTTGGTAGTGGTGGTGTAGGTGCTTCCCGAAGTGCTTGTCATGACGATCACGTTGGGATAGGTGCCGGCGCTGGTTCCCCATTTCACTTGGGCTAAGCTGATGCTTCCGTCGCTATCGGTTATTGTTGCGCTTACGCTTACCGAGGTGGACGAGTTGATTTCGCCCGAAGGGTTTCGCACAATATTGGTGATGCTTGGCGGTATGTTTCCGCCTCCGCTGTAATTGGTCAGTTCGATGTCGTCAATATTAAGGCGTTTGTTCGACGTCCCGGTTTCTGTAGCTCGTTTGATCCGTATGCGGACATCGCCCGATACGTTTACGGTTTCACTAAAAGTGCTCACATCGTTGCTGGCCGGAGCTGTAAAAACGGCTCCGATTTGTGTCCAGGAGCTTCCGTTATTTGTGCTGTACTCTACTTTCCAGTCAGCCTGGCCATCGGTTCCATAGCGGCGATAGGAAAACGAAAGGGTGCCCAAGCCATCACTTTTATTTTCCAGCATGGTCATCACCGAACCGCCATAGCCGCGCAGTCGTGCCGAACGAAGGCCGTTTTTCCAGTCGGCATCTAAATCGCCGATGAGCACATCCGTCATGTTCCAATCAATGCCCGAAAGGCTAACCGTGCCCGAGGCATAGCTTGCTTTGACTTCGTTTTCGCCTTCAAAATTTACTACATACTGTGCCCGTAATGTGTTCGAAAGGCCTGCTATCAGAATCAGGGCAAAGAAAAAAATAAGATTTTTTTTCATACTTTAGGGTTGTTTTGAGTTATTTTAAAAAATCCAAATTATTGGATTTCAATTGATTACAATAGTTGTTCTCTTTTAATGTTCTTAATAATTCAACTTCAATTCACTCAATTTAAAAAAAGAGATGAAAGGCAATAAAATGCTGCGCAAGATACCCATTTTCGGCTTTATAAACAGTTCTTTGCATTGAAAGTTTTGTGAAGTCAATGGCTTTATTTGCATCTGTTTTCACAACAAAGCAGCCGAACCGGTATTACCAATCTTTAAAGGGCCGTTTTGCCAGAAAAGCGTTGTAGTAGCGGATATCGCCCGTTACCTCTTCGCCCAGCCAGTCGGGTTTTTCAAACGCTTCATCTTCGGTTTCAAGCTCAATTTCGGCTATAATCAGGCCTTCGTTGCCGCCATGAAACTCATCTACTTCAAAGGTATGATTTTTGAATTTCACCAAATAGCGGGTTTTCTCAATCAGGCCGGGTTCGCAGAGTTTTATCAACTCTAATGCCTCGGCGGTAGGGATAATTTTTTCCCATTCGTAGCGGCTCAGCCCCGAAGGGCTGCCCGCTCCTTTGATGGTGATAAAACCTTCGTCGCCTTTGACGCGTATGCGTACACTGCGATCGGCTGCCGACGAAATATAGCCCTGAATGATTCGTAATGAATTGATTGCTTGCGATTTAAAATCGCCTTGAACTTTAAATTTCCGCTCAATTTCTGTAGCCATGATCGTTTTTGTGGTAAAGAGTAGTAGCAGCTAATAAAATGAAACGATTAAAATGGAGTTGGCTTCACTTTCGTTTCGATGTTTGGAGCTCCTTTGGTGATGGTTTTCAGGATCATCCAATTTTCCGATCCGTCGGGGTAGCGGCCAAACGATTGCGATGGGCTAAGCGCCGGAAATTGCACCTCGTCGGCCAGACTGCCGTCTGCTTTTTCGAGCCAAACCTTTTCGCCATTTGCCGACAGGCCAAAGGCGGCTTCGCTGCCGTCGTCAACCACGATCACAAAGAAGCCTTTTGCAGGAATGATGCTTCCGGCAGGAAATTGCATTTTGGGTTTCGAGCCACTTTGCCCGCCATTGTCGTAAATTTTCCAGCCGCTAAGTTCAACCGAGGCATCGCCTTTGTTGTAAATTTCGATCCAATCGGGGTTGTCGGCTGTGCCGCGCGAATAAATTTCGTTCATTACAACATTGGTTTGCTGGGGAATGGTATTGCTGTTTGGCTCGCCTTTAGTGATTGTTTCCAAAATGAGCCAATATTCCGATCCGTCGGGGTAGCGGCCAAACGATTGCGATGGGCTAAGCGCCGGAAATTGCACCTCGTCGGCCAGACTGCCGTCTGCTTTTTCGAGCCAAACCTTTTCGCCATTTGCCGACAGGCCAAAGGCGGCTTCGCTGCCGTCGTCAACCACGATCACAAAGAAGCCTTTTGCAGGAATGATGCTTCCGGCAGGAAATTGCATTTTGGGTTTCGAGCCACTTTGCCCGCCATTGTCGTAAATTTTCCAGCCGCTAAGTTCAACCGAGGCATCGCCTTTGTTGTAAATTTCGATCCAATCGGGGTTGTCGGCTGTGCCGCGCGAATAAATTTCGTTCATTACAACATTGGTTTGCTGGGGAATGGTATTGCTGTTGGGTGCGCCTTTGGTGATGGTTTCCAAGATCATCCAACTTTCCGACCCGTCGGGATAGCGGCCATACGATTGTGTGGCGCTTAACTCCGGAAACATTAGCACATCGGCCAGGCTGCCATCTGCTTTTTCGAGCCACACTTGTTCGCCGTTGCTGCTAAGTCCAAAACCGCTTGCGCTGCTATCGTTTACCACAATCACATAAAAACCTTTTGCTGCAATGACGGCATTTGGCGGAAGCTCTTTTTTGGGTTTCGAGCCACTTTGGCCGCCGCTGTCGTAAATTTTCCATCCTCGTAAATTGTAGGGCGTATCGCCGTCATTGTAAAGCTCAATCCAGTCGGGGTTGTCGGCTGTGCCGCGCGAGTATATCTCGTTGATTAGCACTTGTGTGGGTAAAGAAACCGTAGCTGAGTTGGGCATTCCGCGCGTTACTGTTTCCATGATTATTAGGTTTTCCGACCCATCGGGATAGCGCCCATACGACTGGCTGTAGCCGAGCGCCGGAAAAACAACAAAGTCGGTTATGTCGCCATCAGGATTTTCGAGCCAAACGGTTTCGCCATTGGCCGAGAGGCCAAATCCACTGGCGCTCATATCGTCCACAGTTATTACATAAAATCCTTTGGCCTGAATGACGGCGCCGGCAGCAAATTCTTTTTTAGGTTTTATTCCTTCCTGACCGCTTTTGTCGTAGATTTTCCAGCCGCTAAGTTCCGCATCGAAAGGCGAATTGTTGTAAATTTCGATCCAATCGGGAAATTCGGCTGTGCCTTGCGAATAGATCTCGTTGATGAGCAGTTGTGCAGCCGGGTTTGCAGCTGTGTTGGCTGCTCCTTTGGTTATGGTGTTGAGTTTCTGCCAGTCTGGCTTGCCATCAGGGATGCGGCCGTAAGATTGTGTGGCATCGCTTGCAGGGTAAATTATGTTGTCAACGGTATTTTCTCTGTTGTTTTCGAGCCAGATTTGTTCGCCATCAGGCGAAAGGTTAAAGCCCGACGCCGTTTCGTCGTCCACAACGATAACAAAAAAGCCCTTGGCCGGAATTTTGCTTCCTTCCGGTATTGTTTTTTTTGGTTTAGCACCAATTTGGCCGGCATTATTAAAAATTTTATAGCCACTGATATCGGCTTCCATCTCCGAAGCGTTGTAAAGCTCAATCCAATCGGGATCTGCGAGGTTTCCGTGCGGAAAAAGCTCGTTGATCAAAACTAAAGGAACGCCAATGCTGTAGGTAGCAGGAATGGCCGGAGCGTCTTTGGGCTCAACGTCGCTTTGGCCGTCGGTGCCTGTGGCTGTAACATAATAAGTTACCAAAGTGC
>CAYYDS010000256.1:0-3742 GCA_964470665.1 uncultured Lentimicrobiaceae bacterium
TCATTCGGTATTTCCGGAAAATGAACTGGCAAAAGAAAAAGAGGTGGTGCTCGACGAAATTCGATCTTATGAGGACAGTCCGGCTGATGAAATTCTGGATGATTTTGAAAACCAGATCTTTGCCGGTCATCCACTGGGGCATTACATTTTAGGAACCGAAGAGAGCATTGCCAAACTCCCGCGCCGGGCGTTGCTCGATTTTATTCAAAAGTACTACCAGCCCGAACACATTGTCATAGCTTCTGTTGGGCAAATTTCGTTCGACAAATTGATTAAACTGATTGAAAGGCATTTTGTCCCGACAACTGCAGGAAAGCGGGATTTGCAGCGGCAGGCGCCTTCAAAACAACAAGCAAACACCACTATTTTTGAGAAAGACAATTCGCTTTGTCATGGCATGATTGGCAATTTAGCTTTTCCTTACGTGCATCCCAATCGGGTAGCAATGACCGTATTAAACCATGTTTTGGGCGGGCCGATGCTCAACTCACGCCTCAATTTGAACATACGCGAAAAATACGGCTTCGCCTACTCTATTGATTCACAATACAATGCATACTCAGATACCGGCTGGTTTGGCGTAAATTTTGGCACTTCGGCAGCCCATTTAGAAAAGGTGTTGAAGTTGATTCACAAGGAACTCGACCGCTTGCGCAACGAAAAACTCGGCATTTTGCAACTGAAAAGCGCAAAACAACAGATGGCCGTTCAATTGGCGCTAAGCCTTGAATCGGGCCTTACCGAAACCCTTCACATTGCCCGGTCTGTGCTTTTAGAAGAAAATGTACCCTCGATGACCCAGCTTTTAAACGAAGTTTATGCCGTAAACGCCAACGATCTTTTAAGCCTTGCCAACGAGGTGTTTGATCCGGCAACTTTATCCACCCTTATCTTTAAATCCGAATCATGAAAAAATCAGGTATCCTTTCAATTATTTTCATTTATACCTTGTTGTTTACTCTGCCTTTTTTGCCAAATTGGCTGGCCGCACAAAGCCGTTTAACCGAAAATAAAGCTGCTTTTTCCAAAGTTCCGGCACAGCCCGTATTGCATAAAGGATTTACTATCAGACTGCTAAGGGCCGAACAATACATGCAAAGCGTGCAATTGATCTTCGAAATGAAAAATCAGGATAGCGTTACCGTAAACAACTGCTGGTTTCATGTAGGCCTGAGCACCCCCGAAAATACGTTTCTTTACCGCGAGCAACCCCTATTGTTTAATCAGCTAAAACCTTTTGGATCGCAGAAACTCGAATTGCTTTGCGAAAGCATTGGCATTGAAGAAGTTGGCTTTGTCATATTGATTCCGGTTTTATACGAAGCCGATCGGGAAGAATCCGAATTTAACTATCCCAACATCCGTTTGGAAGTGGCTGAATCCATTCAAGCAAAACTCCTTTTTTCGCACGACATCGAATGAATAGCCCTCTCGACGATTATTTGAACCTCATGAGCAGTAAGCCTGAGGGCTTATTCGACGAAATTACCCGCCGCACCTACCTCACAACAATTTATCCGCGCCAGCTTTCGGGCTCGCTTCAAGGCAAATTTTTAGAGCTGATCAGCTTCATGATCAAGCCAAAACGCATACTCGAAATCGGCACCTTTACGGCTTATTCAACCTTATGTCTTGTCAAAGGTCTCGATCCGGCGGGCGAACTGATCACCATTGAAGCCGACGAAGAGCTGGAAACCACCATCAGGCGCCATATTGCCTTGGCCGGCGAGGAAAAACGCATCCGGCTCATCATTGGCAAGGCCCTCGAAACCATTCCGCAAATCGAAGCAGACTTCGATCTTATTTTTTTGGACGCCGATAAAGCCAATTACCCTGTTTACTACCCTCTTTTGCATCAGCTCCTCAAGCCGGGAGGCTTTTTGCTGGCCGACAATGTGCTCTGGAGCATGAAAGTGATTGATCAGCAGGCCAACGACCACGAAACAGCGGCTATACGCGAATTTAACCGAATTGTATCTGAAGATCAATCGGTAACGCAGCTTATTTTGCCCCTGCGCGACGGGATAAGCCTAATCCGAAAAAAATAAAGCCGCTTGATTTTTTGCACCATGCAGCTGCAATTCGAATGAAACTCTTATATTTGTGGGTTCTTAACTTAGCCTTTGTTAAAAACATCATACCCGGATTTCTATGAGCAGAATTAGCGTTCACGACAAAGAATTTGAAATCTATATCCCTCAAGATCAAATAGAAAGAGCTATTAAAAAAGTAGCCGAACAAATCAACCGCGACTATGCCGGAAAAAATCCGCTGTTTTTAATCGTACTGAACGGTGCATTTATGTTTGCGGCCGAGCTGTTTAAAAACGTTGAAATTGAATGCGAAATTTCGTTCGTCAAACTTTCGTCCTACCACGGCACCATGTCCACTTCGGTGGTAAGAGAACTCATCGGCCTCGACCATTCGATTACCGGCCGCAACATAGTGCTGGTAGAAGACATCGTTGATTCGGGCCTGACCATGCTTTACACCATGGACAAGCTGCTGAAACTCGAAGCTGCCGACGTAAAAATTGCCACCTTGCTCTTTAAACCCAAAGCATTTAAATACACCTATCCTATTGATTATATCGGCCTTGAAATTCCGAATGATTTCATCATCGGCTATGGCTTAGACTATAACGAGCATGGGCGAAACCTGCCCGATATCTACAAAATAGTTTCCGATTAACCAATAATCCAAACCATGTTAAACATCGCTCTATTTGGCCCTCCCGGCGCCGGGAAAGGCACACAATCGAAGCTTTTGCTCGAAAAATACAACCTCACCTATATCTCTACCGGTGACATACTGCGCGAAGAAATAGCCCATCAAACCCCGCTCGGCAAATCGGCCAAAGACATCATTGACCGTGGCGGGCTTGTTCCGGATGAAATTATCGTTCAGATTATCGAAAAAAAGGTGATTATGAACCTCGACTCGCGCGGAATCCTCTTCGACGGATTCCCTCGTACCGTTGTTCAGGCATACATTCTGGAAGGCCTACTGCTCAAACTCAACAGCAGCCTTACCTGCATGCTCAGCCTCGAAGTGCCCACCGAAGAACTTATTGACAGAATGCTCGAACGATCGAAAACGAGCGGGCGCGCCGACGACAACCTGGAAGTGATCAACGTCAGGCTTCAGGAATACGAAAATAAAACCAAGCCCGTGATGGATTTCTACAAAAAGAAAGGAATCTTTTATGGCATAAACGGCGTTGGCAATGTGGAAAGCATTTTCGCCAACTTATGCAATACCATTGACAACACCATGCGTCACGACTACTTCAACGTGGTGCTGCTGGGCAAACCCGGATCGGGCAAAGGCACACAAGGTGAGATTTTGGCCAAAAACAACAACCTAGTTTATATCTCCACCGGAAAGCTGCTGCGCAAAGAAATTGCCAATGGCACCGAATTGGGCATGGCAGCTAAACCGTATCTCGAAAAAGGAGAAATAGCCCCCGACGAGATAGCTATAAAACTGATAGAGAGAGAATTAGATCAAAACAGCTCGGCCTCGGGTTTCATTTTTAAAGGCTTCCCGCGAACCATTGTTCAAGCCTATATTTTGGATGGACTGCTGCGCCGCATCAACTCAAAAGTGAGCCTGATGATCAACCTGCGCCTCTCTACCCTCGACTCGATCAAACGGCTGCACCACCGCGCACAAACCGAACGCGCAAGGCCATACGACCTTAGCACCGACCTGATACTCAATAGGCTGGAAGAATACGAAA
>CAYYDS010000257.1:0-3729 GCA_964470665.1 uncultured Lentimicrobiaceae bacterium
GGCCCTCCGCCACGCACAATTATATCATTTCTATTAGGTGTTGTTCCGCCGGCCACTCCGGGCAACACCTGAATTACTTTTGAAACGTCAAAGTTTCCACCGGGGTTTACTTTAATCTCTTCTGCGGTGAGTTTTTGAGTAGCCAAAGGGGTTAACATATCCGTTGCCCGAACGGATATTCCCGCCTTGATAACCACTTCTTTCAATTCCAGGCCTCTTTCGTCTAACTCAATCTCAAAAATTTGGGAATTTCCTGAGCTTACAATAATGTTGTAAAGGCTTAAAGGAGCATAACCGATATATGAAGTCTCCAAATTATATTTTCCCACCGGAAGTTGAACCGAGAAACTCCCTTTTTCATTGGATAAAGTATTTACTGTGTCATTTCCAAAAAACCTTAGCACCACGCCAATCAATTGTTCCTGCGTGTTTTTATCTTTTACAACGCCATTGACAGTGCCAAGCGTTTGTGCAAAAAGACCATTTGCAATCAAAAAGAAAACAGTTGCTAAAAGTATATTTCTCATACCAAAATCAAAATTTTATTGAAAAGCTAAACAAAGTGCGTTGATTTATGTTCATAAATATACCTTATTTTATTTTTTTAGTACATTTATATTCTAAATACGGACAATATGAATTACAATCTAATAAGAGATGTGCTTCATTTGATAGAGCAATTTGAAGCTGAGATGAGAGAAAAAAACAATTACAATCAGACTGTTGATGGGTTTATGGACTGGATTTCGGCCACAAAGCGGAAGAGCTCCGTTGGCGACGAACCCGATTGGGAAGGAAAAAACAATGGCCGAAGCGCGGAAAGTGCCATCAACACCTTGATTGTACACATGAATAGATATGCGAAAAGTTATTCGAAAGCGGCAATTTTCGGGTCGGACTTTTCTACTCAGGAAGATTTTATTTACCTTATTAATTTGAAGGCTTTTGGCGAAATGACGAAAATGGAATTAATTAAAAAAAATGTCCACGAAAAACCGGTTGGAATGCAAATTATTAACAGACTAATCCGTCAAGGCTGGATTGAACAACGAAATTCTAAAACCGACAAAAGAAGCAAAGTCATTTCAATTACACAAAACGGATTGGAGGCGTTAGAAAATCAAATGGAAAAAATAAGACAGGCAACTACAATTGTTACCGGTGATTTATCGCACAGCGAAAAAATGGAATTAATAAGGTTATTAAATAAACTAAACGATTTCCATCATTCTATTTATGGTAAAAACATTGAAACAGAAAGTTTATTGAAAGAGGCAATCATTTTTAAAAACAGGAAAAAATGATCGGAGCTGCCGTTTTAGCCTTCATATTCTGTAATTGTACTGATTTCTTTATCCGGCCAAAGCCGTTAAAGGTGCTGAAACAGCATAAAAAAACCGCCTGTAAAGCGGTGTTTTTTTTTTGAAAATCCTGTTCTTGCAACTAAGGGTTTCGGCGCAAGAAACAGGGTAGATTTTACGGTAAATGTTGATACGAAGATTAGGTTTTTATTTATTTTCTTCTACTTTCCTTAAAGCTAACGATCAGATAAATATGATGTTTTCTTTCGAAGTATTTTTTTCACAATAGCGGCACGACAGTTTCAGCGCCTTATTTTCATCATAAATGACATCAAAATGTGTAACGACTTCTTCTTTATTTGTGATGCAATTGGGGTTAAAGCATTTCACAATTTTATCCACCTTTTGCGGAATTTCAACGTTATGTTTTGCAACCACTTCATAATCACGTATTTCGATCAATGTTGCCGACGGAGCCACCAAAGCTATCTTGTTGATTTCCTCGTGCTTAAAAAATTTATCGGTAACTTTAATGATTCCTTTTGAGCCAAATTTCTTGCTTTCCAGGTTTACCCCAAAATACAGCGGGTTGATTAATTTATCAAGCCCCAGAATTTTGATAACCTGAAATACGCGGTCGGTAGGAATATGGTCAATCACCGTTCCATTGCTGATGGCCGAAACAATCAGTTCTTTTCTTTTATTGCTCATTGTATGGTATTTTTTTAGACTATATAAAACCAAGAATTGCAGCGATGAGGGCCTGGCGCACATAAACTCCGTTTTGGGCTTGCTGGAAATAATATGCCATTGGACTCGAATCAACATCGGTATGAATTTCGTTGACGCGCGGCAGCGGATGAAGCACTTTCAGGTTTGGCCTGGCCGATTGCAACATGCTCAAAGTAAGGTTGTAAGAGTTTTTCACTTTTTCATATTCCATCGGATCGGGAAAACGTTCGCGCTGAATGCGGGTCATGTACAAGATATCTGATTTCGGAATTACCTCTGTCATATCGGTATATTGCTCGTAGTGAAGGTCTGCATTTTTGATGTGTTGTTTCACAGCGCTGGGCAGTTTGAGGTCGGCAGGCGAAACCAAATGAAAGCGCGTATTAAAATGGCAAAGTGCAATGGTGAGGCTGTGCACCGTGCGGCCGTATTTTAGGTCGCCCACAAACGTAACATCAAGATTTTCGAGCGTTCCCTGTGTTTTCCGGATGGAATACAGGTCTAACAAACATTGAGTAGGGTGCTGATTTGCACCATCGCCGGCATTGATTATCGGCACGGGCGAAACTTCGCTGGCATACCGCGCCGCACCATCAACCGAGTGGCGCATGACAATTAGATCGGAATAGTTGCTAACCGTAAGAATGGTATCTTTCAGGGTTTCGCCCTTTTGCACGCTCGAAGTGGCCGCCGAACTAAAGCCGATTACGCTGGCTCCCAATTGTTGGGCAGCGCTCTCAAAACTAAGACGGGTACGGGTGGAGGGTTCAAAAAACAAGGAGGCTATCACCTTGTCTTTCAGGATGTTTTGACGTGGGTTTTGTTCAAAAACTTCGGCAAGATCAAGAATTCGGATGATCTCTTCCTTTGAGTAATCGTTAATTGAAACGAGGCTTTTGTTTTTCATCGGGCTGAAGGAGTTTGCAGGGTTTAATCAGGTTTAGTAAAAAAAGAAACAAAAAAAAGACGGCTAATGCCGTCTTTGTATAAATAAATAAGTTGAAAATCCTTGATGGAGGAGCTGGAATGATGACCAGATTGATTGTTGTTGTGTATCATTTCCGATTGTATAACCGGGTTGCAAAAATAAATGTTCTGTTACAAATGTCAAAAAAAGATATGAACAGTTTTCAACAAAGCAGTTTTTTCCCTTTCAAAACAATCCAACTCGCAACAAGCAATATGCACCTACCTGAATAGCAGCTCTTTATTGATTAAGCATAACCGGCATCACCAACATTAAGATGCTTTCGTTTTCGTTCGGGTTATCCACCGGCTTCAGGATTCCGGCTCGATTTGGGGCCGACATTTCTAAACTCACCTCAAATTGATCGAGGTTGTTGAGCATTTCCTGAAAAAACCGTGAGTTAAAGCCTATTTCAATATCGTCGCCTTCGTAGCTGCAGCTAAGCCGTTCTTTTGCTTCGTTGGCATAATCCAAATCTTCGGCCGAAAGGAAAAGTTCCTGACCGGCAATGCGAAAACGTACCTGGTGCGTGCTCTGATTTGCAAAAATGGAAACGCGTCTCAATGAGCTGAGCAAACCGGCTCTGTCAATCACCAATTTGTTGGGGTTTTGCGTCGGAATAACGGACTCATAACTCGGGTAGCGTCCTTCGATCAGGCGGCAAATCATGGTTACGTTGGCAAACGAGAAATGGGCGTTGGTTTGGTTAAATTCAATGGTTACCGTTTC
>CAYYDS010000258.1:0-3704 GCA_964470665.1 uncultured Lentimicrobiaceae bacterium
AGGTCGTTGATTGATACGGGCATGGTTTTATCCTTTTTTGCGTAAAATACTTGAACATTAAATGGGTTTAAAAAAATAAACCTGAACTGCCTACAAAACGAAAAAAAATCGGTTTTTGTAACGAATTCAGGTTTAAATCGGCAATTTTAAGCTTTCTAAGCGGTTTTAGAAGCAATATCTGTTTTCTTCGATCAATGTGTCGGCAATGCGGCGGCGTGCTTCTTTTACATTAACCGGCTGCACGGCACATAATTTGCTCATTGCCTGTATGGCCTGATCGAGCTTGTTTTCGTCGGCAAACGAAACAATGGCATCGTTGCCGGCTTTCATAACGATATGCGAAACTTCGTGTGTCAACACATCCAGTATGTCGCGGTAAATTAAAGCGGCTTCAGCGCCTTCAATTTTTTCTTTTTTCTGAACGCGCAATGCGGTGGCTTCGAGTGCATAAATTTGCATCAGCATATCGCTCAGGTTTACCATTACTTCTTCCTCTTCGGCCATTTTTCTTCCAAATGCTTCGCTAATAGCGGGGATGAGCATGAGGACAGTTTTTTTCAAATTGCGTACTGTGGCCATTTTTCCTTCGTAATAGGGCAGATTGGCAACTGTTTCGGGGGTGGGGTTTTCGCAAGCTGTGCGGGCTATTCCAAACAGGTCGAACTCGTTTTTCATTCCTTTTTTGAGCAGACTGTCAACGGCAAGCAGGCGGTTGATCTCGTTTGTACCTTCGAAAATACGGTTAATTCTCGAGTCGCGGTAGGCACGGTCAACCGGTGTTTCGCTCGAGAAACCCATTCCGCCATAAATCTGAACGGCTTCGTCCACTACATAGTCGAGCGCTTCTGATCCGTAAACCTTGAGCAGAGCGCACTCAATGGCGTAGTCGGCTACTCCCTCAATATTGGCCCGGCCAAGCTCTATGCCTTGTGATTTCATGCGTTGGATGTTATCCTGTATATCTTTGCTTGCTCTGTAAACTGCCGATTCGGTAGCAAAAGTGCGCACAACTTGTTGGGCTAATTTGTGTTTAATAGCTCCAAATTCAGCAATGGCTTTGCCAAACTGACGGCGTTCGTTGGCGTAGTTTACCGAGTGCATGATGGCGCGTTTGGCGCCCCCAATCACGGTGGCAGCCAATTTTATACGTCCAAGGTGCAGGATATTCAATGCAATGCGGAAGCCCTCGCCACGTTTTCCCAGGAGGTTTTCCACGGGTACTTTCACGTCGTTGTAAAAAATCTGGCGTGTTGACGAGCCTTTGATTCCCATCTTTTTTTCTTCGGGATTCATGCTTACGCCTTCCCAATCGCGTTCAACGATAAAGGCGCTCAAAACACGGTCGTTGTCAATTTTGGCAAATACAGTTTGGATATCGGCAAAACCTCCGTTGGTGATCCACATTTTCTGTCCGTTCAGGATGTAATGTTTTCCGTCATCAGAAAGAACGGCTTTGGTGCGTCCTGAGTTGGCATCGCTGCCTGCTCCGGGTTCGGTGAGGCAATAGGCCGCCATCAGTTCGCCGGAAGTAAGCTTTGGGATGTATTTTTGTTTTTGCATTTCGTTGCCATAATAGAGTATAGGCAAAGTGCCGATGCCGGTATGTGCCATAATGGCTACCGAATAGGAGTAGCCCGAGCCGAGCGATTCGTTGGCTTTGATGATGGAAAGAAAATCCTGCTCGAAGCCGCCGTATTCTTCGGGAACCGAAAGCCCCAACAGGCCAATATCTCCGGCGCTTTTCAGCAGATTGGCCATCAGGCCGTCTTCTTGTTTATCAATCCGGTCGAGGTGAGGAAATATTTCCTTTTCAAGAAAGTCTTTGCAGGTTTCTTCGATCATCCGGGTTTGTTCGTCAAATTCTTCGGGGATGAAAACATCGTCAATACCCACCGATTTAACTAAGAATTCTCCTCCTTTTAATGCTGTGTTTTGAGCCATATTGATGTTATGTGTGTGAACTTGCAAAAGTAGTCAAATTCTGTTATTTTCGCTTCATAATGTGCTGAAACAAGCCTATTTAGAAAGAATACAAAAAAAGCCTGCATCATTAAAATA
Organism: uncultured Lentimicrobiaceae bacterium; assembly: GCA_964470665.1. Lineage (GTDB taxonomy): Bacteria > Bacteroidota > Bacteroidia > Bacteroidales > F082 > JALNZU01. The sequence continues at coordinate 2,059 of CAYYDS010000258.1, forward strand.
CAGGCTTTCAGCTATTTGAGGAAATAGTATCTTATGTGGCTTCCTGATTATCAGGTTTTTCAATCTGGATGGCGATTTCTTCCTTCTCTTTATCAAAATCGAGCAGGATGCGGTTTCCTGCTTTCAGCTTTGTGCGGATAATTTCTTCGGCCAAGGCGTCTTCCACATATTTTTGAATGGCTCTTTTGAGCGGCCTGGCGCCAAAGTTCTCATCCCAGCCTTTTTCGACCAGAAAATCTTTTGCCCCTTCGGTAAGTTGAATTTCATAGCCTAATTCGGCCACACGTTTGTAAAGATGATTGAGCTCAATGTCAATGATTTTGTGGATGTCTTCGCGCTCTAAAGATTCGAAAACCACTACATCATCAATTCGGTTTAGAAATTCCGGGGCAAAGGCTTTACGCAAAGCGCTTTCGATAACACTTTGTGAATAAGTAGTTTTTGCCTTTTCTTTTGCATCGGTGCTAAAACCAACTCCCTGCCCGAAGTCTTTGAGCTGCCTCGACCCGATGTTGGAGGTCATGATGACGATGGTGTTTTTGAAATCAACTTTTCGGCCTAAACTATCGGTTAGCAAGCCATCGTCGAGCAGTTGAAGCAGGAGGTGGAATACGTCGGGGTGTGCTTTTTCAATTTCATCTAATAAGACGATGGAGTAGGGTTTGCGTCTCACTTTTTCGGTTAGCTGGCCTCCTTCTTCATATCCTACATAGCCCGGAGGCGCTCCAACAAGGCGCGATACGGCAAATTTTTCCATATATTCGCTCATGTCAATACGTATCAAGGCATCTTCGGTGTCGAACATATATTTGGCCAACACTTTAGCAAGATAGGTTTTGCCAACTCCTGTGGGGCCAAGAAAGATAAAAGTTCCGATGGGTTTATTGGGGTCTTTTAGCCCGGCCCGGTTGCGGCGGATAGCTTTTACCACTTTTTTAATGGCTTCTTTTTGCCCAATTACAGTGTCTTCGAGATCGGATTCCATATTGAGCAAACGGTCGCTTTCGTTTTGGGCAACACGCTGCAAGGGAATGCCTGTCATCATGGCAACCACTTCGGCCACGTTATCTTCGTTTACGATTTCGCGGTTCAAATTAGAGTCTTCTTCCCACTGCCGCTTTGCTTTTTCGAGCGCCTGCATGAGTTTGCGTTCTTTATCGCGATAGAGTGCTGCTTCTTCAAATTTTTGAATCAGGATGGCTGTGTTTTTCTTTTCGCGAACAGCTTCGATTTCGTTTTCAATAGAAACAATTTCACCGGGCACCTTTATGTTGCTGATGTGCACCCTTGCACCGGCTTCATCTAAGGCATCAATTGCTTTGTCCGGAAGATAACGATCAGATATATAGCGTGTTGTAAGTTTAACGCAAGCTTCGATCGCTTCTGGAGTATAGCTTACTAAGTGATGTGCTTCGTATTTTTCTTTAATGTTATTTAATATCTCGATGGTTTCGGTTGGCGTGGTGGGCTCGACGAGTATTTTTTGAAAACGCCGCTCCAAGGCGCTGTCTTTTTCAATATATTGCCTGTATTCGTCCAAAGTTGTGGCTCCGATGCATTGGAGTTCACCACGCGACAGGGCAGGTTTAAACATATTTGAAAAATCTTGTGATCCTACGGCATTTCCGGCGCCTACTATCGTATGT
>CAYYDS010000259.1:0-3654 GCA_964470665.1 uncultured Lentimicrobiaceae bacterium
TTTTCAGTTATTCAAATTAGATAAACTCCTGACTTTATCACCGGGACACCCAAAAAGGTGTCCCAAAAATTATATAAAACTCATTATCAAGCAAATACAAAATTGATCGAAAAAAAGTGATAAAGTCAGGAAACAGGGGTGTAGCTATCCGGAAGCTCAAACAACGTATTGATCGCCATCAAAAAAGGGCTTTGAAGCGAAATGTTCAAAGCCCTTTTTTGATTTTTGGGAATGCCCTTTTATTTTACTTCAACTTTACTGATTTCCCAGGTTGAAGCTACGCTTGAAGTGGAGCGATAGCGGAAAGCCACATATACGGCGGCTTTGCCATCGTAGGCCGCGATGTTGATGTCTCCCGAATCAACGAAGGCCCAGTCGGTTCCGCCAGGCTTATTCGATACGGTAATTTCGGTCCAGCTTCCTTGTGTAGCCGGGTTTCCGCTTCCAGGATAGTCTGACGACATAAACACTTGCAGGTATTCCCAGTGAGAATCTATAAAATTGGCAGCCTGACGGATGCTAAGTTTTGAGCCTGTGCGGCCTGTAAGATTTATTGCAGGCGAAATTAGCCAGTCGTCGTTGGGGAAGCGGTCGGGGTTAACAAAGCCGGTCATCACAGCGCAGCCGCCGTCAAAATTACCCCAGCTCCAAACCTGACTTCCTTCGACGCTATATGCGGTAAATGTGCCCAAATTGCCGGCAAAAGTTTCGCTAAAGAAGGCATTTCCGCCACCACCGCCACCGCCCCCTTCGAGCAGGAAGTCGGCGGCATTTCCCGCGTTATCGCGTAGGCCGGCCTGCCCGAAATAAGAGCGGAGAACGCCTACGGCTTTCAGTTTTTTACCCAAATTGCCCGGATTATCCATCAGGTTTACCTGCGCACGGAATGCACTTCCGGCGGGCATATTCACAAATACACACTGGCTAATGTCGTTCACGTTTGGCGAGCTGGCAATCAGTACATTGGTGGCCAGGCTAAATGGCGCCGACCAATGTATGTCGTTGTTTGATCCTACCGAGGTTATCCCACTTTTTACTGAACCCACAATATAACCCTGCACCCAGCCATTCACATAGGGAGTAGCGTTTTGCTGGCTTATGGCTTCCTGAACCGTAAAGGGATTTTCGAAAGTGCCTCCCGTGGCACCACCGCCGCCGCCGCCTTCGAGCAGGAAGTCGGATGCTAGCCCGCTATGATCGCGCAAACCGGCTTGTCCAAAATAGGTTCTGAGCACGCCCGTAGCCTTTAGCTTCTTGCCGAGGTTGGCTGGGTTATCCACCAGATTGACCTGTGCCCGGAAATCGCTTCCGGCTGGCATATTCACAAATACACACTGGCTAATGTCGTTCACGCCTGGCGAGCTGGCAATCAGTATATTGGTGGCAAGGTCGAAAGGTGCCGACCAACGAATGTCATCGTTCGAGCTTACCGTAGTAACCCCATTCTTTACCGAGCCCACAATATAACCTTGCACCCAACCATTTACGTATGGCGTGGCATTTTGTTTGCTGATGGCTTCTTCTACCGTGAATGGGTTTTCGAAAGTGCCGCCGAGGTCGCCGCCACCGCCGCCGCCACCGGTTTGGGTGCCGATATACACATCGTCAACGCGGATTGAAGTTGATTTTGTGCCGCTTCCGGTATATTTGAAGGCAACGGCAATTTTGCCTTCCGGGATAAAGGCCGAAAGGTCAATATCGCCCGATTCGATCCAGGTGTTGTCGGCATCGGTGCGGGCAACCACCGTAGCTGATAGAGGCGTCCACGAGGCGGTGGCCACATTTACACCATCGAAATTAGACGATACCATAACCGATAGTGGAAGGTCATCGCCATGTTCCCAATAAGCTTTGGCCGTGCGGAATCGCAGGTATTTTTGCTGATCCATCTTCACATTGGGCGTGATGAGCCAGGTGATCATGCTCGGCAGATTGGAGTTGTATCCGGTAGCTTGTGCATATCCGTCGTTCTGATAGAGCTTGCCCTGCCATTTGCGTGTGCCGGCTTCGGCAATGTTTGTCCAGCCCGGTGCATTGATATCGGTATTGTCCTGTGCTGTGCCGAAATTTTCGTTCACCATATCTACGGCATCGCCTCCTCCGCCACCGCTACCGCAACGGGCGCTGTCCATAAGAGCTTCGGTGGTGGAGCGCACATAAAGTTGTGGTGTGGTATTAAAGATTCCGGCAATAGCTACAATGCTTCCCTTGCCGTTTGGCAGGTTTTCGCTATGGAAAGAGGCGTAATTGCTTGTGCGGACGATAACGGATTTTCCGCTGCAATCTTCGATAGTGCGGTTTGTGGTGGCATCGGCATCCGACCAGGTGAGGGCAGTATCGCTCGTTACAAACTGCACGTTTTCGAGTTTGATGAGTTTACACTGATATGCGCCTGTTTTGATCTGATCAATGGTAACCACTTCGGGTTGGATAAATTTGCGGTTTGCCAAAATCACTATGTTACTGTCGTTGTGCACATTGCTCAATTGGCGCAATTTATTGTATTCCGAAAGGATGACGCCTTTGAGGAAAACCCGTACCGAATCGCCAACCCTAAGCCCGCCCGACTCTTCGAGGCGAAGGTTAATTGCGCCTGTGGCATCCTGGATATAGGCCGATTTATAGATGTTTCCCGACACTTCGTCCATCGTAACAATCCCATAAACAGAGGCATTATGGCTAAACTGTGTGGCACCGGTGGTGTTCAGCATCGTTACCAAATCGCCGATGGTATAGATGTCGCCCAAGGGAATAGCAGTAATCGGAGGCTTGTCGAAATCCTGTTTAACGCATGCAGCAATAAAGATAGCGGCTGCAAAAATTAGGAAAATACTTTTTAACTTTTTCATTTTCATTGTTATATATTTATTGCTTTTGATTTACAGACGGAAAGTCAGGTTTAAAAAATAGGTAGCTCCATAGCCATAGGAATACTTTTCGGGAAAACGATTGGGGTCGTTCAGGTCGGTTCTGAGCTGTTCAAAACCCCAAATGATCATGTCTTTATTGTTTAGCAGATTGTTAACGCTCAGGTTTACAGCCACATAGTGTCCTTTGATGATCCACGATTTTCCGCCAAAGAAATCGAGTGTAAAGCCCGGATCGAGCTTTGGCTGGTCGAGGATCATATCAATGCGCACATCGCCTTCTTTGTAGTTATCCAATATTTCTTCGGTGTGGTTGTCGGGATTGGGTTCGAGATACGCATCGGCAAAATAGTTGGCAGTGATGCCCGCAAACCAATATTTGGGTGCATTGTAGCGCAGGCCGGCCGAGGCTATTGTTTGAGGCGCTCCACCCACATAATAGTTTTTCAGGTAAACCAGGCGGTTTTCGGCCAGCAATTGGGCGTCGTTATCAGCAGAGATGGTAACCACAGGCCTGTTGGTATAGATGTTCATGCTTTTGCCAAAAACGGCATGCGCCGTAACGGTGGGCGAGAGGTTTGCCTCAAGGCCCAACTCAATGCCTTCTGTTTTTTGATCCACATCTTCCATGCTATAATTGATAAAATTTCGGAGGTCTTCGTGGTAATAGCTTCTCACCCAGAGGTTGTCTTTGATTTGGGTGTGATACAGCGTCACTCTTGCTTTCAAGTTGGGAGCGCGAAGCACATAACTGATATCGCCGGCCATCACTTTTTCGCTGGTGAGG
>CAYYDS010000260.1:0-1597 GCA_964470665.1 uncultured Lentimicrobiaceae bacterium
ACACGCTTAACTCCTAAGCGAAAGGCCGCGCGTTCGAATCGCGCCGGGAACGCCAAGAAGAACCGGCATCACTTTACTGCCGGGTTCTTTTTATTCTTCACAGAGCAAAATATTATTTGGAGGCGAACATGGAATGCTGTTTGCGCCTTTGGCGTAAAGAGGACGCGCCCGATCTTGCGGCTGCTTTAAATAATCCCAAAATATTAAACTGTCTGCGTGACGGGCTGCCCTATCCGTATTTAGAAAAAGACGCGCTTGAATTTATAGACGAAATGGCGCAGCATCAGGGCAGACAGGAAGCCTTTCCCTTTGCTATAACAGTAAATGACAGGGCAATAGGCAGCATAGGCGTGTTCCGCAAGGACAATATTCATTATAGAACTGCGGAGCTTGGGTATTACATTGCCGAACCATACTGGGGGCAGGGGATAGGCACAAGCGCAGTTAAGCAAATGTGCGAATTTATATTTTCAGAAACTGATATAGTAAGAATCTTCGCAATGCCGTTTTCTCATAATCCTGCCTCATGCCGCGTGCTTGAAAAGGCGGGCTTTGTTTTAGAGGGAGAGCTCCGCAAAAACGCGGTTAAAAACGGGGAGTTTTATAATATGAAAATGTACAGCCTGCTAAAAGACTAATGCCAGGCTTAACACAATTTAAGCTTAGCGCCAAAAAAGGCGCTTTGCTTTATTAAACCATGCTGTTTCAGGCATCTTCTGGCACACGCCTTGACTAAAGATATTCCTGAGGCTATATTGTAGGCAAATATCTATATGGCTCATAAGTTAGGAGGGTTAAATGCTCCTGCTCGCGTATGATGTAGGCACATCTATAATAAAGGCAACTCTAATAAATAAAAAAGCTGAAGTTGTTTCAAGCAGCAGCTTTGCCTACGAAACCCTGCACAGAGCGCCTCTTTATGCAGAGCAGGATCCAAAGACCTGGTGGGAGGGTATATGCAAAGTTACAGCTGAGCTTATAGCGCTCAAGCCTCGCGAAATGGCAGAAATTTCAGCTATTGGCGTAAGCGGGCACATGCTCGGCTGCCTTGCGCTTAATTGTGAGGGAGAGCCAATCTATCCTGCGCTTATTCACTCTGATTTGCGCGCAAAGCAGCAAATGGAGCGTATAAAGCAAGAGCTTGGGGAAGAGCATTTATATTCGCTTACAGGCGGCGTGCTAAGCCCGGGCACAACGCTCTGCAAGCTCCTGTGGCTGTATGAAAACGAGCCTGATGTATATGCAAAGACTGCGCGCTTTTTGCAGGCTAAGGATTATATAGTTTACAGGCTCACAGGCAATATGGACAGTACCGATTATTCGGATGCTTCACACGCTCAGCTTATAAACATACATACAGGCGATTTACTCTGCGATGAGCTAAAAAGCCTTAACTTAAACAGCGCGAAGCTCCCATGCATAAACAAAAGCACTGACCTTGCAGGCAGCCTAAGCGCTAAAGCAGCGGCAGCTCTTGGGCTTTGTGCGGGCATACCGGTTGTTGCAGGCGGGGGAGACGGCGCTTGCGCAAATGCAGGCGCTGGCATAACAGGTGAAGGCGACATTTACTGCTCCTTAGGCACTACTGCGTGGATAG
>CAYYDS010000260.1:1697-3651 GCA_964470665.1 uncultured Lentimicrobiaceae bacterium
GGCATAACAGGTGAAGGCGACATTTACTGCTCCTTAGGCACTACTGCGTGGATAGCGTATAATTCAGCCCTGCCTGTTATAGACGAGAAAAGGCGCATTTTTAACATAACAGCGCTTGATGGCGAACATGCGGGCGTTTTTGGCACAATGCAGTCAGCAGGCAAAGCGGTTGACTGGGCAAAGTCGCTTTTTTCTTTAGAGAGCGCAGCTAAGCTTGATTTTGAGGCGTCCCTTGCGCCCCCCGGGTGTGAGGGGCTTGTCTTTTTGCCGTATATTGAAGGCGAACGCTCGCCAATTTTCAATGAAAACGCAGCAGGCGTGTTTTTTGGCATTACCTCACGCCATACAAAAGCGCATTTTGCAAGGGCTGTGCTTGAAGGGGTAGCGTTTGCCTTAAGGAGCATCCTCGATGTTTACCGCGAACAAAGGCAGTTTGGCTATATGAAGCTTATAGGCGGCGGCGCCAAATCCGCGTTCTGGCTTCAGCTGATTGCGGATATATGCGGCATTGAGCTTAGAACCCTAAAAGGCGGCGCTGCTATAACCTCGCTTGGCGCTGCGTTTGCTGCAGGGGTTGCTGTTGGCGTGTATAAAGACTTCGATGAAACAGCGGCGCTAATAAAAACAGATAAAGTCATTTCAAAAGTCCCTGAGGCAGGCATATATGAGCAAATGTATAACAAATATATAAGCCTTTATCCAAGCATAAAACATCTTTTTTAACTTTATAAACTCTGAGCTTTAACGGCAAAGCAGGTCTATACTCAGCAGTATGCAGCTAAGAAATTTACAAAATAAACGCTTGAAATATATGCAATTTATGGCATAATCAGCATATATGCGCATGTATTTTTGCTGTTAGAAAATGGAGGTTAGATGCTTGGAGCATACAGCTTGCGTAATTTTTAAAGGCCGTGAGGCGTATTTAGATGTTTTTGACGAGGGGGATCCGAACTGTCTTAAGCTCATACTCCGCCTTGCCTATGAAGCTTCGCACTGTATAAGCTTGGGCTATACGACATTTATTTGCACGCTTGGTTCAACTGTGGAGCTTTTGTTTGCTGAAGCAGTGCTTGACCTTAAGCGCGTTTATTCACAAAAGCCAATCCGCCTGTGCGTTATCCGCTGCCCTGTAAACGATTATTTAAGCAAGTCAGATTATTTAAGCCGCTATGAAAAGGTGCTTATAGAGGCTGAGTCTGTAAGCATAAGCGAGGCTTTAAGCGGAGCTGATTTTATAAAAAAAGCGGATAAATACATGCGCGAACATTCTTCTTATATACTTGCTCTTAATGCGCAAACCCGCCCTTATATTAAGGATACAAGCAAAACCGAAGCAGTAATCAACCTTAGTGAGTACTGCCCGAAACACCCACCCGAGCTGATACTAATTAAATGAAAGGGGCTGCCTATGCCAATGCGGGTTTTAATAGTTGATGGTGATAAAGAGTTCGTACATTTATTAAAACTTTTCATTAGCAAGTATGAGGAGCTAAAAGTAATAGGGGAGGCGTACACAGGCGCCTCAGCCTTAGAAATTTTAAACAATGAGTTCGTTGACATACTTCTGCTTGAATTAGCGCTCTCGGATATTGACGGGCTTGAGCTTTTAAAAACCATAAAGGGACTTGACTGCATAAAACCCGAGGTGTTTATACTTTCTGCTGTGAGCAATAACGCAATAATCCGCGATTCGCTTAGGCTTGGGGCTGCAGCGTATTATATTAAGCCTTTCGACCTTGACAAAACTTTTGAGCATATTCTTTATTATATGAAGCTGCGTTTTGTAAAGCGCTGAAGCTATCATATAATCAGCTCAGCTTTTGCATTCTCGCTTAAACTTTGCGTCTAAAGCAAAACAGCCCGAAGGCTGTTTAATAAGAAAGTGTTCTATTTGTTTTGTGTTAGCGCTTCCTTGCCTTTATGCTAAATGCGCCCGCTAACCCGAGTATTG
>CAYYDS010000261.1:0-528 GCA_964470665.1 uncultured Lentimicrobiaceae bacterium
ATATCCGACTGAAAATACGTATTTGTTTTGCTCTTAGCTCCGGCCATTTGGGAATAAAGAAGTTTTCCGGCGAGGCTAAAAACCGGACTCATACGGTATTCCAATCCGAGCGATCCGCCAGCGCGCCATTCGTTATAAGGTGTGGTAGAGGGAAGAAGAGGTTCTTGTTTTACATCGCCTAAAAAGATTGCCGTACCACCGTTCAGCCTGAAAGCCCAACGATTGTATGTTTCAAGATCATTGTCGCCGTCATAATTGTATGACTGGGCGCTTGAAGCATAAAAGGAAATCAATAGCAAAACAGCCATAAGCAGCTTTTTTGAAAAGAAAGCCTTAATGGGTTTTTTAATCGGATGCATTTTAGAAAGGATTGAAGGTTTTGGAAAAATGAATTTTGATGGTTGTTTCGAAGAGCGAAAATACAAAAGGTCAAATACAAAAGCAAATTGCACAAAATTGTTTGTTCACAATTGCAGCAAAAAACTTAATCAACCCATAGGGTGCTAGGTAAACAGGAGCAAAAAGCCG
>CAYYDS010000261.1:538-3630 GCA_964470665.1 uncultured Lentimicrobiaceae bacterium
TGAGGTGGGGGATTGAGCGGTAAACGGATCGGGCATCTGCTTCGCTCATGCGCAATTTGATAAGAACGGGCATATCGGCCGGCATGGGTTGCCTGATTTTTTGAAGAAAAGAATGGCCAAATGTCGAATCAACTTGTTGGTTATATTGTTGAATGAGTGGAAGTTCTTCTTCAGGCACAGGCTCGGTCTGCTCAATTTGGACAACGAGCTGGCGGTCGAACAGAAGAGTGAGAAATACCGCTGTTTTTTCGGGTTCGAGGGCCTTTTTGGGCAATTTGGATACCTCATTGGTGTCTTTTGGAGCGTCAACCACCAAAACAGGCACTTTGGGAATGGTAGCAAATTCGTGCTTAAGCGTAAAAGATTGGTCTAGCCATTTGAGCAGTTCGTTGTGCCGGGCTATTTTTAAACGGTTGGTTACTTCAATACCTAAAAGTTTGCAGCGATGAACGGGCAGCCCCTTAATTTCGATGTCGAGCAGACTGTCGGCAAGGTTGAGTACAAGATAGATTGAATCTTGCCGCACCAAGTGGAGGCGATTTTGCAAAAAGTTGAGATTCTGTTCCTTATAAAAAATTTTGCTCAGGGTTACAGGGTCGCCAAAAGCGACTGTTGCCTTTTCATTGGCCTGCAGGCTGTCGCGCTGCGCTTCTTCTTTAAGATGAACGGGTAAAGGCTTAAAACGAATGACGGGCAGAATAACAAAATATAAAAGCGTAAGGACAGGGATGCATAGCGCGGTGAGGACAAACATGATCTGAATGCCCGGCCGGCGGAAAAACCACGAAAAGAACCAGATAATCACCGGTTTTTGTTTTTCCTCGGCGGCTGCTTTGTTAAGGTGCGGGTTGTTCTCGTTCATTTTTTGTCAGTAAATATACACTTTTGACCCAATTTTCAGGGTGTTGAATACCGCTTCGAGGTCGTCGTCGCCCATTCTAACGCATCCGTGCGTTACCGGAAGCCCGAGAAAGCGCTTGTAAAGTGTTCCGTGTATGAGGTAGCCATCGCCCAGGCTGATGCTGTAATCGCCCAAAGTGCCGTACTCAAAGCGCGATGGATGATTGGGCGACGGAACTTTTAGGCCCTCTTCGATAAAAGCCCAGTCGGGACGTTTCCAGACAGGGTCTTTCGTTTTGCGCAATACTTTAAGCTGCCCACGCGGAGTTTTAAACATCCATTGCTTGTTGTTGCCGGCTTTCAAGATGGTGAAACTGCCCGTTGATACCAAGCCTTCGCGCAATTCCCTGCCGTCTTTATCAAACAACCTGAAGGTGTTGCTCGTAGTGTTGATTACAATATAGCTTTGCAACGGAATAAAAGCTTTGATGGCTTTTTCGGTTTTTATGATTTTGGTTTGAAGTGTTTCTAAATATTTTTCGGGCGATTCGTTTGAGTTGTATCCATCCGAAGGCCTTGGCGAGTTCGAGTGAAAATAGGGGAGCGCCTTTTCTTGAAGCACTCCTTGTTTTTTAAACAACACAATTGAGATAATGACCGATAAGAAAAGCGCAGTATAAAACACAATACGCACAGCAAGTTTTACCCTGTGTTTCAGGGGGTTGCTTGCCTGTGTGTTGCTTGCCGGCGTAGCGTTGGGCCTTATGTTGTTCTGCATTGAAGCCATTGGATCATCTTCCGTTTATTTCTTGCAGGCTTCTCAGCGAGCCAACAATGGTTATTGGTGTTCCCGGACTAACATATTGCCACAAAACATCCATATCGGCATTGCATAGTGCTACACAGCCGTCGGTCCAGTTTATTCCTTTTCCACCATCGCCATGTATTTCAATCAGGTTTCCGATTCCTTTTCGGGGGATGCTTCCGTTTTTCAGGTTTTTGCTGTAACGGGCTTTATCTTCGTCGTTGGGATAGTTGATGAGCAAGGCTTTATAATAGATGGTTTGTTTGCCCGATTTCTTTTTGGTAACTTGATATTTGCCTTCGGGGGTGGCTTTGTCGCCTCTGAATTGTTTGGTTCCAATCCAGTTTGGGCCTAATTCGGCAACAAATCGTTTTGTTTCTTTGCCTCCTTTATATACAATGCAGCAATGTGCAAATTTATCAACAACAACGGCAGTGCTTCCATTTTGTTTCGACCATTCGATGGTTTCCTGGTGCCAGCGCTTCCATTTTGGGAGGTCTTTGAAATAACTGCTCAAATGCGAGTGCGCATTGCCAACCGATTTACTGATCAGGCGGTTGGCTTCGTCCAGGTTTTTCGAAACAAGCAGAAACGCATCGCGTTCGTATGCTTTTTTCGATTCCAAGTATTTTAGCTTGGCGTTTGTAAAATCTTTTCTGGTGTTTTTATCCAGGGGTAATTTGGCGTAATATTCCTCAAAATGATCTATTTTATGGTTTACGAGCTCGAGTTTTTCGAGTAATGTGCGGCTTAGGTTGGCTTTGTCTTCGCTAACTTTTTTTGAGGCCTCGCTGGCTTTCGATCCGGCTGCTTCTACCAAATGGATTACTGTTTTGTAGTTGCGTAGAAAAAAGGCCTTCTTGTTTTCGTTTGCCAAGGCTTCTTTTGCGCCTTCGTAGTAGATTTCGGCTTCTTTGATAAGTGTAGGGGCATATTTATCGGCTTCCTGCTCAATGGCGTCGGCAATTGAGCGATGGCATTGCTCCAGACTTGTTAGAGGCGGGTTTGGCGAGAGGTAATAAAGGGTTGCAAAGGTAGATGCTGTAAACAGCAGGAGAACAACAAGAATAAGGAGTATTTTTTTCATTGGTTTTCTTGTGGCTGTGTTGCGCTTTGGGTTATTTTGGTTAATTTCCTGATAGGAGTTGTTTTTTTTCACGGCTGCAAAATTATTGTTTTTTTTGTATTGGTATGTGAATATTCAGGAATTACACATCGGTTGGCCGTTATGAACATAAAAACCCCGGAAGGAGCTTTCCTGCCGGGGTTTTACGGGGTTTTGCGCTGCTTTTGGATAAAACGGTGTTTTATGTTGCAGCAGGGTCTTTCTTATTTGCGACCTTTTTTTCTAGCAATAGCTTCTTCTAATTCGCCTTTGAGCGAGTTGGCTTTTTCGCCGGCTGCTTTTACTTTGTCAAGAGCGGTCAGATAGTCGCCATTGTTGATG
>CAYYDS010000262.1:0-3600 GCA_964470665.1 uncultured Lentimicrobiaceae bacterium
TCACAATATCCCCGAAGGAATTGCGGTTTCGGTGCCGGTTTTCTATGCCACAGGAAGCCGCAAAAAAGCTTTCTGGCTTTCGTTTTCGAGCGGATTGGCCGAGCCGGCAGGCGCATTAATTGGCTTTTTGTTGCTCATGCCTTTTTTAAACCCGTTGATATTCGGCCTGTTGTTTGGCCTTGTAGCCGGTATTATGGTTTTTATTTCGTTAGACGAATTGCTCCCCACCGCCGAGGCCTATGGCGAACATCATCTTGCCGTTTATGGCTTGGTGGCCGGAATGGCGGTTATGGCCGTGAGCCTGTTGTTGTTTTTGTAAAATAAGAACCATATTTACTAAAATAAATTCTGCAATCCCGCATTATTTACATTGTTAATCATGTTTTTACGAATAAAAAAGCCCGTTGCTTCATAGGCAACGGGCTTTTTATCCATTTAAAAAAACCGATTTATGAAATTGAAATCTGGCGGTTGACGGCCACTTTCGATTCTTCGCGCTTAGGTACATTCACGTTTAGGATGCCATCTTTATAGTCGGCGCTAATTTTGTCGAGATCTGCGCTTTTTGGCAGGCTAAACGAGCGGCTAAATGAGCTGTAGCTGAACTCGCAGCGAATCAGTTTTTCATTTTTCTCTTCATTTTCGCTTTTGAGCTCGGCCGAAAGAGTAAGTACATTGTTGTCGAGGTTCACCTTGATGTCGTCTTTTTTCAAGCCGGGCGCTGCTAATTGAAGCAAAAACCCTTCATCGGTTTCGTGGATGTTTACCGAGGGGGAAGAACCGCGGTTGGGCTGTTGGCGAAAGTAAAAATTGCTGTCAAAATCGTTCATCATTTCCGATAACAGATTTGCTGGATGCTGGTTAAATCGAATTAAGTTCATTTTTTGTTTCTCCTATTTTTTTAATTAGACATTTTTGTGTTTTCAATCGAAGTGTTTTCAAATCCTGTACCAGTCAATTTTTTACATCCATTCCCTTAAAAATAATGACAATATGACTGTTTTTCTCAAAAACAGTATGACAATATGGCCGAAAAGCTTTTATTTTCTGTTTTTTGCTACGCCAAAAGTTAGAAGAATGTAAAAAAGGAATGATTTTTAAAGAGCATGAAGTCTTCCTTATCTTTGCCTTAAAAAAAGGGCAGTGAAAGAAGCTCCTAACTATTTCAAACTTAAGCGAATAATCTATCCCATCCTCATCGGGCTGGGAGTTGCCGGCTGGATGTTGTGGCGCAATTTCGACAAGGGCGCTTTTGATTTTTTCGATTGGAGCTGGGCAGCTTTTTGGGGGCTATTGGCGGCCCTTGCCATGATGGGCATACGCGATATTGCCTATATGTACCGCATAAGAGTGTTGACAGACTATCACATATCGTGGAAACAAGCCTTTGAGGTGATCATGCTTTGGGAGTTTAGCTCGGCCGCGTCGCCTTCGGTGGTGGGCGGAACCGGCCCGGCAGTTTTTTTTCTTTACAAAGAAGGCGTTAATATCGGTCAAAGTACGGCCGTTGTTTTAACTGCTATTTTTTTAGATGAAGTTTTCTTTGTGTTGATGGTTCCGTTGCTCTATCTTTTTTTTGGAAATCAGGTGTTTCCACCCGAAGGCGGCTTAATGACCGAAAGTGTAAAAATGGCCCTTGTTTTAGGCTATATTATCATTCTGGTTTATACCCTGCTACTGGCCTACACCCTTTTTATCAACCCCTATTTTTTTAAATGGATATTTTCTAACCTCTTTCTTCTTCCCTTCTTAAGAAGATGGCGCGGCAAAGTGCGAAAATTTGCTAATCAACTCATTATCACCTCAAAACTGATGAGGGGTAAGCCGGCATCATATTGGATTAAGGCCTGGATTTCGACATTTCTTTCGTGGACAGCCCGCTATTGGGTGGTTAATTTTATGTTTATGGCCTGGTTTTTCAATCACTTAGGCATTTACCAACATTTTCTTATCTACGCCCGCCAGCTAACGATGTGGATTATCTTGCTCATTAGCCCAACGCCCGGCGGCAGTGGCATTGCCGAATTTATTTTCAGCGATTTTCTTGGCGATATTTTGCCCAATCTTTCGTGGGCTGTACCCATGGCATTGCTCTGGAGGCTCATCACCTATTATCCGTATCTATTTATAGGTGCTGTTGTATTGCCGAGATGGGTTAAAAGAACTTTTTGAAAAAAATATCAATACGAAGTTGCTGAACAACAGCCTATTCAAAATAAAACTTGCTAATGCTGCAGTTATAAAAACCACTTGATCGGGCTGTGAAAGAGTGAATTTCAGGACGGCGATCCGTAATAGGTTTCGAGCAGGTGGATAGCAGCTAAATAGGGGCTGAGCAATTGGTTTCGGATATCGCTTTCGAGCCGGGGGAGCAGTTTTTTTATTTCGGCATGATCATAAAATCGCTCCTGAAGCTGTTGCCTGATGCTTTCGTGCATGATTTCTACAGCCTGCATCAATCTTTTTTGCGTAAGGAATCCGTTTTGGCGGGTGTGTTGCATGTATTCGCTCACCATTTTCCACACTTCTGCAATGCCCGTTTCTTCGAGGGCAGAGCAGGTGAGCACCTGGGGCTCCACACCCGAAGCTGCCGGCGGAAACAAATGCAAGGCATTAATGCATTCGGCTTTGGCGCGGTTGGCTTTGAGGATGTTGTCGCCGTCGGCCTTATTCACAACAAAGCCATCAGCCATCTCCATAATGCCGCGTTTTATGCCCTGAAGCTCATCGCCGGCGCCGCTAATCAATACCAAAAGGAAAAAGTCAACCATCGAATGTACGGCAATTTCAGATTGCCCAACACCAACAGTTTCAACAATAATGGTGTCAAATCCGGCAGCTTCGCACAGGATAATGCTTTCGCGGGTTTTGCGGGCTACTCCGCCTAATGTTCCGGCCGAAGCCGAGGGGCGAATGTAGGCCGAAGGATGTGTGGCCAAACGCTCCATGCGGGTTTTGTCGCCTAAAATACTGCCTCCCGAACGCTGGCTGCTGGGGTCAATGGCCAAAACGGCAACTTTGTGATGGTTCTCGGTTAGATGCATGCCGATGGCCTCGATAAAGGTACTTTTGCCCGCACCCGGAACCCCGGTAATGCCAATCCGAACCGCTTTGCCCGAATGCGGCAGGCAGGCGGCAATAACCTTTTGAGCCAGCTGCTGATGTTCGCTTAATGCGCTCTCAACAAGGGTGATGGCTTTGCTTAGCAGCACAATATCGCCATTTAAAATACCATTGACATAGGTTTCGACCGGTAAAATGCCGCTGCGCTTTGCTTTCAGCCTTGCAATGGCTTCCGGATTCAAAGAGTCGGGCTGCGGAATGCCTTCGTTTACCTTTAATGCCGTTTCGGGTAGCTTGTTGTTCTTCATAAAATGCGTACTTGTTGCAAAAATAGAAAAAATGAAGGCCGCTAAGCCAGCTTTGTCATTTCGAAAGACCACTAAAGAAGAACCATTAGGCAAAAAAATTGTACATTTTGAACTTAAAAAGCATTTGCATAATGCTTTTTGTATATTTGAAGCAGTATTTTAATCAGCCAATGTGGATTTTTCGTAACAAGAAGGCTAAATCCGAACTTTTAACCTTGCTTTTCCTTTT
>CAYYDS010000263.1:0-3594 GCA_964470665.1 uncultured Lentimicrobiaceae bacterium
TTTAACGCTTATCTTCTTTACATTTGGCGCCTTTGCCCAAAAAACAAATCCAAAAGCCGAGTTGATGAACATAGCAGGCGAGAAAGTTACTGTTGGCGAATTTATGGAAGTCTTCAACAAAAACAATGTTCAGAACGAAACCATTGACAAAAAATCGTTGGAAGACTACCTTGATTTATACATCAATTTTAAGCTAAAGGTTGTGGAAGCCAGAATGCTAAAAATGGATACGGTTAAAAACTTTGTGCAGGAACTCGAAGGCTATCGCAAACAACTGGCAAAGCCCTACTTTACTGACGAAAGCGTTACCGAGTCACTATTAAAAGAGGCCTATCAGCGTAAGCTTGAAGATATTAGAGCGAGTCATATTTTATTGTTGCTCAACAAAGATGCTGCTCCAAAAGACACGCTGAAAGTTTACGAACGTGCTTTGGCTATCAGAGAAAGGGCACTCAAGGGCGAAGATTTCGGCGAGCTTGCTGTAGCCACTTCCGAAGACCCCTCGGCCCGCGACCGCGAAGAAATTGTGGGTCAGCAAAGCTTTAGGCCCGGAAACAAAGGAAGCTTGGGTTATTTCTCGGTATTCGACATGGTATATCCTTTCGAATCGGGAGCCTACAACACCGCTGTTGGCGAAATTTCCATGCCCGTACGCTCCGATTTTGGCTATCACCTCATCAAAGTTGAAGAAAAAACTCCGGCCAGTGGCCTCATCGAAGCTGCCCATATCTACATCAGCGTAAACCCGAATGCCAGCAAACAGGAAGAGGCCGAACTCGCTGAAAAGGCTGATTTTATCTACAAAAAAATTCTCGACGGCATGAGGTTCGAAGAAGCGGTTGACGAATATTCCGACGATAAAGGCTCGGCCACAAGGGGTGGTATCCTCAGCAAATTTACCGTAAACCGCATTGTTCCTGAATTTGTTTCAACCGTAAAAAAAATGGAGCCCGGCCAAATTAGTGCACCGGTGCGCACCCTATACGGCTACCACATCATTAAGCTAATCAGCATGCAAAAGCCGGGAAGCTTCGAGGATGAATCGGCAAAAATCAAAGAAAAAATCAGCAAAGACAGTCGTTCGCAAATGAGCGAAGAAGCCGTAATAAACCGCATAAAAACCGAATCGAAATTCACAGTATCGGACAACAACCTCAGCGCCTTCATCGCCAAATTAGACAGCTCGCTCATTCAGGGAAAATTTGATGCTACTGCCGTTGCCAAGCCGGGCAAAAGCCTCTTTAAGCTTGCAAAAAACAATTATACAGAGCACGATTTTGCCGATTTTATCGTTAAAAAACAGGCGCTGCACTTAGACATGAGTGTTGAAGCCTATGCACGCAAACTTTTCAACGATTATGTGAAAGAAAGCTGCATGAATTACGAAGACCGCCAACTCGAAACCAAACATCCGGAGTTTGCCTCGCTGATGCAGGAATACCACGACGGCATCCTGCTTTTCGATCTGATGGACAAAAAAGTGTGGTCGAAAGCTTTGCAGGATACACTGGGGCTAAAAACCTTTCACCAAGCCAATGCTTCAAACTACAAATGGAATGAAAGAGCTGATGTTGTGATCTTTACGATTACCAATAAAGATGAAGTAAGCAAAGCCCTCGAGCACATAAAGCAAATTGACGACTTGATTGAGCTGCGCAAGCAATTTGAATCGGACAGCATCCGCTCGGTAAGAATACAGCCGGCTAAATTTGAAAAAGGCGACAACAAATATGTTGACAACTGCAATTGGGAAAAAGGTTTTTACGGCCCTTTTGAAGCCGACGCCGACAAAGCCACCATTTTTGTAAGCATCCGGCAAATTTTGCCTTCGGCTAACAAAGAGCTCGACGAAGCCCGCGGATTGATCACTTCGGACTACCAAAATTATTTGGAAAAAGAATGGATTAAAAAGCTGAGAGAAAAATTCCCGGTAAAAGTAAACAACAAAAACTTTGACAATCTAAAAGCACAGTATGTGCAATGAAGCAGGCTAAACTGTTGATATTATTGATCATCCTCTTAACTGCAGGCTGCAACCTATTAAAACATAAGCCCGACGATAAAGCCGTGGCACGGGTGCACGATGACTTTCTTTACCAATCGGATTTGCAAAACATCGTGCATCCGGGCACAAATGAGAAAGACAGCATTGCATTGGTAAGAAGCTATATTGACAGTTGGATTCGCAATCAATTACTCATACGTCAGGCCGAGCGCAATTTAACGGCTCGCCAAAAAGATTTCAACAAAAAATTAGAAGAATACAAAAACTCGCTCCTAACCTACACTTACGAAACCGAACTCGTAAAGCAAAAGTTAGACACCAACATTACCGAAGCCGAAATTTCTGCCTATTATTTGCAAAATAAGGCCAATTTTCAGTTGCGATTCAACATAGTGCGAGCCGTTTATGTGGTGATGGACGAAAAATCGAAAGAGCTGAAACGTTTCCGAACTTTAGTTTCGGACAAAGACACGCTGAAAACAACGACGATTGACATGCTTTCGCGGCAATATGCCTACTCCTATTATATAGGTGATGAAACTTGGATACGTTTTGACGACCTGCTGCAACAAGTGCCCATACAAACCTTTAATCAGGAGATGTTTTTGCGCAACAACTCTTACCTCGAAATCAATGACAAACCTTTTATTTACCTGATCCGGATAAAGGATTATATGATGAGCGAAAGCACATCGCCCTTGGAAATGGTATCGGAAAACATACGCAACATCCTAATCAACAAACGAAAACAAACGTTTTTGCGTTCGATGCAGGAAGACTTATACTCCAAAGCGCTTCGAAACGGAGATTTTGAAACATTTTAGCCAACAAATTCAAAAAAAATGATCTCAAAGGTAAAAACCATTCTTTTCCCCTTACAATTGATTTTCCTTCTGCTTTTTGCTGCAGAACCCATTGTGGCCCAGCAAGCTGCACTAATTGATCAGGTCGTTGCCGTAGTAGGGAAAAATGCCATCCTGCAGTCCGACATCGAAAACCAGTATATCCAAATGCGGATGCAAAGGGGTATCACCGGAAGCGCAAGCGAAATACGCTGTGGAATTTTAGAAGATATGCTGTTTCAAAAGCTCATGCTCAATCAGGCCGAACTCGATAGCATCACGGTGACCGACGATCAGGTGGATCAAGAGATGGAGCGGCGGCTAAGGTATTTTATTAACGAGTTGGGCTCGCAGGAAAAATTAGAATCGTATTACAACAAAACCATCGTTGAAATTAAAAACGAACTGCGCCGCATGGTAAAAGAACAAATGTTGGGGCAAAGAGTGCAGGAAGAAATCATGTCGAAAGTGGTTGTAACGCCTCAGGAAGTAAGGCAGTTTTTCAAAAACATCCCCAAAGACAGCATACCTATGGTGCCGGCAGAATATGAAATTGCACAAATCGTAAAACGACCGCCCATCAGTGCAGAAGAAAAAGCCGAAATAAGGGAAAAACTAAACGGCCTCCGGCAGCGCATACTGGCCGGCGAACGCTTTTCAACCTTGGCAGTGCTATACAGCGAAGACCCGGGATCGGCCAAAAAAGGCGGCGAGCTTGGGTTCTATGGCCGTGGCGAATTGTATCCC
>CAYYDS010000264.1:0-3581 GCA_964470665.1 uncultured Lentimicrobiaceae bacterium
CAGCTTAGCGCCACACCGCCGGCATTTTTAACCAACAGCATCCCTACCACCTGGATAATCAGTTCGGAAGGAAAAATAACCATTCGCAAAACAGGCGCAGCCAAATGGAGCAGCCGTTCGATGCAGGAAATGATTGAAAAATTGCAATAAGCCATGAACTGATTTTTGGAGAAACAAGCTTCTTTTTTTTACGAATAGTGTATCTTTGCCCCATCCATTACAAATCTTAAAGCCCTAACATGAAAAGACTGAGTTTATTAGCCGCCCTTCTGATGATCTGCGCAGTGGCACGCCCACAGTTTGTTGCTACCAAAAAGAGCAACAGCGTTTCAGCAGGCTTCGATGTGTTTACCGATATGTTCACCAAATCGCCCGATGGCATAAAGATGCGTTCAATCAATCAGGGTTTTGGATTTTCAACAACCTACAACTTTAAGATTGCCGAAACCAAGCATGTTTTTGCTATTGGCGCCGGCATTCGCATGCACAACTTTTATAGCAATGGCCGCATCAACGATGTGAGGGCCGACACCCTTGTGCTCTCGCGCATTAGTTCAGACCTCAACTACAAACGCAGCAAAATCGGTTTGACGTATGTTGATATTCCTGCCGAGTTTAGGCTGCGCTTTAAGGACGACTGGAAGGTTGGCGTTGGCTTTAAAATGGGCATTGCATTGGATTCGAAAACCAAGTATCGCGGCCAAACTGTTAAAGACGGCCCCTATCGCCTACTTAAGGAAAAACGTTTGAATTCTGTTGAAAAATATACTTTCGGACCCACTTTGCGGGTTGGTTACAAATGGGTAAACCTTTATGCGTATTATCAACCCAGCCGCATCTTTCAGCGCGATCTCGGGCCCGAATTTTATCCGCTTTCGCTTGGCATAACCATTACGCCGTACTAATTATTGCTTTTCCGAGATCGGAGGAAAGGGAGCTTATCTGAAAGATATCAAAAGGCCAAGTGCCGCGAAAACCGTTCCAAATCCGGTTAAAAAACCCGCATAAACTTCGGCTTGGCTATGGGCATTAAGCCTTAAACGGGCATAGGCTATGGCTCCGGCAATGAGCACAGCCGGCGGTAAGAGCCAAAAATAAAGCGAATTAAAAAAATAAGCCATGCTGGCCAAACATCCCACAAAAGCGCCGGCACCCAAGGTATGAAGGCTTATCTTCCATCTATAGTTGATGATAAAAGCCAACAAACCCAGCAAGCTGGCAACAAGCATATACAGCCTGAAAAACGGATCAATATCCCAGTTTTTCGACCATTGCACCAGGCTATACAAGAAAAATGAAGTGATCAGTATAGGTATTTGACGTTCGCGGCGCCGGGGCATTTGCAACGAACTCAGCATGCCGATATAACGCAAAATTAAAAAGATAGCTGCCGGAGCCAAAAACGTTATGGCGGCAATCATCAGACCATAAATGATTGCCGGGGCAGGGTTGATCAGGTTTCCGGCATAAAAGCCAGTAAGAGTTATAGCCACAAAGACCCATTCGGGCATGAGCAAAGGATGAAATAGCACCGAAATGAGGTGGGCAAAAAATGTTTCGACAGAAATTTTCCGGGGCATGAACTAAAGCTCTTTACGCAGGCGGGCAACAGGAATATTCAGTTGTTCGCGATATTTTGCCACTGTTCGTCGGGCAATATTGTAGCCTTTGCCTTTCAAAATATTCATCAGTTGCTCGTCAGTAAGCGGCTTGTCTTTGGGCTCGTGATCAATGCAGTCGCTCAATATTTTCTTTATTTCCCTTGTGGAAACTTCCTCGCCATCATCGGTTTGCATGCTCTCGCTAAAGAAGCTTTTGAGCAGGAATGTGCCAAAGGGAGTTTGAACATATTTGCTGTTGGCTACGCGCGAAACCGTTGAAATATCCATTTTCACCAACTCGGCAATGTCTTTTAGAATCATCGGCCTGAGGGTAGTTTCATCGCCTGTGAGAAAAAATGTTTTCTGATAGCTCATAATGGCCGACATGGTATTGTAAAGCGTATTTTGCCTTTGCTGTATGGCTTCGATAAACCATTTGGCCGAGTCAATTTTTTGTTTGATAAAGACCAATGCTTCTTTTTCGGCCCTGCCTTTTTTACTTTCGGCAAGCGTTTCGAGCATTTCGTTGTAGAGCTTACTTACCCTTAATTCGGGCATATTGCGACTGCTCAGGCTGAGTTCCAGCTCGTTATCGTTGACGTGGATTATAAAATCGGGGATGATAAAATGTGTTTCCTTAACATTTTCGGCAATGCTATTGCCCGGTTTCGGGTTAAGTTTTAAAATTTCGTTCATGGCGCCTCTGAGGTCGTCTTCGCTGATTTCGGCGCGTTTGATGATTTTGTCGTAATGTTTTTTTGCAAACTCATCAAAATAGCTTTCAATAATCAAGATGGCAAGCTCAATGTCGTGTGTCGGGTTTTCGTGCTTCAGTCTTTCCGACTGAATGAACAGGCACTCTTGCAAATTGCGGGCTCCTACGCCCGCAGGCTCAAAACCCTGTATAACGGTTAAAACTTCGGAAAGTTCCTTTTTGGTGGCTTTAATGTTCATTCCAAATAGCAGGTCGTCGGCTATAGAGTCGAGCGTTCGGCTCAGATAGCCAGCATCGTCAAGGTTTCCTATAATATAGGTGCCTATTTGGTATTTCCGATCGTCTAAGTTTTGATAACCAAGCTGTTGTATAAGCAGCTCCTGAAAGCTGACTCCTCCCGAAAAAGGAGTTTCAAACTTTTCGTCGTCGGCGCTGGTGTTGTTAATGCTAGTTTTATAGTCGGGAAAATCGTCGTCATCATCGGCATAATCCTCAAAGCTAAACTCATCGTCCTGGCTATCGTACTCATCGCGATCTTCGTCGTCTTCTTCATAATCGGCCTCGCCCTCATAGCTAAGCTCTTCCTGCGATTGTTCGTCCTGCCCGTCTTCGAGCTCAAGCGCCGGATTTTCTTCTATTTCCTGTTTAATGCGTTGTTCCAAGGCCATAGAAGGTATTTGCAGCAGCTTCATCAGCAATATTTGCTGTGGCGAAAGCTTCTGAATTAGTTTCTGCTGTAGCCTCTGGTTGAGCATAGGTCGTTGAAATTGAAACAAAAAGGGATTTTTAGACCCCGATATTATTTCACGAATTAACGAAATAATATCTTTCTATACAAGCAAAATAAAAGAAAATATTTTTAACTTACTTATTCATAGCGTCTTACACAGCATCAACCAAAGCTATGCCATATTTTTTCGGTTCAAAAGTCTTCAAAAAACAGGCTGTTAAAACTCACAGTTTTGAGGGGTTCGCGGGAAGGGGATTACATCGCGTATATTTCCCATACCCGTAACGAAAAGCATCAGACGCTCAAAGCCAAGCCCAAAGCCGGCATGTGGCACCGTTCCAAATTTGCGGGTTTCCAGATACCACCACATGCTTTCTTTGGGGATATTCATTTCGTTCATCCGTTCCACAAGTTTATCGTAGCGTTCTTCGCGTTGCGAGCCTCCAATGATTTCGCCAATGCCCGGAAAAAGCACATCCATTGCCCTTACGGTACGGTTATCTTCATTCATCTTCATGTAAAACGCTTTGATTTC
>CAYYDS010000265.1:0-839 GCA_964470665.1 uncultured Lentimicrobiaceae bacterium
TTGTTTGCCTGTAGCATCTCTTTCAAGGCTTCGGCTAAAACAGTAAGTGTAGCTGCAGGTGCTTTTTGTACAAAGAGGTCGCCGCTGTTTCCATGCTCAAAGGCATAAAGTACCAGGTCAACCGCATCGTCTAATGTCATCATAAAGCGGGTCATTTTGGGGTCGGTGATGGTGATGGGATTGCCTGCTTTTATCTGATCTGTCCATAGCGGGATAACAGAACCACGACTTGCCATGACATTTCCATAGCGTGTTACGCAGATGGTTGTAGCGGGATTATCTCCCAAAGAGCGCGCTTTGGCTATAGCTACTTTTTCCATCATAGCCTTGCTGATGCCCATGGCATTGATGGGATAGGCTGCTTTGTCTGTACTTAACACTACTACATTTTTTACCCCATATTCGATGGCCGAATCCAACACATTTTCGGTGCCTATCACATTGGTTTGTACAGCCTGCATGGGGAAAAACTCGCAAGAAGGTACTTGTTTCAAAGCCGCAGCATGAAACACATAATCCACCCCGCGCATGGCGTTGTCAACGGAGCGTTTGTCGCGCACATCGCCGATATAGAACTTCACTTTTGGATTTTGAATCTCATGACGCATATCGTCTTGTTTCTTTTCGTCGCGGCTGAATATGCGTATCTCTTTGAAATGCTCCGTATTAAGGAATCTTTTTAAAACGGCGCCTCCAAATGAGCCGGTGCCTCCGGTGATGAGTAAGGTTTTGTTTTTGAGCTGATTCATTATGTTTTGTTTTGTGCTATCTGCAAAAATTTATAAACTGTGTTAATTTTCAAATGTTTTTGGTTTTTGGTTGTTGGGGAAGAGCCAAGT
>CAYYDS010000265.1:939-3554 GCA_964470665.1 uncultured Lentimicrobiaceae bacterium
TAGAAGAGCCAAGTTAGAAGAGCCAAGTTAGAAGAGCCAAGTTAGAAGAGCCAAGTTAGAAGAGCCAAGGGACAAATTACTTGTGTCTTTTTACTTTTTACTTGGTTCTTGATTCTTAGTTCTTTTCCCTTGAATCTTATTTCCTATCTCTTTTTATACTATAACCTCAACTAAAACATTTTATGTAGGGGTCGAATACATATAGTTTATTTCGTTGGGCACCGGATATTTCTGAAATTATTTTGAGTCTTTCAAGATCGGCAACCAAATTATAAACGGTTTGTGTTGATTTATTTATGATTGGTATTAAGTCTGTAGTAGAGACAATAGGGTTTTTATAAAGATATTCAATAATTCGTTGAGCATCACCTGATCTTCTGCCAAGTGTCTCTATTTGAACTTCAATATTTTTGTTTAGCTGCATAATTGCATCTAAGGTAACTACCCCTTTTTTAGCTGTTTCCGCTACTCCGGTAAGGAAAAATTTAATCCATTGATTTATGTCATTATGAGTACGTACCCGCATTAAGTTATCATAGTATAAACTACGATGTTGTTCAAAAAAATCTGATAAATAGAGAATGGGTCGCTTTAATATCTTCCTTGAAACTAAATAAAGCGTTATCAACAAGCGACCTGTTCTGCCATTTCCATCTAAAAAAGGGTGTATGGTCTCAAATTGATAATGAATAATCGCTATTTTTATCAGATCGGGTAGATAGTCTAATTCGTTATTTGCAAATTTCTCCAAATCAGAAATTAAATTTTCAACTTCTGTGTGTACAGGTGGAATAAAAATTGCATCATTCAGACTTGCACCACCAACCCAATTCTGACTTCTACGATACTCACCGGGCTGTTTGTGCTGTCCTCTTACTCCTTGCAATAGTATTTTATGGGCATGTTTAATAATTCTAGATGAGAAAGGCAGCCGATGCAATTGAGTTATTACTTCATTCATGGCTGAAATATAATTTTGAACTTCTTCCCAATCATCTCTTTTCTCCACACTGATTTCATTTTTTGATAAAAATGCCTCTTCAACTTTCGTTTGAGTTCCCTCAATTTTTGATGACTGAACAGCCTCCTTAGCTATGTGCATACGTACAAATAAATCGATATCCACATATTCCGAGTACATATCTAATCTACCAATTGCTCTATCAGCCTTGTTTAGCAGATTTATGACCTGCATATCATCAATAATCCACTTGCGGTTAATTGATGCAGGCTGAAAGCTTTTATAAGCTGTTTGATTGATGTAAATTCCAGATTTAAAATTATTCATACTATAAATTTTCAAAGATAGTTAGAACAAAGGTAGTTGTTATTCTAAAATAACGCCTTTTATTAGAATAAAATAATTAGCATTCTAATATCGTAGCGAAAAAATAGAGTAAGGATGAGTTTTTGGTCGTTGGACTCTGGTTATTGGGGATTGGTGAAGAGCCAAGGAAGAAGAGCCAAGGCAAAAGTTAGAAGAGACAAGGCAAAAGTTAGAAGAGCCAAGGCAAAAGTTAGAAGAGCCAAGAGCCAAGTTGAAAGTAAAAAGAGCCAAGAGCCAAGGGAAAAGAGCAAAGAGAGAAGAGCCAAGGGAAAAGAGCCAAAAGTCAAGTTACTTCTTACTTTTTTCTTGGTTTTTAGTCTCTGGTCGTTAGTTACTTGTTTCTTGATTCTTTTTACTTGGTTCTTGGTTCTTGAATCTTATTTTCTTGTTTCTTCTTACTTGCTCCTCTAATTACACAAAATTTCCTATTTAAAAGCGTCTGGAGATGCCAAACGATACATTTGGTAGTGCGTCTTTGTCGTGTTGATAGATTTTCCAACCTCCTATTCCACCCGCTTTTGCTTTAAGGCTATAATTTTCACAAATTTCATACTCTCCAATTATTGCCGCATTTAGACAAATAGATGATTTTTGTTTGAAAGAATTATAGAAATAACCTACTCCCGCTACAGCGTGTAATTTTAGCTTGGAGTTAGGAAGTACATTTGCTAACTGATTAAGGTTCACAACAACATCACCACCCAAATAGGAATATTTATGAGTGAATGAGTCAGCAATATAATAAAAATAGGTTCCTTGATAATTGAGCATCAATGTAAAAATTGGGGAAATTTCTTTACCTACCCCAATTTGAACGTATGGTGAGAAATTGGAACGTATAAAATCTTCTTTACGTATTCCTGACCATTGCATGCCTAAATAAGCATCAACTATGGTTGATTTTGAATGATTATTACTTTTGCGTGACCGCTTGCGCCGTATAAATACATGTTTTTTAGTTATGAGTTATGAGTTATGAATTATGAACGAGAGATGATGAATGATGAGTTATGAATTAATGGGTGTATTCCCGCATCTTCCCATTTTCAAATTTTCAAATTTTCAAATCTCCTAATTCCCTTTAAACGCTTCCATTGTTACGCTGGTTGCCGAGTTTATTCCCTCTCGTTTAAATACCTTTTGAAAGGTTTTTATAATGATTTTTACATCCAGCAGGAAAGTAAGATTGTCAACGTACCACACATCCAGTTCAAACTTTTGAGACCACGAGATGGCATTACGACCATTCACCTGAGCGAGTCCTGTCAAACCAGGCTTGACATCATGC
>CAYYDS010000266.1:0-3545 GCA_964470665.1 uncultured Lentimicrobiaceae bacterium
CGGAAGAAGAAATCCGCCTGATGCGCATAAAATTTATGTCGGAAGTAGGAAACTGATAACTTAAACCAATCCGCACCAAAAACGCAACGGATTGAATGCTACTATGCTTAAACCCGGAAAAATTACTCTCTTTCTCTTTCTGTTTATTGCGGGTGTTTTTGCCGGCTGCAAAAATTCGAATCCACAGCCGGGCAAAGCCTTGCGCTTGTCGGAAACTCAAATGACGCAGCTTATCCGCGATGTTCAAATAGCCGAAAGCGCTATCTATCACAAGCAAAATTTAGGCACACATCCGGATACCCTGAAAAAAAACTACTATGATCAGGTTTTTAAACACCATGGCCTTAGTCCCGAAATTTTCAAGGAAAACATGGCCTATTATTCCCAATATCCGGAACTGCTCGAAAGGATCTACGATAGCGTTATTGCACAGATGAAAGCCATGCAGGACACTCTACAACTCGAACCCGGGAATGTAAAATGAGCTGACCAACAGCCTTCTGGAATAAAATTGTTTTGCTTTACCGCGAAAAAATAGCGCGACGCGATTCGCTATCGCCGGCAACTTCAAGTTCATACGAAAAATCGAGCCGCGTGCTGCTATTGTAACTCCCCGATCCCGAAACCCGCCAGTTGTTGCCAATGCGCTGGCTAAGAATTGTTACCTTTTTTCCGGTAACGATGCCTACAGCCTCGTCGGATGATCCGGCAAAATTATCCAACAAAATTTCGGAAGAGTTGAGCGGGTTTTTCCGGATTGTTACCTTATAATTCAACGACTTCAAAGAATTGTCCGTCACATTCCAAGTGCCGATATATGCTTCTACATCATCCGTTTCGGGAAAAAGATCGTCGTCGGGCACACAGGCTGCCACCACAAACAACAAGAATACGGCAAATAAAATGTTTTTTTTCATTTAGGAGTTCCTAGAAAGGTTGGTTAATAACAAACTTTTTACGCAAAACCCGATCGCCCGAAATGAGTTCGAGGATATATGTTCCCGACTTTAGCCGGTCAACGTCAAGGCGTCCGCTAGCAAGACCCGACAGCGGCGTTATTTCTATTGCATTACTTATCAGTGTTTTACCATTAATATCCTTAATTTGACAGCGTGCCTGATCGCCCCTAAGAAGATTGGCCCGAAAGTTTAGCCAATTTGAAGCAGGCTGCGGATACACCTCCAAAACAGCATCGTTATGTGCTTTGATTTCGGAAGCGCCCAGATACATGCCTCCGCTTTCGAGAACGGCAGTGATGATGTTGTTGGCCGTAGGCTCCCAAACCCGCTGATGCGTAATGGTTCGGTCGGGCTGTATGACAACAACTGTGGGATATGAAGAAACTTGAAAGGTTTCGAAAGCCAAATTTCCGCCGCCTTCGAGACCCGAGCAACTCGGCAGGCTGATGTTGTACACCGAATCGAAATGGATGACCTGATCAACAGTTCCGTTATAATTGACTCCCAGAAAAAAAACATTGCTTTGATTTTCGCCAAAAGCCTCGTAGGCCAATTGAAAATCGTGTGCAAACGTTTGACAAGGGCCACACGAAACCGAGAAAAAGTCGAGCACCACAATTTTATTTTTATCCAGAAGGTCTTCGTAGAGGCTAATTGTTTCGCTTTTGATGGTTTTTATTGTGAAATCGGGCGCATAGGTAAGCGCCGTTTGCCCTCTGGCCGAAAGCATCGCCAAAAGAAAAAGCGAAATTGAAAAAAAAGTTTTTTTAAGCATGGCAGTAGCGTTGAGTTAATGAGGCAAATTTAGGATTAGAAAGCGAAAAGTCAAGCAATCTCTCACTAAGGTTTTGTTGCAAGCAAATCAACAAGCTTATCGGCCAGCCGGCTGGCGCCAATGCGAAACAGTTTCGGATTTAGCCATTCGTTGCCCAGTACTTCTTTTACAAGAGAATAATAGAGCAGGGCCTCCTGAGGTTCGGCTATGCCGCCTGCCGGTTTTATGCCAACTTTTTTACCGCTTGCATGATAAAAGTCGCGCAAGGTATCGAGCATCACCAAAACGGCTTCGGGGGTGGCGGCGGGTTGTATTTTTCCGGTAGAGGTTTTTAAAAAATCGGCCCCGGCAAGCAAGGATAATTCACAGGCCTTGCGAATGATGGCCGGATTTTTGAGCTCGCCCGTTTCCAAAATAACTTTTAGACGGGCTTTTCCGCAAGCCGCTTTTACGGCTTTAATTTCTTCAAACACTACCTCTTCCTTTCCTTCCAATAAGGCGCCGCGCGAAATTACCATATCAATCTCATCGGCCTGCCGGCCGGCAGCCCAACTCACTTCGGCCAATTTTAGCTGAAGCGGCAACTGGCCGGCCGGAAAACCGCAAGCTACTGTGGCTACCTCCACCTGCGAACCTTTTAACAATTCTTTTGCCTGAGCAATAAAAGGCATATAAACGCAAACCGCAGCCACCTTTCCAATTGCAGGATTAGCTTGCTGCGCCAGCGCTTTGCGGCAAAACTGCTCAATTTTTTGCGCATTATCGGCCCCTTCGAGCGTGGTAAGGTCAATGCACTGGTAAATTTGTTGGTAAACCTCGTGTGAAACAAGGCCGCCGGCAAGTTTTGCCTTAATCCGGCTCACTCTTTCGGCAAGGCTTTCTTCGGTGCAAGTGTAGGGAGGAAAAGTCATCACATTCATTTTTGCAAAAATAATGAAAGAAGCAATATGGAGCATCTTGCCAAAAGACAAGTTACGGATGCTCTACGTTTTCGTAGAGTAGCTATACGTTTTCGTAGAGCAACTATCCGTTTTCGTAGAGCAATTTGCATTTATTTCTCGGACTGCGAGCAAAAAATAAGTAAATTGAGGCGGTTATCCATTTGATTTTTAACACATTGTGAAAATATCATATTGTGTACAAATAAAATGGCATGGCGTTTGGAATAGGGGAAGCAAATGCAAAATCATGTTTTGGTCAGGTATTTTTAGCGCAACAAAGGATCGGACAAATGTTCGTCACAAATATTACAAATGCAGCCGTTGCGGCTACATCACCATTGTGAAGAACACCACTTGCCCTATTTGCATCAAAGATAGTTTTACCATTAAGATGAAATAAAATCATGAAAATCAACGAAACTTATTCAAAACAACAAATCAGCGAGTCGGGTTTAGTCGAATATCCGGCAAAAGACATTAAAGCCCGTATTTTTTTAAACGGGGCCAAGGTTTATTTTTTCGAACTTGATAACAACCAGCAAACTTATCGCCTGTACTCGGTTATCAACAGGCGATCGTTTTTTCTTTAATTTCTTAGTAATGTTCCTCGCTTGAGGAAACTTAGTGCAAGCAGCCCGTAAAAAACCCGTTACAGCCATGTTTCGGGTTTTTTTCATTTAGTTCGGTTTTTTCCCAACTTATGAGAATTAACACAACAAATACTCTAAAACCCATGTATAAAACCTTGATTATCAATAGGAATGTTTTAAACAAATTTGAGTTTTGACAAGTGGGAAAGACGTTTCGGCTGCTCTACGATTTCGTAGAGCAACTATACGTTTTCGTAGAGTAATTTGCATTTATTTCTCG
>CAYYDS010000267.1:0-3535 GCA_964470665.1 uncultured Lentimicrobiaceae bacterium
CTGCTGATATTAACAATATGGGCCGGCTTGCTGAAATAAGGCATCAAAACTTGAATAATCAAAAAAGGACTGCGCACATTCACGGCATACATGGCATCAAAATCAGCGCCATCGAGAGCGTGGAAGTCGTTTTTGATTAAAAGTCCGGCATTATTAATCAGCACCGAAGGAGTGATACCATGATGATCAAGCTTTTGGATCAAAAGTGCCGGAAAGTCGGGGGTGGTAATATCGGCGATAAAAGGGATGAGTGTATCGGGCCACATTTTCTGAAGCTTTTCTATGGGGGCTGGCTTTCGGGAAATCGCCAAAACCCGGTTTGTTTTTTCGGCAGCAAAGCGCTTTGCCAACTCAAAACCTATTCCGCGGCTGCAACCGGTAACGATGATATCCATTTTTTCCTTTTCTACAAAATGCTATATTACTGAATACGTATTACTTAAATCCGATTTACCACATTCTCATTTACAGTCCGTCTTCTGCCTTGCTGCGTTCAAACTGTCGCTTCATCTGCTCTACATCCACAGCGCTTATGGTGAGCATTCCAACATCGTCCACCGTAATGGAAATATTTATCGGAGCATCTTTCACATAGGGATCAAAATTCATATAGGCAACTCCTTTAACGGGTGTTGTGCTATAAGTTTTTGCCAATTCGCGCGCCTGAACAAAATCTTTTCCCAGCGGTATTCCGGCTTGGCGTGCAATGCGTGCAGCTTCGGCAAGGGCGTGTTCGTATTGGCCGGTATAAACCAACAAAACGGAGTTGAAGCCCTCGTCTTTGTTTTGCGCGGAGGTAATTTGCGAAAAGGCCGGATCGAGCGCCATCCCCTGAGGTTCGCCAAGGCCAAGTTGCAAAGCCCACTGCGGCAAGCCGTTAACGGGTTTCAGGTTGTCGCGTTTTGCCAGAGCGCGGCCATAAGTATCTTTCACTTCGTTGGCCCTCGCATTAAATTCGGCTTCCGAAATGCTGCCTTGGGCGCGTTGCCGTTCCAAATCGTCCAACTCCTTTTGCATCGCTTCTAAAATGTTCATCGTTTGACTGATATTGTCCATTTTTTGATTAAAAGCCTGTAAATCACGTTCAAATTTCTCGGTTTGAGATTCTTCATGCGGCGCTTCGCACGCAAAAAATGTAAGGGTAAACAAGCTCATCAGAGCAAAAAGGCTACGATTTATCAATGTCTTCATCATTTAGGCATGTTCTTTGTTTGAAATTCAAAAGTAAACTTTTTTTGAATTTAAAAACCGGAAACCGATTTATCGCATAAGAAGCTGATAGGGCGCATTGCACAAGAGGCTGATGTGCTTTTGTTTGCAAGGGATTATGTTTGTATTTTTGCGATTCGATTTTCCGTTTAATGATGATGTTTAGAACAATATTTAAAGCTGTTGCATTTTTCTTGCTTTTTCTGATCCTGCTGCCTTTTGCTGGCCGGGCACAGGAAAAGCCTGCAGGAAACAGCACTATTCCCACTTTTCTGAAACCGGGAAAGATACAATCGCTGAGCAGTTGTTTCGACGAAATTGTAACTCTCGAAACGCCTTCGGAACAGGCCACTTTTCGCAAACAGCAGGCCATACAACATTTCAACGAATTTATCCGCCTCTATCCTGCCGACAGCATCCGCATTCACAAACAAGGCCTCTCCGGCGGCGATAATCAATACCTTATTGGCGATTATTACAGCGGCAACAATACATTTTACATTTACATCGTTTCGAGAAAACAGCGCGGTGAAGACCTGATTTTCAATCTAAACCTGAACAAAAAATGAATGACTACCTTAGCGCCGAGCAACTGATCACTCTGGCAATACGCGAAGACGTGCGTGATGGCGATCATACAACTTTGGCCACTATTCCCGAAAACGCTCAGGGCGAATCTGTTTTGTTAGTCAAAGATCATGGCATCATTGCCGGCATTGAAGTTGCCCGCATGGTTTTTGAGCAGATTGACAGTACGCTGAAATTCACCCGTTTAATAAACGATGGCGCCAAAGTTGCGCCCGGCGACCTTGCGTTTAGCGTTGCCGGAAGCAGCCGATCGTTGCTTACCGCCGAACGCTTAGCGCTCAATTTTATGCAACGCATGAGCGGCATTGCCACCCAAACCCACAAAATGGTGAGCCTGATAAGCGGCCTGCCCGTAAAACTGCTCGATACCCGCAAAACAACGCCCAATATGCGGATTTTTGAGAAAATAGCCGTTAAAATTGGGGGAGGCGAAAACCACCGCTTTGGCCTTTTCGATATGATACTGATCAAAAACAACCATATTGATTTTGCCGGAAGCCTAAGCGCTGCTGTAAAAAACACCCATCGCTACCTCGAAAAAAATAAAATAAACCTTAAAATTGAAGTTGAAGTACGCAATTTTGATGAGCTTAACGAGCTTTTACTCCTTGAAGGCGTGCAACGTGTGATGTTCGACAATTTTAGTGTTGCCGACATGAAAAAAGCCGTTAACCTTGTGGCAGGAAGGTTGGAAACGGAAGCGTCGGGCGGTATTACGCTTGAAACCCTGCGACCCTACGCCGAAACAGGTGTAAACTTTATCAGCGTGGGAGCGCTAACACATCAGATTAAAAGTTTAGACATGAGTTTAAGAGCAGTAAGCTGACCTTCAACAACGACCGAATGAAGCTTCTTCCCTTTCGCTATTACCGCTTCTATATCCGTTGGCGCGACCGCATTCTAAACCTTTTGCGAAAAATTACCGTTCCGGGCTTCAAAGGCGTACCGCTTTACGATGTGTTGAGCTTTTTTGTGGGCGGCTTGTTTAAAGG
Source organism: uncultured Lentimicrobiaceae bacterium (assembly GCA_964470665.1). GTDB lineage: Bacteria > Bacteroidota > Bacteroidia > Bacteroidales > F082 > JALNZU01. The sequence goes on from CAYYDS010000267.1 coordinate 2,790, forward strand.
AGCGCTTCCCGTGAGGGCTGCCGCCGTGGCTTTTAGCTTCTTTTTGGCTATTTTTCCTTTTTTGCTGTTTTTGTTTACGCTGATTCCCTACATCCCCATCAAAAATTTTCAGGAGCTGCTGCTCGATCTCTTTGCCGAGGTTATTCCGCCCGACACCTACAGCATGGTGAAATCTACCATTTTCGAAATCGTAACCAAACAAAATTCGGGGCTACTTTCGTTGGGTTTTGTGCTAACTTTTATTTTTAGCACCAACGGCATCAGCGCCATTTTGGAGGGCTTCAACGGCTCCAAACAAATTAGCCAGACGAAAAGTTGGATCTGGCAACGTCTAACCGCCATCTTTCTAATGCTAACTCTTTCATTCTTAGTCGTTTTAGCTATTTTACTGATTACCACAGGCGACCTTCTGATACAATGGTTGATTTTGGCCCATCTGATTACCGACAGTTTTACCGTTGTAACACTCGAAGTTTTGCAATGGATCATAATCCTTGGGCTCACTTTTTTCAGCGTCTCGTTTTTGTATTATTTTGGCCCGGCCAAACGCACTTCTTTCCGTTTTTTCAGTCCGGGATCCATTCTTGCCACAGCCTTACTCATTTTCGGAACTCTGGGCTTCAACTATTATATTGCCAACTTTTCCAACTACAATGCCCTATACGGCTCAATAGGCACGCTGATTATTTTTCTGCTCTGGTTGTTTTTCAACGCCTTTATTTTGCTCATCGGCTTCGAACTCAATG
>CAYYDS010000268.1:0-2616 GCA_964470665.1 uncultured Lentimicrobiaceae bacterium
AGTTGGTTTAGAGTGTCACCTTGACAGGGTGGAAGTCACTGGTTCGAGTCCAGTAACGCCCACAAAAAAAGCTGCCTTCACAGGCGGCTTTTTTTAATTTCGGATCATGGGATAATGCCTTTCTTTAAAGATTTTGTAAGAAACGCCGAGTGTTGTCAGATTGTAGAAGTCGTAGGGCGAGCTGTTGGTGCTTTGAAATGTATCGAGATGGTCGTCGTTCATCCAGCGATTGGCCGATTCGAAACGAATAAACCAGTTGTTGTTAATCTTAAATTTGATGCCGGCTCCTCCTATCGCCACTCCTTCGATAACCAAACCAAAAATGCCGCCTCCCTGCCCATAACCCCGCTTGGCTATTACTTCGTTTTCGCTGATATTGCTGAGTTTTGAATTGTAATAGCTCAATCCTACGCCAACAATCAGGTAGGGATCCCAACGCTGGTCGGAGCGGTAGCGCACGATCAAGCGGAAAGGATTGAAATTAATGCTCAAGTTGCCTTCAATTAAGCTGGCATCGAAACGTAAATTGCTCTTAGCCCCCGAAATAGTGGCGTAGGCAATTTGTCCGCCCATTGCAAAATAAGTGTTGACGTTCCAGTTTATGCTGCCTTGAAGGGTGAAACCAACCTCATTTTGTGGCTGAATAGTCGGAAACACATGCTTGGCTTTGATGTCGGTAAACGAAACAGTTGGGCCCGCCGATGCCGTTATAACCAATCCCATATCGAATAAATACATCCGGTGAACGACGCTTTGCGCCTGCATATTTGCAGCACAGGGCCAAATAAGCAGCAGCATTAGCCACCACTTTGCCCTTTGAAGCCGTTGCATGGTGGCAAAACCACCTAAAGTTGCGAGCACATACTGTTTCATCCCCAAACAGCCATACTGTTGAATACCGGAGTTTCGACAGTGTAATTTGTTAAATTTGGTTTAGCTGATCTTTCTATTGATTTTTTAAAATCGTTTCTAATTGTTCTGCACCAATCCTTTTTGCAATAATCTTTTTGTTTTTATCTAACAAATAGATAACCGGAACACTATAAATATCATAAAGATTATGAAAATCGGGAGTGATACTTTTCATGCCGTTGACATGGAAGAAATGATATTTTTTTTCGGAAATATAATGCTTCCAGCCTTCAAAATCGTTGGTGGTATTTACTGCATACACTCCAAGATCATATTTTTTACTTTCGTAAAGCAGGTTTATGATTTCCATCTCCTTTTTGCAATGGCTGCACGTTTGATCCCAGAAAACAATAACTAAATATTTGTTTTCCAACTCGTTAAATGAGCGATAGTTGCCCGTAGTGTCAACCAGCCACATATCCGGCGCTTTGTTTCCGATTAAGCTCAAACGCATTTTGCCCGCTCTTTCGTCTAATTTTTCAAGGATGGAAGGGGTGAGGTTTTTTACTTTTCCGGCATCGAAATAATGGTCAACAAAATGGACAAATACCTTGTCTAAACCCATAATTTTCGGGTTTTGGTATTCGCCGGCAAAATGCCAGGCCAAAAAATCAATGACTTCCTGGTTGCCCTTTGTGGCTGTCATCAACCGATCGGCCTCTTTGATCACCGTGTCGGCCTCGGGCAAAATAAGCTGCTCGAAATAGGTTTTCAGCTTCATCGGAAGCAGTGGCGTTCGCAAAAGACGATCGTCAGAAAGGTCGAAACCATCCCAAAAATGATTTTTATAAAAGCGATAGGATGCCTCTTTGTCGTTTTTTATCTCATCCGGAATTTCGGGCTCGTTCATGGCTGACAGCAATTTGGCTATAAAAAAGCTTGGATAATCTCGTATGGTTTTATTGCGCAGCTCTTCCAGCGTATTTTCAGGCGAATTAGCAGCATCGCCGGGTTTGGCCGGGTTATGATCTGCTGAAACCTGATTTTCTCTTTCTTGCCTTTGTTTTTGAACTTCGTTCATCAGGCGGATGGTTTCAAAAAACACGCTGTTGTCTTTGCTTCCTTCAACCGAAAGGTTGTTTTGGCCCTGTTGCAGCAAATTGGCTTTAATCAAAAACTTTTGCTCAGTTCCAACCAAAAACTCGATTAGTTTTTCTTTGTTCTGATTCGACAAAAGATAAATCCCCTGTTTTAGGGGTTCGCTACCTTGAAATCGTGCCAAGCCGGGGCTGATGTTGCTGGTATCGGCTATAAAAAATTTGTCGCCATAATAATAAGCGAGATAAAAAACCGAATCGTGATTGTCTTGAAGTTGAATTTCAATTTGATAAGAATCCTGAGCAGAGATAAGCCCTGCAAATGAGTTGAAAAGAACACTAAAGCACAGGAATAAAAATGTCTTTTTCATTCGGAATAAGCAGCGTTTAATACATAAGTATGCAAAGATATGTATTGTTAAACGATTGTTGAATGGAATTATTTTAAAAGAGCGAATATGCTTAAAAAGCCCGGGAGGAAATGGGGCGCTATGCATTAATGTTGTATCTTTGCTGCGATTTTGGTGAAGATGCAGGCTTCGGCCTGCTACGCTTAAAAGGGAACCGGGTGAAAATCCCGGACAGTACCCGCTGCTGTAAGCTCTTAAAAAGCCTCCGGAACTTTTTGCCACTGTGCCTTGGCCGGCATGGGAAGGCTTCGGAAGGT
>CAYYDS010000268.1:2626-3518 GCA_964470665.1 uncultured Lentimicrobiaceae bacterium
GTGAGTAAGTCAGAAGACCTGCCGTAATCCGTTTTTTTCAACAAAGCTTTCGGGATAAAAGCTTGTCGGATTGGTTCCCAACATCGGCATTTTTCCCTAAAGTTTTGAGGTATTTAATTATTAACCTTAAAACTGTTTTTATGTTTAACTTTTTTACTCTTCGCAAACTGCTGCTTGCATTTTTTGTGCTTGCGGCTTCAAATCTTTTTGCACAACAAAGACTTAATCAGCTCATCATTGCCTCTGGGGGTGCTTTTTCAAACCCAAATGATTTTGTTGAGTTGGCCACATTTAACCCGGGTTCGGGCGCAACAACAGCTTTCGGACAGATTCGAACGCAGTCTGTGCAGGATGCCCTGGTGGATGGCAACCGCCTGTATGTTACGGCTACCGACAGCCTTGTGTGCTTCAACCTCGATACCTATCAGCGCATGGCGGCCGCCGAAATGCCGGGTTTGCGCTATCTGCACGTTTCGGGCGATTTGCTTTTCGTGAGCATGCAATACCCGCTTACCGAAAATTTTGTTTACGTGTTAGATAAATACAGCCTTGATCAACTGGCAGTAATCCAACAAGTTAGCGATGAAGCTGCCTCTATGGTAAGTCTTAACAGCAAAATTTATGTTGCCGTGCCGGGCAGTTGGACAAGCACTGTGGGTAAAATGGCAGTGCTCGATGCAAACGATGGCTCGTTTATCGAAGAAATTGATTTTCAGGAAATGGGCGCCGGAATTCACGATCTGTTTGTATATAACGGAATGGTCGTTTCGGTAAACCGTTCGGCCTGGGGTACAACAACCGGTGTGATCTCGTTTTTTGATCCGACCAAAAAAAGCATAACGCATTGTGAGCTTCCTTATGCCTTAGGAAAAGGAATTGCAGTTCATCAGAA
>CAYYDS010000269.1:0-3465 GCA_964470665.1 uncultured Lentimicrobiaceae bacterium
TACACAAAGGTTTTACGGTGATTATTTGGGCGTTATTTTCGAAGTTAACGGATTCCGAAGGTTTTTATATCCAATCAGCTCCATTTTTACGCTGCCCACGATCACTTTTGTTTCGGCAAGGATGGGGAGGTGGTTTTTGTCGTCGGTAACCCAAACAGACATCGGATAGGCATTGGCAAAAACATTGCCGGTGGCCATCATGGGGGCAATTTTCAGGCAGCGGTATTTGCCGGCAGCTGTCTGAATTATTTCGGTGCCAACATATTTGATTTTGCTCATATAAACCGAATCGTCCAGAAAGAAATCGACATAATAGCTGCTGTCGCGATCAAAATCGTTTAAATTGAGTGTGCGCATGAAAAACAAAGCCGACACAAAATCTTGCACATTTGGCGGGATGGCTTTGGTGGCTGTGCGGCTGGTAGCTATTTTTTGGCTGTGATAAAAATAAACGTCGTCTTCTTTCACATAATCGCCTTCGCGGGTGCGCCTTACAAAGAGGTAGGGAATAAGCGCTTCCTTATCAACATACGATTCGAAGCGGTCTTTTACCTTAAAAAACCAGTTGAAGGCTCCTTTGCTGATACCGCTGCCGGTAATTTTCCACACTTCTTTTCCGTGAAGTTTTTTTCGCGACGATTCTACCTCAATGGTGGCTTCGCCCGCCGTTACATTGCCTGTGAGCAACGAGCTGTAATACACCCTGTAGCGGCTAAACTCGCCCTCGCCAAAGGCCTCGTTGGGATGATGGCTGCGCGATTGGGCCTGCAAAAAATGCGGCAAAATCCATAACAATATAAGGCATGCCAGGGGCTTTAAAAACGGAAAAGCCGTCTTTTCCTTCTTGATTTTCAGGGGTTTCATCCCACAACGATGTTGATGATACGCTGTGGCACAACTACTATTTTTCGGATGCTTTTTCCTTCGGTCCATTTTTGCACTTCTTCCGAAGCCAGCACACGTTCCTCAACTTCGGCTGTGTTCAGGTTGATGGGCAGGTCGAGCTTCAGGCGCGTTTTACCGTTAAACGAAACCGGATAGGAAAAATTGTCTTCTGTAAGCCAACGCTCTTCAACGGCAGGAAATTGCTGCCTTACCACGCTTTCCGTATGCCCGCTGCGCTGCCATAGCTCTTCGGCCAGATGAGGTGCAAAAGGCGAGATGAGTAGCACCATGGGTTCTAAAATGCTGCGTTTGTTGCATTTGAGATCCGACAGCTCGTTGGTGCAGATCATAAATGCTGATACAGCCGTGTTGAACGAGAAGCGGGAAATGTCGTCTTCAATTTTCCAAATGGCTTTGTGCAATACCCTGAGTTCTTTTTCGGTAGGAGCGGCGTCGCTTAGCTCAAACTCGTTTTTATCGTTATGGAAGAGCCTCCAGAATTTGCGGATAAACCTGAAAACACCTTCTATTCCTTGTGTGCTCCAGGGTTTTGATTGCTCAATAGGACCCAAAAACATTTCGTAAAAACGTAGGGTGTCGGCGCCATAGCGTTCAATCAGGTCGTCAGGGTTTTGAACGTTATATTTTGATTTCGACATCTTTTCCACTTCCCATCCACAGATGTATTTCCCGTCTTCGAGTACGAAGGCGGCGTCGGCAAATTGGGGCTGCCAATGCTTAAAAGCTTCAATATCAAGATTATCGTTGTGCACGATATTTACATCTACATGCAGGGGTTGCACCTGATAGTCGTGCCGCAGATTATAGCTAACAAAGGTGTTGCTTCCGGTCACTCTGTACACAAAATTTGATCGCCCTTGTATCATTCCCTGGTTGATGAGCTTTTGGAATGGCTCGTCTTTTACGGCCATTCCAATGTCGAAAAGAAACATATTCCAAAAACGGGCATAAATCAGATGTCCTGTAGCATGTTCGGCGCCGCCCATATAGAGGTCAACATTTTGCCAGTAATTGACGGCTTCTTTAGAAAAATAACGCTCGTTGTTGCGCGGATCCATATAGCGAAGGTAATATCCGCTCGAGCCTGCAAAGCCGGGCATGGTATTGGTTTCTAAATGATAACCGTCTGCTGTTGTCCAGTTTTTAGCCCTGGCTAAGGGCGCTTCGCCGGTTTCGGTTGGCAAAAAGGCATCAACGGCAGGCAATTCAACGGGTAACTGTTTTTCGCTCAGGGTGTAGGGCAATTGATTTTTGTAATAAACAGGAAATGGCTCGCCCCAATAGCGTTGCCTGCTGAAGTTGGCGTCGCGCAGGCGGTAGTTTATGCGCGCCGTGCCGATATTGCGTTTTTCCGCTTCGGCTACCACGGCTTGAATGGCATCTTTAACACAGAGCCCATTGATGAAGCCCGATTGGATTGCGATACCTTCTTTTGAGTCGTATGATTCGTCCCATGTGGCCGGATCGCTTGGCGTTTCGCCGGCTTTGGAAATAACCTGCACAATGGGCAGATTAAAATGACGGGCAAACACAAAATCGCGGCTATCATGAGCCGGTACAGCCATAATGGCTCCGGTGCCATAACCCATCAGCACATAATCGGCAATCCAAACCGGTATGCGGGTATTGGTAAACGGATTGAGTGCGTAGGCTCCGGTAAAGGCGCCGCTTACTTTTTTAACTTCGGTCATGCGTTCGCGCTCCGAGCGGCTTTTGGTGCGATTTATATATTCCTCAACCACAGCTTTTTGCCCCGGTGTTGTAATCTTGTTTACCAATTCATGTTCGGGAGCCAATACCATGAAGGTGGCTCCAAAAACAGTATCCGGACGTGTGGTGAACACTTCAATGCTTTCGGCGCTGTTTTCGAGTTTAAAAACGAGCGATCCGCCTACCGATTTGCCAATCCAGTTGCGTTGAATATCTTTTAGCGATTCGCTCCAGTCAATCTTTTCCAATCCTTCCAAAAGCCTGTCGGCATAAGCTGTGATGCGCAACAGCCAGTTTTTCATTGTTTTGCGCTCAACAGGGTGGCCGCCACGCACCGAGAGGCCTTCGCTCACTTCATCGTTGGCCAAAACGGTTCCCAGCGCGGGGCACCAGTTTACAAGCGTATCGGCTTGGTATGCCAAGCGGTAGTGCATCAGTATTTCCTGCTGCTGTTGCTCGCTCATCTGTTTCCATTGTTCAGCTGTAAATGACTCGTGCATTTGCGCTGCCGCCTCAATGCCCACACTTCCGTTTTGCTTAAAATGATTTAACAAACTGCTGATGGCTTCGGCGCGATTGGTTTTTTTGTTGTACCACGACTCAAAAAGCTGAATGAAAGTCCACTGTGTCCATTTGTAATAATCAGGGTCGCAGGTTTTTACCTCACGGCTCCAATCAAACGAAAAGCCGATCCGATCGAGTTGCTCGCGATAGCGCTCAATGTTGAGGTCAGTAGTAATGGCCGGATGTGTTCCGGTTTGAATGGCATACTGCTCGGCCGGAAGTCCGAAAGCATCGTAACCCATTGGATGCAATACGTTGAAGCCTTTGAGGCGTTTGTAGCGCGAA
>CAYYDS010000270.1:0-3092 GCA_964470665.1 uncultured Lentimicrobiaceae bacterium
GGCACTGCATCCGCCTTTATATACGTCCACAAAATATGCGCCTTCGGTTGTTACTTCAAAGGTTCGCTGCCAGCCGCCTCCTTTCCACACAAGGCTATCGTATAAGCTGTTTACGGTAAAAGTGAGCCGACCGCCTTTTTCAAGTACAATACTCTGTCCTTCAGCTATTGGGGTACCATCAATGAGTCGGAGATCAATAATTGGCGGACTTTCGATAGCAATTGTTCTTAGAGCGGTATCGCTGCAGCCGTAATTGGTGCTAACGGCCAACAGTATCTGGTAAGTTCCGGTTTGGCTGTATTCGTAGGTGAAACTTGGCTGGTTGTACTCGTTACCATCGCCAACCGACCAGTAGCGCGAAGCGATATTTCCCATAGTCGTGGTAGATTCATCAGTAAACCGGGTGGGCTGCCCGAAACAAAGGTTATCGATGCCGATTTGCGCTTTTGGATACGAAGCGGCAATTACCGGGTTGTATTTTACCACTATATTGCCGCTGTAGGTCTTCACTCTGAGGCCAATAAGGTTTTCACCTTCTTTCGAAAGTATAACCTCTATCTGACTTGCCCCCGGGGTGAAAAAACCGTTGCCGGCCAGATCCCACTCCATGGCTACGATAGAATCGTTGCTGGTTACCTGAGCCGTGAGCGTTGTAATATCGCCAAAACAAACGGTATTGGATGTGAAATCAATATCTGTGTTATATACCACCTCTATGCTTGCTGTATCCGAAGCCTTGCACCCATACAGATCGGTTCCTGTCACCCAATATAGGGTGCTCTGGCGGGGCGCTACTTTTATACTTTGGGTTTCGCTGCCGTCCGACCATAAATAGCTTGCTGCGCCGGTGGCCGATAGCTGCACCTCGGTGCCGGGGTCTATGATGGCCTGTGCCGGAAAAATCTGAACGTTAGGAAGCGGCATTACACTTATCTGAACCGTATCGGATACAACAAAACCATCGGTGGTGGCTTTGGCCCACAATTGCATGCTCTGCGTGGGTTCTATGGTGATGCTTTGCGTGGTGGCACCTGTACTCCACAAATACGATTGAGCCTGTGGGGCTGTATAATGGAGGATGCTGCCAAGGCATACAGTGGTGTCATTTCCTAAAAAAGGAAGGCTTGGGCAGAAACCTTGCTCATAAGTAATGCCGCTTAGAGCACAAAGCCTGTTGCGCAATTGTTCTTTGGCCTGGCCGGCAGGCAACATCTGCACAAAGTCCATGGCCGTTAGGGCATTGGCCGGAGTTTTGTTTTTTTCGGCAGCAACCACTGCATTTTGTGCGCGGATTAACGGATCGCCCACAACCTGGCCATTCCATTTAAGATTAAGCAGCGCTTTGTTTTGGCCGTAGCGATAGGTAGAAATATTATCGGGCTGCTGAACAACCATGTCTGTAATATTGCTTTCGCCTTCAACGGTTAGGGTAACAGCATAATAACGGAAATTTTCGGGGATGTTTTGCCCGCTAAAAGTGATGGTGAGCACGTTTCCGTTGAGCGAAGTATTCACCGTGATAAGTTCTTTCAAACGCAGGTATTCAAACACTTCGGAAGCAGTGGCAGACCATATGTTGTCGGTACCGTTTTTTCCAAAAGCGGCTGCAACCTGATTCATTTGCGCTTTAAACTGCTCAAAACTGATGTCAACACCCCCAAAGCCATGGGTATAGAAAGTGGCAATGTAATGGTTGTCGATTCCGCTTTGACTGGCAATGGTTTGAACTTTCTGAAAAAAATTGGCCGAAACAGCCTCGCGCGATAGCTCAAGCCCCTGAATAGCGGGCAGAGATTCGACTCGCACCGGATTATTGAGGGCAGCCAGGCCATCGTGATAGGTTACAAGGTGGTGTTGTTTTGCAATCGGAATTTGTGCTTCGCTATTATTTGGAACGACGTAAATATTCATATCATATCCGCCCGGAATGATGTTTCCCTGCGTTTTGCGTTTGGTATAGCTCTGATTGCGTCGCACTTCGAGCTCGGCATCAGCTGATGGCGGATCGGTAAAACCATGGTTGACAATGCCAAATTCGCCGGCCCACAGATTGATCAGATTATCCCAGTTCAAAAAACCGTTTACGTAATTGTGCAGGTCGTTTCCAAGCCCGTTAAATGAATAATGAACCGCATCCATCTTGAAAGGCTGGTTGTCTTGTGGGTTCACTTCGGTATAAAACAAACCCGGATTGCCCTGCTGCCCTTTAAAAAAGGGCATAACCTGATCGTGCACGGCCGGATTGCTATCGTCCATTTGTAAAATAAGTGCAAAATCCTTGTTGTATTTCAGCGGTGTTTTAACAACCAGTGGCATTGTGCTGGGCAGCTGTGCAAAGGTTATCGTGATGCTGAAGTTTTCAATACTGCTTTTCTGACTCGTCTGGCTAATTGATAAACTACTAAATAACAGGAATATAGCCGTGATAAGAAAAAATAACAGACGTTTGATTGCCATAAAATAAGGATGCATAATATGGTTTTTTAATCGGATAAAATTAATGTTTTTTTTTAAAGCACAATAAATATTCTTAAAAGCACCTTAAAAAACACGGGGGTTTATTTAAAATATTTCATTATTTTTTTGTTATTGTTAAATTTTCAGATTCTCATGGGTTATTTTTAAAAAATTCAAAACTTTTTGTTAAATAGCTTGCTTTGTATTAGGCTGCAATTTACTTTTGTTCTACAATTAACCTTATATTTACCAAATTTAATAAAATTATGAAAAAACTATTTAGTTTAGCTCTTGTTTTAATGCTAACTGTTGGGATGCTTCAGGCACAAGAAAGCACTTTCAACAAAGGCGATAAAGTGCTCAACCTTGGTGTTGGCCTTTTATCGGGAATGTACAGCGGGTCTGGTTATACCGGCAAAATTCCTCCCATTTCGGCCTCGTTAGAGTACGGCATTGCAGATAATATTCTCGATGTGGGCTCAATCGGCGTAGGCGGATATTTGGGCTATACAGCTGCAAAATGGGAATATACAGGATACGGATCAGCCTGGGGATGGAAGTATTCCAGCTTTCTGATTGGTGCTCGCGGTTCGTTCCACTACCCATTTGTTGATAAACTTGACACTTATGCCGGC
>CAYYDS010000270.1:3102-3446 GCA_964470665.1 uncultured Lentimicrobiaceae bacterium
CGGCCTTATGCTTGGCTACAATGTAGTAAGCTCAAAAGAAATCGGAAGCATACAAACCGGATATGCTGCCTCATCGAGTGCCGCTTTCTTCTCGGGCTATGTTGGAGCAAGGTATTATTTTAGCGAAAAGTTTGGCGTGATGGCTGAGCTTGGAACAGGCATTGCTTACGTAAACCTGGGTGTAGCGCTCAAATTCTAACCCTTCATCCTAAATTTTAAAAACAGGCTGACGTTTACTGCGTTCAGCCTGTTTTTTTATGCCCTCTAAAGTGCCTTCTGTATAAAAAAGGCTTCCATCAAAATCAAAAAAAAAAGCGCCGGCAAAAATGCAGACGCTTTGTTGG
>CAYYDS010000271.1:0-3441 GCA_964470665.1 uncultured Lentimicrobiaceae bacterium
GCGTACGCTCTTTTCGATTTCGGGATACATCACTTTGTCATGATCAACAAAGGCCACCTTTTGGCGGTATTTTTCCACAAACGACTCTAAGAACCGGCTGGTTTTCAGCGGCCTGCGAAACTCAAGCGCCTGCGCGCTATTGAAAAGTTCGATGGCTAAAATGCGTTCCAGGTTTTTAATCACACGCCAGGTGCGGGTTGCGGCATTGGCCCCCATGCTCACATGATCTTCCTGTCCCTGCGACGATTCGATGGAGTCAACCGAAGCCGGTGTGCAAAGCTGTTTGTTTTGACTTACAATGCTGGCAGCGGTGTATTGCGGAATCATAAATCCGGAATTGAGCCCGGGCTCGGCTACCAGAAACGACGGCAAACCCCTCTTTCCGTGAACGAGCTGATAGGTGCGCCTTTCCGAAATATTTCCCCATTCGGCGCAAGCTATCGCCAAAAAATCGAGTGCAAGAGCTAAAGGTTGCCCGTGAAAATTTCCTGCCGAAACAATGATATCTTCATCCGGAAAAATAGTTGGATTATCGGTAACGGCATTGATTTCGCGGCTAAAAACGCCGGCAATATAGTTGAGCGCATCTTTTGAAGCGCCGTGCACCTGAGGCATACAGCGAAAACTATAGGGATCCTGCACATGATTTTTTTGCCGGTTTATCAGCTGGCTGCCTTTGAGCAGTGCACGCAGCTGTCGGGCGGTTTCAATTTGCCCGTTATGATGGCGAATTTGATGCACCGAAGGATAAAAAGGTTCTATCCGGCCATCGAATGCATCGAGCGACAAAGCTCCGATCACGTCGGCCAAGTCGGACAATTTAAAGGCTTTAAGCAGGCTGTAAGTGCCGTAGGCGCTCATAAACTGGGTGCCGTTGAGCAGCGCTAAACCTTCTTTCGATTGAAGTTCGACCGGCTGCCAGCCAAAATGTTGCAAAACATCGGCAGAAGGCTTAATTTTTCCTTCAAAATACACTTCGCCAAGGCCGATAAGTGGCAGGCTCAGATGTGCCAAAGGCGACAGATCGCCCGAAGCGCCTAACGAACCCAAGTCATAAACGACAGGGAGCACATCATGGTTGAAAAAATCAACAAGGCGCTGTACCGTAAGAAGCTGAACGCCAGAATGCCCATACGACAGGCTCTGGATTTTAAGCAGCAGCATCAGTTTCACGATTTCGCGAGGCACTTCATCGCCCGTTCCGCAAGCATGCGACATGACCAAATTCTTTTGCAAGCTCCCAAGGTCGTTTTTCGAAATGCTTGTATCGCAAAGCGAGCCAAAACCCGTGGTAATGCCATAAATTGGCTCGGCCGACGACTCTATCTTGCGATCGAGATAAGTGCGGCAGGCCTGAATTTTTTGTATTGATTCGTCCGAAAGTTGTAAGGAATAGCCCTCGCTAAGGATGGTTGCGATTTGATTAAAAGTGAGCTCTTTATGAGAAATTAAATGAATTTTCATGATTTTTTTTCCTGATTAATGAAACAAAGCAGCGCCTAAAAACGAATTTTTTGCCGGCAGCGCATCAAAGCCGGTTAAAAAGCGGCTAAAGAGCCAAACATTGCCGTGCGGTTCACTTTAATAAGGAAAATGATGATCCAATGCATGAAAGGGTAATTTTTAAAGAAATGTTTTCAGCTTTTCGACAATATCATTCTGATTAACAACAAGTTGCTCGCCGGTAGTCATTATCTTTATGCTTAGCGTTTTGCTTTCGATTTCGCTCTCGCCAAGGATGATGACAAAAGGAATTCCCTTTTGGTCGGCGTATTTTAATTGTTTTTTTAGCTTTTCCTGCTCCGGGTAAACTTCGGCGCTGATGCCGTTTTTTCGCAATTGAGCGGCTAATGTCAGGCAATATTTTTCTTCGGCGGGGCCAAAGTTTACAAACAAAGCCGTGGTTGTTGTTGCCGTTGTTTCAGGGAAAAGATGTAGTTCGGACATGACATCGAAAATGCGGTCGGCGCCAAAGCTAATGCCCACGCCCGACACGCCTTCCAGGCCAAAAATACCCGTAAGGTCGTCGTAGCGGCCTCCGCCACTTATGCTTCCAATTTGTGCGTCGAGGGCTTTTACTTCGAATATGGCTCCGGTGTAATAGTTCAGGCCGCGGGCAAGGGTTAGATCGAGTTCATAAGCCAGGTCGAGCTGCATGGTTTCGAGGTAGGCAAACAGTGTTCTGATTTCTTCAATTCCTTTGCGTCCGATTTCTTCAGCGCCAATCATCGTCTCGAGCCTGTCAATTTTTGATTTGCTGTCGCCCGTCATAAAAAGCACAGGCTGCAACTTTTCGATTGCTTCAAGCGGGAGGCCTCTTTCGGCCAGCTCCTGATTTACCTTGTCAATTCCGATTTTATCGAGTTTATCTATTGCCACCGTGATATCGGTAAGGCTTCTTTCGTAGCCGATATATTTTGCGATGCCGGCAAGAACTTTCCGGTTGTTTATCTTTACTATAACTCTGATTTTAAGCTTATTGAAAATATCGTTTACGATTTGCACCAATTCGGCTTCATTCAGCATCGAGTTGCTCCCCACCACATCCACATCGCATTGGTAAAACTCGCGGTAGCGGCCTTTTTGCGGCCTATCGGCACGCCAAACAGGCTGTATTTGATATCGTTTGAACGGAAAGTTGATTTCGTTGCGGTATTGCACAACAAAACGCGCAAAAGGCACCGTGAGGTCGTAGCGCAAACCCTTTTCGGTGATGTGTGGCAGCATATTGGCCGAATTGAGTGTTTGTGCAGATTCGGCCGGCAATCCGGCCATAAAATCGCCCGAATTCAACACTCTGAACAGGAGTTTGTCGCCCTCTTCGCCGTATTTTCCCAAAAGGCTGCCAAGCTGTTCCATCGCCGGCGTTTCGATTGGCTGATAGCCATATAGCCTGAAAACACTGCGTATGGTATCGAAAATATAATCGCGGCGCACCATCACCTGTGGTGCAAAATCGCGGGTACCTTTAGGAATACTGGGTTTTTGAGCCATTCTTTAAATCACATCTTGCATTAGCTTGCAAAAATAGGCATTTGTTTGGCGTGGACAGCTCTTTGCTCAATGCTTAAAGCAATAAATAAAGCAATACGGGAATAAAAAATCATTTTCAAAGCGAGTTAAAAATTCAAAAAAGGCCTTACCTTTGCGGGCAAAATCAAAATAAAAAGGTAAAATGGAACATTCACATGCAGTTATTCCGCTATGGGCTTCGTTGCCTTTTGCAGCCATGCTACTCTGTATTGCCCTCGGGCCGTTGTTTTTTAGTCATTGGTGGGAAGAAAACAAGAATAAGCTGATTGTCAGCCTGGTTTTGGGTATCCCAACAGCTATTTTGATGATTGTGTGGGGTCTTTCGCACGAGTTGATTCATCAGATGATTTTTGATTATGTGCCTTTCATTGTTTTGCTTGGCTCTTTATTTATCATTACCGGAGGCAT
>CAYYDS010000272.1:0-3431 GCA_964470665.1 uncultured Lentimicrobiaceae bacterium
CACTCATATTAGTTAATATTTTCAACAATTCTGCATTGCCTTAATGAGCCTTTTGGGCAGAAAACAGCCGGTTAGAGTATGCCTGCGGCATTAAAAAAACGCCAGCCTCTTGCGAGCCCGGCGTTTTTCATTTTGTCAGCCACAAAGCATTGGCGCGCTATAGCTAAACGATTGAAAAAATCGTTTCTTTTGAAACTAATGCAGTTTAAGCCATTGAAAGGCCCGGCTTACGGCAAAGTTTCTATTTTGTAATTTCAAAAAAGCGTTCTGTCAATTCCGAATCTTTCCACTTCAAAACTCCGTTTAACCATACCTCAGTAACCGTTTCGCGATTGCCACCCTGAAACACTTTACAACTCAGTGTATCTATTTCATTTTCACGCCATTGAACAAGTGTAACCGCGAGCTCGTCATCGCTCGTGGTATTTGGAAAAATCGTTATCCGGTATTCATTAATATGCTTATCAATTTTAAACATTCGGGGGTAATCCAGATTTCCATCGTACACCTCTTTGGCTACACCCGCGACGACATAAAACAGCTTAATGGAATTTTTGTCAAGTGAAGCCGTGTATTCCGGATCAAGAAGGTCGTTGCCGTTTGCATCTTTTACCGTCATGGTTATGGAAGTATCAACAATAAACTGGTCTTTTCCATCTTTGTCTGAGCACGACACAATCAGCATCATTGCTAATAAAAAAAACATTGTTCTCATTTCTTTAAATCTTTATGGTTAACAGTAATCATGAACTCAAGGAATAATATTATACACCATTCCTGTTTGATAATTGAATGTAAAGTCGCCTGGATTAAAATTATTATAATTATACCAACCATTGTAAGTTCCACCCCAACCCCAATTCATGTGAAATAATAAATAGAATAAGTACATGGATCAATATAGTTTAAACATCCATCACATACCCACGCATGACCATCTGAGTAAACCCCAAATATCCACCATCCAGTATTTCGTCCTCCTTTCAATGTTTCAGAAACTGGCTTCTCAAATAATAAAATATTCTCTGCTATGTTTTTAGCCATGCTCTCAGAAACTTGATACTCAAACATTAATGGATACTCATTCACTAATAAATTCTCATTGAAATTTCTATCTTTCCCACATGAGAAAACGATGATACCAATCATCAAAGAAAATAACAATTTGCTTGTTTTTTTAATGTCTTTTTTTCATAGTACTTTGATTTTTAGGTTAATATAATATAACTAATAACCTCACATCGAGTGAGATTCCGTACAAAGTTATATATATCATTTTATGGAGGATTAAAAATAAAACGATATATTTATGTTAATTATTGTCGTTAAATTCAGAGCCGCCGTACCTGAGCCTTTTGGGCAGCAAAAGGATGGCTAAGGTTTGACTTCAGAGCATTAAAAAAAACGCCGGCCTATTGCGAAAGACCGGCGTTTTTCTTCTTATTCAGGCACCAAATGCCCGAACTGCCTTTTGTATCGTAAGCCTGACAAGAGTTTGGTTTACAAAACAAAAGTGATGATTGAGTGCGGCGGACTTTGAGCCGGTGCGGCTTTTCCGTCAATCCAGAGGAAGAAATCGGTTTGCAGGGCGCTTTCGTTCATTACCACCACAACCAGGCTACCATCCGGATTGAGAAAAGCGGTGCTGATGAGCTGGCTTCGGCTTGGCGAGGCAATCACACGTTTGGCTCCCTTTTGTATAAATTTCGAAAAATGGCCGATGTAGTAATACGAATTGGTAAATAGGAGCTCGCCCGTTTTTGTGTCGCCGTGCAGGGGGGCAAAACAAAAATTTCCCACATGGTTTGGCCCGCCTTTTTCATCGAGCAGAATGTTCCAATCGGTCCAGCCCACGGCTCCGTTATTAAAATCGTGAATCATTGAGCGGCCGTATTCTTCGCCAAGTTCCCAAATGTCGTAGCGTGTGGCATCAAAACTTTCGGCGCATCCTTCGGTAAACAGCAATTTCTTTTCGGGGAATGCCTCCTGTACCCTCCTTACATTTTCAAACACCGGAACTCCCCCGCTCCAGTCTTCGTACCAATGAAAACCAATGCCCCAGGCATATTTGCGCACATCGGGATCGGAAAAATAGGTGCTTGCCCGCTGGTAAATCAGGTCGCGGTTATGATCCCACATCACAATGTTTTTATCGGCCAATCCCGATTTGTGCATCATGGGTCCCAAGTGGTTTTTCAGAAAATCGCGCTCTTCTTCGGCGGTATAAATGCAGCTTTCCCAAGTTTGCTTTGCCATTGGTTCGTTTTGTATGGTAATGCCCCAAACAGGGACACCTTCGGCCTCGTAGGCTTTGATAAACCTGACGTAATAATTTGCCCAGCTGTCGTAAAACTCCGGCAAAAGTTTTCCGCCCTGCAACATATTTTCATTCGATTTCATCCAGGCCGGAGGGCTCCACGGGCTGGCGTAAAAGCTAAGGTTTTCCTTTCCGATCAGCTCGATTGCCTGTTTGATAAATGGAAGTTTAAACTGCTTGTCGTGTGTAATATCAAACGAATTTAATTCGCTATCGCCCTCATTTACATAAGTATAGCTTTCGCTCGAAAAATCACAACTGTTGATGTTGGTACGTATCAGGTTGTAGCCGATACCTTTTTCTTTGCTAAAATAGGCTTCCAACACTTTTTGCCGGTTTTCGGCCGGAAGTTTAAAAAATGTTTCGGCCGAGGCGTCGGTAATGGCGCCACCTATGCCCAACATTTCCTGAAATGTTTTATTCGGATCTACGAACACACAAATCTGGGTTTCAAAAGGTTGGCCAAAGTCGTTAAATTCTGTGTTTTCGGTCTGCGTTAGGCGCATGGGGCTATCTTTGGCCGTTATAAACACCGAAGCCTGATGCCCTTGATTGAGGGCGAACGAATCGGCTTGGATATTCTCCCGGGCAGGCTGAGGCGTGCAGGCAGCAAATGCAAGGCCTGTCAACAGATAAAGAAATCGTTTCATAAAAATTATTTGATGATTATACGAATTGATTCATGATTTTTGGCTTTGCCGACAATCTTTTCCAAAGATAAAATGCTTTTATAAGATAGCGCCACTGCAAGCAGAAAAAAAAGACAGTTCGTGACTGTCTTCTTTTTTGTTGCATAAAAATGGTTTTTTTACAAAGGTATGTTTCCGTGCTTTTTTGCCGGGTTGGTTTTCACCTTGTTTTGTGTCATTTCGAGCGCTTGTATGAGTTTGGTGCGTGTTTGGCGCGGGTATATTATCTCGTCAATATACCCCAAAGCAGCTGCTTTATAGGGGCTGGCAAATCGCTGGCGGTAGTCGGCAATAGCAGCCTGACGTTCTTCTTCATTAAGTTTATTTTTGTAAATAATGTTTACGGCTCCATCCGGTCCCATCACGGCAATTTCGGCTGTAGGGTAGGCAAAATTAACGTCGGCGCCTATGTGTTTGCTCGACAT
>CAYYDS010000273.1:0-2279 GCA_964470665.1 uncultured Lentimicrobiaceae bacterium
TATGGAAAACGGTCGTTTGACGACTATTTTGCGGAGCTTCGGAGTAATTTCTCCGGCATAGCACTCTTTCAGAGCAACCACGAGGGCGAGCTGATTGATCGCCTTCAAGAGGCTCCAGGGCATTATGATGCTGTTGTGATCAACCCGGGCGCTTTGGCTCACACATCCATAGCTTTGGCCGATGCCATCCGCAGCATTTCTATTCCGGTTGTCGAAGTGCATTTGAGCAATATCTATGCCCGCGAAACTTACCGGCGTCATTCCTATACAGCTGAGGCCTGCCGTGCCGTGCTGAGCGGTTTTGGCCTCGAAGGTTATCGTTATGCCGTATTATACCTCACAAAAGAGCTGCTGCCTTAGCTGAATTTGCTTTCGTCGAGGCTGTCGAAGGTTTGACGGTTACGAATAAAGTATTCGATCACAATGTTTCGCTGGTAAATGCGGCTCACATGCTTTGGGTGAATGGCGCGTCTTTTTATCCTCAACGCCCGTTGTTTGCGGTAAAAATGAGCGTGTGCGCGTACAACCGCAAAAAAATCGCCCCAACCGCCTTCAACCAAAAACTTAAAGCTTGCCACCATATCCAGCAAAAGCCGCGTAAGGATGACGTAGGTGAAAGAGGAAGCAGGCAGGTTTTTATAGAGCATGGTCAGGTTATTCCTAAAATTGAGATAGGTTTTGCGTGGCGAGTTTTTTGGCAGGGTGCCGCCTCCAATGTGATATACGGCCGAATAGGGGCAAAACATGATTTTATAGCCTTGATTTTTAAGCCTCCAGCAAAAATCAATCTCTTCCATATGTGCAAAAAAACCATCGTCGAGGCCGCCCATTTGGTGGTATAATTTGGCCCTCACAAACATACATGCCCCGCTTGCCCAAAACACTTCGACAGGCTTATCGTACTGGCCTTCGTCTTTTTCCAAATGCTGGAATAGGCGTCCGCGGCAAAAGGGATAACCAAACTTGTCAATAAAGCCGCCTGCTGCTCCTGCATATTCAAAATAGGCTTTGTCAGCAAACGAAAGGAGTTTTGGCTGGCATGCAGCAATTTCAGGGTCGGCATCCATCATTTGGAGCAGCGGCTCCAGCCAGTTTTCGCTCACCTCAATATCCGAGTTTAACAATACGTAATATTCGCAATCTATCTGCTTTAGGGCAAGGTTATAGCCTGTGGCAAAGCCTCCGTTTGATGGGTTTATGATGAGTCTTACATCCGGAAAAGAGTTGCGCATCAGCTCAACCGAGCCATCGCTGCTGTTGTTGTCGGCCACTACAATTTCGGCAAGCCGGCTGCTTCGGCTTACAACTATTGGCAAAAAACGTTCTAAAAAACGTTTTCCATTATAGTTTAATATGACAACGGCAATGCGTTTTTTCATGGGGTAGGGGGGCGTTTGTGTTTCCAGCGCCTATGCGACCACAGCCAATTGTCAGGTTGTTTGCGTATGGCTTCTTCAAGCAAACGGACATATCGGGCGATTATTTCGTTGGCATGACAGTCTTTTCCATTTTCGGCGATCAGGCTAAACGCTAATTTATATCGCCCCCGGCCTGTTCGTTGCGGGCAAAGAAAAACCACCGCATAACCCAAGGCGCGCGCCATTTTATCGAGCCCTGTATAAAAAGGGGTATCCTGCGAGAGAAATTCTGTCCAATAATCCGATTCTAAACCCGGGGGAGTTTGGTCGTTGGCAATATATACGATTTTGGCTTGGCCGGAATAAGAAGCTAAGCTGCGATAGGCGCTTTGCGATTCAACCACATCCATTAGGCTGCTTCCGCTGCGCAGTTGTTTCATCAAACGATCGGCCACTAAGGATGAAGGCTTTTTGTAGATGGCCGTTACTGGCGTTTTCAGTTTTAGCGCTAAGGCCTGTATGGCCGATTCCCAATTGCCCATATGGCCTACCGATACGAAAACAGATTTTCCTTCCGAAAGAATATTTCTTATAATTTGCTCATTTTCAAATTCAAACCGATTTAATAAGGAGCCGGGATGCAGGCGAAGTAGTTTGATGCTCTCCATTGCAATATCGCAGAGGTTGCGGTAAAATTTTTTCTCTATTTTTAATATCCAGGCTCTATCTTTATCGCCAAAACTGTTGAAAAGGTTTGTGCGCACTACCTTACGCCGATATCTAACGAGATAAAACAGAACGAAATAAATATGGACCAATATCTGAAACAAAAGTTTCTTTAAAGTATCCAAATCGAACTTCTACTTCATATTCCTTACGACCAACAAAATCGAAAATTTTATAAAATTTTGAACTATTGTC
>CAYYDS010000273.1:2289-3420 GCA_964470665.1 uncultured Lentimicrobiaceae bacterium
TCGGATAGGATAAAAAGCAAAGGATAAGGCAGGTATGCAAGAAACCTAAAGAGGTAATATATCGCAGTATATCCGATCCGATTCATTAGGCAGCTTCAATCTTTATATTTCGTTTAAATCGTTGTGAGGCAATGGATTAGGCTTAACGCGGATTTCGATAAAAATCGTAAGCCCTGTTTCCAAAATGATCGCCGGTATGGCTTTCATCAATGCTTTCGGTGGTATTGGCACGGCCATACACATCGTATTCCCAGCGATAATTGGCCAGTTCGCCAATTGCATCGGAATGAACGAGTACGAAATAATTGGTTACCAGATTTTTGGTTACAAACACAAAGCGTTTATTGCGTTGCGTAGCGCCCAAGGTGTAGTAGTGCCAAATTTCGTAAGGATAGCCCGAAGGCTCGTTGTATGCTTCAACAATGTGGTTTGGTGGCCCATATTGCAGATAAACCCTGCCGCGGTCGGTTTCATATCCCTGAAAATTAAGCGCTTTAAATGAGGCATTTACCTTTTTAACCTCTTCAAAATAATTTAGCCAAGCCTGTTTTGGATCAGCCGCGTTTCGTTTTTGCCAAAAATTGAATAAAAACTGCTGCATCGTTTTTTTATCGGTAGTTTTCGACAAGTTGACAGCATAATCACGGTCGGATTCTGACGAAATGGGTGCAATGCAGCGCAGCATCATGACTAAGGTATCCTGATTCGTTATGGAACCCATAAAAGTAGTTTCAGCATTAACCGAAGCCAGGTCCTTTAAGTTGTATTGAATTTTAGGGTTGCTCCGCTGAAAAAAGACCTTGTTTTGGGCAGTGAGTTGGTTTTGCTGATCGCGAACTTCAACCACCAAATTATAATTGCCCGAAGGCAGGTTGGTAATGTTAATGCTGTTGAGCAAAACGTTTACCGGGCGCGATTCGAGGCGCCGACGAAACACAAAATCATTCATTTTGCTTTGATTCTCAAACGATTCGATATAATACGTAAGCAAAAAGCGGCCTCCATCACCAAACTTATGCGAAGTGTTGTAAATTTCGGCGTAATAGTGCAGGTTGCTGTCGGCAGCCGGGTAAAAAGCATAAACCAACGGAATGAGGTCAAAGCCGTTTTTGGTTATCACACTCTCCTTTT
>CAYYDS010000274.1:0-3345 GCA_964470665.1 uncultured Lentimicrobiaceae bacterium
CCAAAACGCGATACTTCCGGCATTTCAAAGCCTCATAAACAAGCTGAACGAGCTTTCGTTGCAATGGAAAGATGTGCCCATGCTTGCCCGCACACACGGACAGCCGGCCAGCCCTACAAAGTTGGGAAAAGAGTTTTACGTTTTTGTGGAAAGACTCGAAAACCAAATGGGCCTGTTGCAGTCTATCCCATTTTCGGCCAAGTTTGGGGGGGCCACCGGCAATCTAAACGCTCATGCCGTTGCCTATCCCGAAACCGATTGGGTAGGCTTTGCCAACCGCTTCATCAGCGGTCAGATGGGCCTTCATCGACAGCAATTTACCACCCAAATTGAGCATTACGACTTTTTGGCGGCCTATTTCGACAGCCTCAAGCGGCTGAATACAATACTTATTGATCTGAGCCGCGACATCTGGATGTACATCATGCTCGATTACTTCAAACAGCGCATCAAAGCCGGCGAAGTTGGCTCTTCGGCCATGCCCCATAAGGTAAATCCCATTGATTTTGAAAATGCCGAAGGCAACCTTGGCATTGCCAATGCCTTGTTTGAACACCTAAGCGGCAAACTTCCGCTGAGCCGCCTGCAGCGCGACCTTACCGACTCTACCGTTACGCGCAACATCGGCCTTCCGCTCGCCCACAGCCTGCTCTCTATCCAATCGCTCGAACGTGGACTGGGTAAATTAGTTTTAAACGAAAGCCGTATCCAGAGCGATCTGGCTGCTAACTGGGCAGTGATAGCCGAAGCCATCCAAACCATTTTGCGCCGCGAGCAGGTAGAAGGGGCATACGAGCTCCTGAAAGACCTCACGCGCACACACAGTGGCATCACGCGCGAATCTTTAGCCCTATTTATCAGCCGCCTGGATGTTAAACCGGAGGTAAAAGAAGAATTAGCGCGGCTAAGCCCCGACACTTACACCGGAGTGCAACTTATTACCGGCAGGATATGAAAAAGTTTTTGCGCATCCTTTCGTTTGTAAAACCCTATTGGGGCTATGCACTGCTCAACGTATTCTTCAACCTGCTCACCACGCTTTTCAGCTTATTTTCGTTTGCCCTGCTGGTTCCTTTCCTCAACCTGCTATTTAGCAAGGAGGCCTTGATAACCGAGCGCCCGCCTTTTGCGCTAACCTCCGATGCCTTGCTCGGAAACCTCAACTACGAAATAAGCCGCATCATAATTGAAAGCGGTACACATCAGGCCTTGCTTTTCATTTGTTTTGTGCTGGTTACGGCCTTTTTTCTGCGCAATCTGGCCCGCTTCATGTCGAGCTATTATATGGCCAATGTGAGGGTGGGCGCGGTAAAAGATATGCGCAACACCATTTATAAGAAACTGCTGATTTTGCCGCTTTCGTTTTACAGTAAAAATAAAAAAGGCGATATTTTGGCACGCATCACCAGCGATGTGCAGGAAGTGGAGTATTCCATCATGAACTATCTGGAAATGCTTGTGCGCGACCCCATTACCATTCTGGCTTTTTTGTTGTTTATGCTTTCGATGAGCCCGCAGCTCACGCTTTTTGTGTTAATTATTCTTCCGGTCACAGGCTATATCATTGGCCTTATCGGCCGTAGCCTCCGAAAAAAATCTAAAGCAGGGCAGGCACGCACAGCCGAAATGTTGTCGCATATCGAAGAAAGTATTTCGGGTTTGCGCATTATCAAAGCTTTCAACGCTATTGACTATTCCGACCGAAAATTTAAAGAACATAACAACCTGCTCTCGTCGCTGATGACCCGCATTTACCGTCGGCGCGACCTGAGTTCGCCAATGAGCGAGTTTTTATCGTCGGTGGTGATAATCATTGTGTTGTGGTTTGGCGGACAAATCGTTTTGGCTGACGACCCCGGCATTAGCGCCGCCGACTTTATTACCTATATCATCGTTTTTTCACAGATTATTCCTCCGGCCAAAACCTTTGCCCAAGGTTATTACCATATTCAAAAAGGCATTGCATCGGCCGAACGCATTTTCGAAGTATTGGATGCCGAAGAGGTGATTGTGCAAAAACCGGATGCGCTGCGTATCGAGAAATTCGGAAATAGCATTGAATACCGCAATGTGGGGTTTAGTTACCAGCGCGACAAAGTGCTCGATGGCATTAACCTTCGCATCGAAAAAGGAAAAATAATAGCCCTTGTGGGTGAATCGGGCGGCGGAAAATCAACCATGGTTGACCTTTTGCCCCGCTTTTATGATGTAAGCGAAGGCCAAATTCTTATTGATGGCGTTGATTTGCGCAACTGCCGCATTGACGATCTTCGTGGCCTCATGGGAATTGTTACGCAGGAAAGCATCCTTTTTAACGACAGCGTTTTCAATAACATCGCTTTCGGCAGCGCAAATGCGAGCCGCGAGCAGGTAATAGCGGCAGCCAAAGTGGCCAATGCGCATGAATTTATCATGCATATGGAAAAAGGCTACGACACCAATATCGGCGACAGGGGCTTAAATCTTTCAGGCGGCCAGCGTCAAAGGCTAAGCATCGCCCGCGCCGTGCTAAAAAACCCGCCCATACTTATTTTGGACGAAGCCACCTCATCGCTCGATACCGAATCGGAACGTTTGGTGCAAGAGGCGCTGGCGCAGGTAATGAGTTCGCGCACCTCCATTGTAATTGCTCACCGGCTTTCGACAATTCAACATGCCGACGAAATTGTTGTGGTACAAAAGGGACATATTGTAGAACGCGGGCAGCACGACGAGCTGCTTGCTAAAAACGGAGTTTACAAACGCTTGTACGACTTGCAGTCGTTTGCCTGAGAAAATCAGGCTGCATTAAAAACAATTTTCTCAATCCGCCAAAAGGCTGTATTTTTGCAGGGCTTATGGCCCCGTAGTTCAATGGATAGAATATCAGATTCCGGTTCTGCAGGTTGGGGGTTCGAGTCCCTCGGGGTCACTTTTAAAGCCACTGTGAAGTTTTACTTCAGGGTGGTTTTTTTAGTTGTGAAACAGACACTTACATCAAGAATCCTATCAAAGAACTTCCTCAAGAAAAAGCCTCAATCAGGACTGTAAAGATATAAATTTAATCCATTTTTGAGCTCATTTTTCTCATTTGGAGTACACTTTTTTTCAATTTTCCCTAATTCTAAACCAATCATTGACAGTCTGTTGTAGCTCAATTTTTTCGAGAGAAATAAAAAAATCCAACAGCAAAATTTTCTCACTTTGGCATTGAATCTCATGACGGCGGTTTTTGGAATTGTTTTTTTCTGCCATAATCAAAGCCACGCACCCCTAAAAATTTTAACCATTTCTTGGTATATTCAAAACTGTTTTCTTAACTTTGTGGCAGGTATAAAAAACTTGTTTGACCAACAAAATTAAACT
>CAYYDS010000275.1:0-3310 GCA_964470665.1 uncultured Lentimicrobiaceae bacterium
AGTGACGTTTGATAGTTGGTATAAAGTGGTGTTTAACACTTTTTCAAATTCTTTTGGAACAACATATGTCTCACCAATTGTACCAGCACATGAAACAAGTATATCCCCAGCAGACACTTCAAAAGATTTCATTTTTTCTTCAAAGTATTCTTTTTTTATATAATAATCTCCTAAAGTTATATCTTTTTGTATAGCATTTTTTTGTTCATATACTTTTATAGTGTTTTCACTTTTTTTAACAAAAATACTTTTAGTTAATGCACTACCAAATGGTCCTTTTTTAAATATCCCTAACTGACCAATTCTATACCATTCCCAAGTGTTAGGAATAATAAATAATTTTTCATCTTCGCTTACGCATTTATAGTTGGGTTCTTTTCTAGAATTATATTTAACTTCTAGTTCTTTCTTTTGTTTTTCTATTAATTTCAAAGACTCTGATACACTTTTATCTGAATCTAAAGTATTAGTTACTTGACCCTCAAAAATCTTTTGTAAAATACTAGCTTTTAATTTATCTACAATCATTCCTAATCTCTCCTATCACCTTCATTATTTCCTCAAGTTTACCATCTAACTCTTTTTCCATTCTTTCACGTTCTTCAATAAAGTTTTTCATAGTTTCCTCAGGTGATAAAATAATTTCTTCTTTTACAGGGAATCCGCATTGATCCAAATTAAAATTCATTTTTTCTATTTCTTCATATGAATACTTTTTTGCCTTCCAAGTTTCAGTTAAAGAATCATCTTCCTTAATATCTTTTATTTCAACTCTATTGTTCCACCATTCGATGATATCTTGCATGTGTTTAATTTCTACAGGTTTTGTTTTACTAAATGCTTTATATTTTTTTGGTAAATCCATTCTATAGAACCACGTTTCTTGGGTTTTGCCAGTTTTATCAAAGAATAATAAATTAGTAGCAATAGATGTGTATGGAGCAAAAATTGATCCAGGAAGTCTTATAATGGTATGTAAATTACATTCTTCCATTAATTTTTTCTTTATATTTATTTTTGTGCTATCATTACCAAATAAGAAACCATCAGGAAGTACAATACCTACTTTTCCATTTTCTTTTAATCTATACAGAATTTCTACCATAAATAAATCAGCAGTTTCAGAGTTCCTCAATTGTTCAGGAAAATTTTGCTGTACTGATTTTTTTTCTGTTCCACCATATGGAGGGTTCATCAAAATTACATCAAATTTATCTTCTTCTTCATAATCTCTTACATTCTTTTCTAAAGAATTACCATGTATAATCATTGGCTCGTTAATATCATGTAATAACATATTAGTAGTACACAATAAATATGGTAATGGTTTCTTTTCAACTCCATAAAAGGATTTGCTTAATATTTCATTTTGTTTAGTATCGGTAATGTCTTTTTTCATATGGTTTAATGCAGATATCAAAAATCCTCCTGTTCCGCACGCAAAATCCGCCACTGAATTCCCAACTTTAGGATCTACCATTTGAACAACAAATTCTGTAATTGCTCTTGGAGTGTAAAATTCTCCATTCCTACCTGCTGATTGCAAATCTTTCAAAATTGTTTCATATATTTCGTTAAATGCATGTCTTTTTTGAAAATCTGTTAAATCAATTTCATTCAACACATTAACTACTTGTCTAATAAGTACTCCATCTTTCATGTAATTGTTAAGATCTTCAAAAACTTTTTTTACTATTCTACTTCTAGTATCAGCATCTTCAGTAATTGGTAAATCTTTTAATGTATTAAATAAATTAATTATAAAACTCGACAACGAATCTCCTGTCATAGCTTTACCATCTTTATTATCAATTGCCCAATTTCTCCATCTATATTCTTCAGGTATTATTGATTTATAGTTATCTTCTTCTATTTCCCATTCTTCTTCTTTAGCATCATACAATTTTAAAAAAAGCATCCATACAATTTGTTCTATTCTCTGTGCATCACCATTAACACCTGCATCTTGCCACATTATATCTTGTAATCTTTTAATCATCGTTCCAAAATCCATTTTTAAGCACACTCCTTACAATAAATTAAACTTTCTAATTCTTTAATCATTTTTTTATAATTTTCTTTTCCACCAAATAATTTTACAACAGGTACTATACCACCAAATTTATCAAAATTATTTAATTTTAATACATCAATCTTTTCTATTTCTGATATATCTTTATTTCTATAAATATTCAACATTTCTTTAATTACTTCTTTTTGAGTTTCATTAAATCTACTCATAAAGTCTTCTTGAGATTTTACTTTTTCTATTCTATCTTTTTTACCAATGATATCCTTACCATATGTAATATTTGATAACAAATCAAAGATGTCTACATTAGTATCTTCTGCCTCTTCTATTAAGGCTTCAACCATTACTCCATCATTGTATAATTGATTTAAAAAATCTTGTTTATTTTCAGCTTGATACCATTCTTGTTCAAAATTGTCATAATCTTCATATAGTTTTTTAAGATTTTTCCCCGAATACTCTGATATTGATTCTGTTATAAGTTTTCCATTTGCATCATAGTACTTAACAGATTCTGTTGAAATAGTTACTTCTACATTATTGATGTATATCTTCTTACGACTTTCATCCATCTGGATTATATGTTTCAGGATCGATTGGTTCTTTACCATTGCCGCCATCAATTGGTTTAACAACAACTGGATCTCCATCAAATTCTGGATCAGCAAATTTCGCTGAATTATTCCTAAAATCCATAATAGTAAAATATTCTTTACCTTTTTTTGGAACCAATCTGGTACCCCTACCTATAATTTGTTTGAATTCAGTCATACTTGCAATTTCAGTATCAAGTACTATTAATTTAACAGTTTTAGTATCTACTCCAGTCGATAATAATTTAGATGTAGTCGCAACTACTGGATAAGTTTCATTTGCATCTATAAAATTATCTAATTGGGATTTACCTTCTTTATCATTACTTGTAATTCTTACTACATATCTAGGATTTTTAGCAACCATATCTTGATTAGCCTCAGCTAATGCATTTCTCATTCTTAAAGCATGCTCTGTATCAACGCAGAAAATGATGGCTCTAGACATTCTATCAGTAGCTTTTAAATACTCAGTAATTCTCTTAGCAACCACTTTTGTTCTTTCATCAATAACTATAGTTCTATCAAAGTCTTTTAATTCATATTCTTTATCTTCAACTAAATCTCCATCCTCATCAAGTTTTCCTCTTTCAGGTCTATAGCCTTCTAGGTCTTTATCAAGACTTACTCTTAATACTTTATACGGAGCAAGATACCCATCCTCGATACCTTGATTTAAAGTGTA
>CAYYDS010000276.1:0-3303 GCA_964470665.1 uncultured Lentimicrobiaceae bacterium
GGGCACGCGTCTGATGAAACGCGCGGGGCACGCGTCTGGAGACGCGCGCCAGCTGCGTTTTGGGTTTTACAAAAAAGAAAAAGATAAAAGACAAAAGAAAAACAATTTATCTTTGTCTTTGTCTTTTAATTCCTTAACCCAAAATTGTAAACAATCTTTTTTGTAAAATAAACTTCAATCATTAAAAAACCAAAAAACCTATGACCGAAAAAAAACAGTTTATTGCTTCAGATGAAGCAAAAGGCAAAGCCAAACAATTGCGTTTATTTGCTATGCTGGCCTGGATTATTGCCATTGGCGGAGAAATTTTTGCCATACTGAAACTGCTCAACAACGATATGCTTACCTGGCTTATAGTAGCTATTGTTGTCATTCTGGCCTTAGCCATTACGGGTTCGCTGCTTTGGAAAAAGTCGAATCGCCTCGATCCTGCCTCCGAAAAGGATAAGTTCAGGTTTTTCATTCAAAACCAACTTGGCGCCATCATGGGGGTTTTGGCTTTTCTTCCTTTGGTGATCTTCATTTTTACCGACAAAAAACTTGATGGAAAAACAAAAGGAATTGCCGGCGCTGTGGCCGTTGTAGCCTTGCTGGTTGCCGGTATTACGGGCATTGATTTTAATCCGCCTTCGGTTGAAAAATACACCGAACAGATCAACAGCCAAACCGAGCTTATCCGCGACCTCAATGCGGGAGTTGATTATGTTTATTGGTCGAGTGGCGGCAATAAGTTTCATCTTTATGAAGGCTGCCAGCACATTAAAGGAAGAGATATCAGTGGCGGCACTGTAAAAGAAGCTTGGGAAGCCCGCAAAATCGGCGATTCGGAACTCTGTTTAACCTGTAAGAAAAAAGCCGAAAAGAATTTGGAAAACAACACCGCCGAGCTGCCCGAAGAGGTACTCTCCGATGAGGAATAGCGCTGGGCGTTTATTCGTATTCCACTTAAAAACAATGTCCGGCCTTCGTTGAAAGCCGGACATTGTTTTATTTTTCCATAAATATCTTGCGAAACTTATTTTTTGGTAAACATCCCAAGCAAATCATCCAGAGGGTTTCCGCCTTTGTCTTTACCGAGCATGCCCGTTACCATTCCAATCAAGCCGCCGGCGCTGCTTTTATTCGATGAAGCGCCACCACCCAGCAGGCCGCCCAACAGCTGACCCAAATCGCCCGAGTTCAGGCCTTTTGATTTCTTTTCCTTACCCAAATAGGCCATCACAATTGGGGCAGCAATTTTAATGATTGTTGAAGCCTTATCAATACTTATCCCCGACTTTTCGGCAATACCTTTTTGCACGGCACCAAGGTTTGCGCCAAAAACGTGGTTTGCAATACCTCCGCCGTCTTGCAGCAGCGCATTAAAATTGCCGCCGCTCAACAAGCCGCCCAATCCATCGAGCAGGCTGCCATCGTGTTTGCTTTCGAGTGCTGCCTGAAGGCTTTCGGCACCTTTAGATGTTTTAACATTTTTCTCAATCCCACCCAAAATAAGAGGGATTGTATTGTTAAGAGCTGTGCTTGTTTGTTTTTCGGTTAAACCCACCTGATTAGCAACGCTTTTCATCAAAACGCTGCCCATTGGGCCGTTCAGTAAATCGGTAATGTTCATTGAAAAATATTTAAAATGGTTTGACAATCATAGTGAAACAAAGAGTTCGTAAAAAAGTTCGGCAATTTACTCCCGGTTTTTTCCCAATCCTTTCATAATGCCCCTCGTTGAGTTGCTGATGAAACTAAGTATTTCATCCCGATCGGGCGAGGCGGGCACATTGGCTTCGATGTAGCTAACGGCCTGACTAACATTATATCCTCTGAGGTAGATGATGCGGTAGATATCCTGAATGGCATTGATGCGTTCGTCGCTAAATCCCCTGCGGCGCAAGCCAATAGAGTTTACGCCAACATACGACAGGGGTTCGCGTCCGGCTTTGGTAAATGGCGGAACGTCTTTTCGGGCCATGCCGCCGCCGCTGATCATTGAATGTGCACCAATTTGCACAAACTGATGAACAGCAGCCAAGCCGCCAATAATTGCCCAATCATCAATGCGAATATGCCCGGCTAAGTTGCAGGCATTGGCCAGGATTACATTATTGCCGATGATGCAGTCGTGCGCCACATGAACGTAGGCCATGAGAAGGCAGTTGTTGCCAACCACGGTTTCCCAATTGGCTTTTGTGCCCCTGTTGATGGTAACAAACTCGCGGATTGTGGTGTTATTTCCAATACGCACAACGGTTTCTTCGCCGGCATATTTTAAATCCTGAGGAATGGCCGAGATTACGGCGCCCGGGAAGATGCGGCAATTTTTGCCGATATGGGCACCTTCCATAATGGTTACATTCGAACCGATCCAGGTGCCTTCTTCAATAACAACATTCTTTTCGATATTCACAAAAGGCTCAATCACCACATTATTGGCAATTTTGGCCTGCGGGTGCACATATGCTAAGGGCTGGTTCATACTTATTGTCGGGCTAAGGTATTAATAGTTCTACTTTTTTGCTATCTGCGCCATCATCGTGCTTTCTGTAACTATTTTGTTGCCCACATAGGCAAGGCCGCGCATATTGCACATGCCCCTGCGCACGGGCGCTGTGAGTTCGAGCACGAAAACAAGCGAATCGCCCGGCACAACCTTTTGCCTAAACCTGACATCGTCAATCTTGAGGAAATAGGTCATGTAATTTTCGGGGTCGGGCACCTGGTTCAACACGAAAATGCCTCCGGTTTGCGCCATTGCTTCAACAATGAGAACGCCCGGCATTAGGGGTTCCTGAGGAAAATGACCCACGAAAAACGATTCGTTCATTGTCACATTTTTCAAGCCAACGATATGGTTTTCGCCTATTTCTAAAATGCGGTCAACAAAAAGAAAAGGCGGGCGATGGGGCAATAATTTTTGGATTTGCAGGATGTCGAAAACAGGCTCTTTAAGCAAATCGAAAGGGGGCTCTTTCATCATGATCATTGAGTTTTTGTGTGTGTTTGTATGTGTCTGGCAAATTCGGTATTCGCAAAATGGCCAGGTTTGTATGCAGTAATATGTCCTTTTATTTTTCGCCCCAACAGGCTTAGGTCGCCGATTACATCGAGCAGTTTGTGCCTTGCAGGCTCGTTTGGAAAGTGCAGTTCGAGGTTGTTTAAAATTCCTTCGGGCTTCACTTTTACTTTGGGTTTGTTGAACAGGCCTGCCAGCCGATCGAGTTCTTCCTGGCTAACGGCGCGGTTTACAAACACGATGGCGTTGCTTAAATCGCCGCCTTTTATCAGGTTGTTGTGAAGCAAAAATTCGAGTTC
>CAYYDS010000277.1:0-2374 GCA_964470665.1 uncultured Lentimicrobiaceae bacterium
CACCCTGCTTCCAAACAACGTTTTGAAATAATCGGAATAGCTGTTATATGGTTTTTTGTCGGCCATTTTTTGCTGTTTTAGCTTTCAAAAGTAAAAAAGGCAGGAGATAATAAAACCGGCCTGCCTTTTTTGGAAGTTAACCTTTATAATCTGTTGCTATTTTGCTACCCTTTCGAGCCATTTTACCATTGCAAGCATGGCAATCATCGAAATGAGACAAACCACTACAAATACGCTCCAGGTAACAGAAATCGAAATGCTTTCGTACATCATTGCTCCGAGGAAAAGCGACAGGTTTCCAACAGCTGTTGCTGCCAGCCAACCTCCCTGCATGGCGCCTTGCATATGTGCCGGCGCAACTTTGGAAACAAACGAAAGTCCCAACGGCGAAATAAACAGCTCGGCAACCGTAAGTATGAAATAAACACTAAACAGCAACCAAGGTGTAACGCGCTGTGCATCAGGTAGTCCGCCCATTCCTTTAACGACGCTCAAATTCGGGAGACCCAATGATCCAATAGCCATCACCACGAAAGCGGTAGCAGCAATCCCCATCCCGATGGCAATTTTCCGGGGCGTTGAAGGCTCTTTGCCACGACGTGCAAGATAGGAAAAAAGAGCAATGATAAGAGGTGTAAGCGTTACCACTAAAATGGGGTTGATGGATTGGAAGATTTCAACCGATGGGAAAATGCCGCCCAAAAGCGTATAGTCTTTGGCAAACATCGTAAGTGTAAGCCCGTTTTGATGGAACGAGAACCAGAAAAAGATTACCACACCAAAAACGGCAAACAAAGCCAGAATGCGCTGTTTGATTTCTTTGGCATCCTGCATAATTTCTTCTTTCGATACGGTTTCTTTTTTTACGTGAACGGCAGGACTGGGGAGGATTTTTTTGGTCATTAGGAAAATGACTAACGAAATAAACATTGCCACCACTGCCGTGAGGAAAGCATAATGAAAGCCTGTGTTGAAAGCATTGAGGTATGCTTCGGAAAATTCGCTCAGATTGGCCGGCACAACCCCATTCGATACGTGGCTTGCCAATTCGGAAAACCTTCCATCAATCACCTCCTGTGTCATATTTTTGTCTAAAAACTGATGGCAAAGCCCCGGAAGTTCAGCATTGTATTTGTAGCCCTGCATGGCAACAAAAGTGTTGCGCACCCAAGTGGCAAGAAATGGGGCAAACATGGCGCCCACATTAATAAACATGTAGAAGATCTGGAATCCCGCATCGCGCTTGGATCTATATTCATCGTTGTCGTACATCTGGCCTACTACTGCCTGAAGATTTCCTTTGAACAAGCCGTTCCCGAAGGCAATAACCAACAAAGCAGCCAAAGCAATGTATTTTGATACGATAAGAGATGGCATGGAAAGCAGAACATAGCCCAATGCCATAATTAATAATCCGGCAATGATGGTGCCTTTGTAATTACGCGATTTGTCGGCAATAAAGCCCCCTACAAGGGCAAGGGCATAAATTGATCCATAAAAAATGGAATAAAGCGTGCCGGCTTCCGTTCCCGAGATGTTGAATTTCGACATCAAAAACAAGGTAAGGATTGCCATCATGGTGTAAAAGCCGAAACGTTCGCCCATATTGGCTAAAGCTGCCGAGAGCAAACCCTTTGGGTGTCCTTTAATCATAAAAATGTGTTTTAGGTTATTAAAAAAAATAATGATCTCTACATCGTTTGCGCAGCAAATTTAGAAAAAAAACTAAGGTGAAACAATTGTTATTCGGTAAAGCCGGGAGCAGCGCAAAGCTTCTGCAACAAAATATTCGGAAATTGAAGAAAAACAGCGCGACAAAGCTCAAATTTTTACAAATAAATCCGATTGAAAAGCCGTTGCAACAAAATAAAAAATTGCGCGTTTCTTTTCTAAAGAACATAGCGGTGCCCTCAAAAAGCAAGCTGTTTTTGCCTTGTTTTTTCCTTTTGTTTACCGCAAATTTTACCAATGCTTGGGCCATAGCATTCTCTTTGCCAGGGATGTTGTTAGGCATAGGAGGCATGCCTTTTTTTTATATTTTTGCGCCTTAACTCTTTTCGATTTATTTTTTGCTATTATGGAGATCAACAGCAAATACAACCCTAGCGAACTCGAACAAAAATGGTATGCACACTGGTTAGAAAAAGGCTATTTCTTTTCTCGGCCCGATGAACGCGAACCATACACCATCGTCATTCCCCCGCCAAACGTTACCGGTGTTTTGCACATGGGGCATATGCTCAACAACACCATTCAGGATGTATTGGTGCGCCGCGCCCGTATGCAGGGCAAAAACGCCTGTTGGGTTCCGGGCACCGACCATGCCTCGATAGCTACCGAAAACAAAGTAGTGCAAAAGCTAAAAAGCTTAGGC
>CAYYDS010000277.1:2384-3291 GCA_964470665.1 uncultured Lentimicrobiaceae bacterium
CATCGAAAAATCGGACCTGAGCAGGGAAGAGTTTTTAAAACATGCCTGGGAATGGCGCGAGAAACACGGCAACATCATCCTCGATCAGCTGAAAAAATTAGGTGCCTCGTGCGACTGGAACCGCACCGCCTTTACCATGGACAAGGTTTTATATGAATCGGTGATTGATGTTTTCATTGATCTTTATCATAAAGGATTGATTTACCGTGGAGTAAGAATGGTAAACTGGGATCCGCAGGCCCTTACGGCTTTGTCAGACGAAGAAGTGATTTACAAAGAAGTGCAATCGAAACTCTATTACCTGCGCTACAAAGTGGAGGGCGAAGAGAGCTATCTAACCATTGCCACCACACGCCCCGAAACCATTCTTGGCGATACGGCCATTTGCGTTCACCCCGACGACGAACGCTACATCTCCTATCATGGGAAAAAAGTGCTTGTGCCCCTGCTCAACCGGCCTATACCCGTTATTGCGGATGAATATGTGGATCGCGAGTTTGGCACGGGGGCATTAAAAATTACTCCGGCACACGATATCAACGATTATAATTTGGGCTTAAAACACAAACTTCCGTCAATTGATATTTTCAACGACAACGGAACCCTGAGCCCCGAAGCCTCACTGCTTGTCGGCACCGATCGTTTCGAAGCACGAAAAGCCATTATCCCAATGCTTGAGGCAGCCGGAAATTTAGTGAAAATAGAAGACTACACCAACAAAGTGGGCTTTTCGGAACGTACCGATGCCGCTATCGAACCAAAAATTTCATTGCAGTGGTTTTTAAGGATGGAAGCTTTTGCCGCCAAGGCCTTGGAGGTGGTCGAAAACGGCAGCATTCAGTTTCATCCGGCAAAATTTAAAAACACCTATAAACATTGGATGGAAAATGTAAAAGACTGGTGCATT
>CAYYDS010000278.1:0-3271 GCA_964470665.1 uncultured Lentimicrobiaceae bacterium
AAAAAAGAGTAAAATGAAACATCAAATTGATCCTCAACTACTTGAAAAAGCAAACCGTTGGCTTGTTGAACCTTACGACGAAGAAACACGCCAAAAAGTGAAACATTTGATCGAAAATGACCCGAAAGAACTTGCAGAAAGTTTCTATAAAAACTTAGAATTTGGAACCGGTGGCCTGCGTGGCATTATGGGTGTGGGAACAAACCGGATGAATAAATACACGGTTGCCATGGCCACTCAAGGTTTGGCCAATTACCTAAAAAAAATGTTTCCCAACCACCCGTCGCTTTCAGTGGCTATCGCCTATGATTGCCGCAACAACAGCGAGTTTTTTGCCCGTGTAACAGCCGAGGTCATGTCGGCCAACAATATCAGGGTTTTCTTATTCGAAAAATTGCGCCCTACACCCGAACTCTCTTTTGCAGTAAGGCATTTTGGCTGCCAGGCAGGGGTAGTTATCACCGCTTCGCACAACCCCAAAGAATACAACGGTTACAAAGCATATTGGGACGATGGCGCCCAACTTATTGCGCCTCACGATGCCAATGTGATAGCCGAAGTTGAGAAAAATGCCGGCCCCGAAGATGTTAATTTCAACGCACGCCCCGAATTGATTACTTATTTAGGCACCGATTTCGATGAAATATACATCAACCGCATCAAAGCATTAAGCCTCTCGCCCGAGGCCATTCAACGGCAAAAAGATTTCAAAATTGTCTTTACACCCATTCACGGTTCAACAGTTGATCTGGTGCCGCAACTGCTCAAAGCGATGGGGTTTCAGTCGGTTTCCGTTGTGGAAGAGCAAATGCTGGTGAGCGGCGATTTCCCTACTGTGCACTCGCCAAACCCCGAAGAACCGGAAGCCCTCAGCATGGCTATTGCCAAAGCTAAAGCAATCAACGCCGATTTGGTGCTGGCTACCGACCCTGATGGCGACAGGGTGGGCATTGCCGTGAAAAACGATCAGAACGAATTTATTTTGCTCAATGGAAACCAAACAGCCTCATTATTAATCTATTACCTCTTGAGCACATGGAGCCGCAAAGAAAAACTCAGTGGAAACGAGTTTATGGTAAAAACCATTGTTACCTCCGAGTTGCTCTTTAATATTGCCGACAAATATGGTGTAGAACGCTTCGATGTGCTCACCGGTTTCAAATACATTGCCGATCTCATTAAACGTTTCGAAGGCAAGAAAACCTTTATTGGCGGAGGCGAAGAAAGCTACGGATACCTTGTGGGCGATTTTGTTCGCGACAAAGATGCCGTGAGCTCCTGTGCCATGATTGCCGAAACAGCTGCATGGGCTGCCGATCAAGGCAAAACAATGTATGGCCTTTTGAAGGATATTTATGCCGAGTTTGGTTTCTATAAAGAGAAATTGCTTTCTGTAACCAAAAAGGGAATGGACGGCGCCGA
Organism: uncultured Lentimicrobiaceae bacterium; assembly: GCA_964470665.1. Lineage (GTDB taxonomy): Bacteria > Bacteroidota > Bacteroidia > Bacteroidales > F082 > JALNZU01. The sequence goes on from CAYYDS010000278.1 coordinate 1,423, forward strand.
AGAAATAAAGCAACTGATGGAGCGCTTCCGCAATAATCCGCCATTGAGCATTGCGGGTGCAAAACTTAGCCTGATAAAAGACTATAAGCTGCAGCAAACCAGAAATTTAACCGATGGAACCACCCAGCCCATTGATTTGCCAAAATCGGATGTGCTACAGTTTTTTACTGAAGACGGAAGCAAAATCAGTATCCGACCGTCGGGAACCGAACCGAAAATAAAATTCTATTTTGGAGTAAAAGGTAAACTCAATCGCGTGGAAGATTTCGAAAAAATGGATCGGGCCCTCGATGAAACAATCAGTAAGATGCTCGAGTCGCTTGGCATTTAAAATTATTCCGACAACAGAAATGAAAAAGACGCCTCGAAGGCGTCTTTTTTTATTGCGATTTTATCGCAATCGAATCTGTCTTTTAGTATTATTGCAAAACAAAACAAGCAACCTGTTTTTATGAAAACTTCTAAGCATGTATTCCTATTCCTTATTCTTTTGCTTTTCGGCGGGGCCTGCAAAAAGGAATTACCTTCGTTAGCCGGAACTTATACGGCCAATAAAATCTTTAATGGTGAAACGCAAACCATCGAGCTTACGCTAACCGAAGATGGCGACCTGAGCTGGATACCCATCCTCACCATTGAAAATTTCCCAACGTTTATGTCAAAGTTTAAAGTTATTGACGATGTGCTCATCGAATTTAGCCAATCAGACGGCTGCGATGCGCCCGGGCGCTATTTGTATGCGCTTATTGGACAGAAACTTACGTTTATGTCGGATAATGAAAACTGCGAGAAGCGGGCTAATTTATTGAGCGGCGACTGGCACAAGATCTCTTCAAAATAGCCACAGTAAAGCAATAAAAAAGCCGTCTCGTTACGGAGACGGCTTGTATTGTTGAGATCCTCATTTTGGCTTTATCTTGCCGAACCGCGCTTTTGTACGCTGTTGCTGCCCGATTTGCTTTCACTCTGGCTTTTGCTTTTTGTAGCAGGAGCTGCTTTTTCTTTGCTTGTGCTTTGGTTCACAGCCTTTGATCCCGAAGAAGATGAAACCGATTTCTGCTGGCTTGACGTGCTTACTGAGCTACCTCTGCTTTTGCTTTCAGTAGGGCGCACAACCTCTTGCTTTGGGGCGCTGCTTTGGCTGCGCTGGGGCGATACGGCTTTTTGCTGCGACGAAGACTTTACAGTCGAACTGCTGCTTTGAGTGCTGCCTCCAATCCTTGGCAATGAGGTTTGTTCGGCGCGTTTGACTTGCTGTGGGCTTGCCGGCCGCTGAACATCGGAGCTTGTGCCCGAAGAGCGTTTAACCGTATTTCCCGATGAGCCGCTCTGGCCTCTATTGATCGGCTGCTGCGACTTTGCATCTTTCGAAACCTCACGGCTCCTTTGAACCTGCTGCGAACGTTCGGCAGACGAATTGCCATTTGCTGGGCGGCTCATTGATTTCGAATCAGAGCGTTCGATCGTTCCACGGCTTTTTTCCAATCCTGGTTTCACTGCATTTTGGCCTCCGCTGCGGCTTTGCTGGCCCTGTGCCGAAGAGCGTTGGCCACGCCCGGGAACATATTGGTTATCGGCAAGCCTGCGCTGGTAAAGCGATTCGCCTTCGCTGCGCTGATCGGGACGACTATAGGTGTTTTGATAGTAGTTGTTGTTGATGTTTACAACAACTGTGGGCGATGCATGACGCCTTTGGCTCCAATACACATCGCGATAATAGGGCGAGCGGGGTTGATGGTAAATGTGATAGTGCGAATAGTAATAATGGTATGACGAATAATGATAACCATAATAATAATCCCAGTAGTAAGGCCGCCATCCTGCCCAGTATGGAGGATAATAGCCCCAA
>CAYYDS010000279.1:0-3258 GCA_964470665.1 uncultured Lentimicrobiaceae bacterium
ATAATTAAAACTACAGTCCATTTTAGGACTGTAGTTTAAAATTTTTATTCTTAAAATCAGAGCAAGACAGGGCATTTAAGCAACTTGAAAGGATTTCTTTGTGGAGCGCTATTACAAAAGAGGAGTCCTTAAAAACACAAGATGATTCTTTAGTTTTATTAAATAAAGAAAAACAAGAATTATTAAACATAATTGAAAAAAGCACTAAATCTTTAGAATTATTTAGCAAAGAATTTGATAAACAAGAATTATTAAACAATAAAGAATCGTTGTTATCTCTTTCTGAAAAAGATCTTCAAGAAAAAAACAGAGAATTATCTAAAATAGAGGCTTGGATAGAGGTAAAATTAGAAAAACAGGGTAAGTTTGATTTATCTTTTCTTAAAAATAAGCAGTCAGAGTTGAGTTTGGAGATACCAGAAATAAAAAGCTCTTATGACTTGCTTTCTGATTCTATTTTAAATAAGCAAAAAAAATTAGAAAACCTTAAATCAACCGAGTTTAATTTAGCTAAAGATTTGGCCAATCTAGAGTCTGATTTAAGTAGGGCTCATATTGAGGAGAGTCCATCTAATATTCAAAAAATAAATCAAGGATTAAAAAGCCTGATTAAAAAAATAGACGACAATATTAATTTAAATGAGTTTTCCTTGTTTAAAAAAATTATTAGCGAAATAAATTCTGAAATTAAAGATTTGCTTAGTTTTTCTTCTGGTGATAGTTATAGAAACAAGATAGAGGTTATTAACAAAAAAATAAATGAGTTAAAAGTTGAAAAAAATAATATAAATGAAAAGTGCTCTTCACTTCAACTAGAAATAAACATTGAAAAAGGTAAACAGGATTCACTTAAAAATGAATTATTTAAAAAAGAAAAAGAGCTTTTAGATGTATCTGAAAAAATAAAAGTAAATGAGGATGATAAGGGTGATGATTTTTCTGAAAATCAAAATAAAAAAAATAAAATTGAGCAAGATATAAAAAATTTGAATAATCAGATAAATGAGTTTAAAAAAGAAATTGCTCAAATTAAAGAGGAGAGAGATAATTTTCAAAGTGAAAAATTTAATCATCAGTCGGTTTTACAATCAAGTCAAAATAAACTAAATGAGCTAAATAATAAATTAAATTTAATAAAAACCGATTCTATTAAAATTCAATCAAAGTTAGAGGATTTAGAATATGAGATTAAGAATAATTTATTCTTAAGTAATTCAGGTGATTCAAATAATTTAGAGTTTGGATTATTTATTGAAAAAGAATCCCTTTTTATAAAAGATTTTCAAGAAAAAACTAAATTAGAGCTTTCCTTTCTTCAAGAAAAAATTGATAATTTTAATCAAGAGCAAGAAAATAAAAAAAGGGAGTTAATAAATTTGCAAAACAATATCAACGAATTAAGTTCTTCTTTATCTAGAATTAATGCTAGATTAGGGTCTTTAAGAATTGATTTAACAAGAGAGGAGACTAGGGTTGAGGATTTAGAAAACAATATTCTAGATGATAAATTAGAGTTAGACAAAATAAAAAATTATAAAAATGACGAGGATGTTAATAATTCGGCAATAAAAGAAGAGATTCAAAAACTAAAAAGCCAGTTAGAAATGATTGGCGGAATAGATCCTGAAACAGAAAAAGAATACGAAGAAACTAAAAAAAGATTTGACTTTTTGTTTGAACAAACAGATGATTTAAACAAGACTATTAAATCTTTAGAAAAAGTAATAATTGAGCTAGATACAGTTATAAAAAATAGATTTGATTCAGAGTTTAAGATTATTTCAGAGAAATTTAATGAATATTTTAAAATATTGTTTAATGGTGGAAATGCCAAAATTTTTCCATTAAAAGAGGAGTCTCTAGCTGATTTAGAGAAAAACTCTTCTAATGAATCTCCTGACGGCGCTTCATTGGAAAATAAAGACTCTCAGGCCTCAAGAAATGTTAAGTTAATAAAGTATCTAAAAAAATATAATGCTATTGGTCTTTCAGGTGTTGATATTAGCGCTACTCCCCCCGGTAAGAAAATATCATCAGTTAATATGTTGTCCGGCGGAGAAAGAGCTTTAACAGCAATTGCTTTAATTTGTGCTATTATTAGTGCTAATCCATCGCCTTTTGTTGTCTTAGATGAAGTTGATGCTGCTTTGGATGAAGCTAATTCAGAAAGACTGGCTAAAATTTTAGATGATTTATCTAATAAAACACAGTTTATTGCTATTTCTCATAATAGGGCAACTATGAAGAGGGCGAATATTTTATATGGTGTTACGATGCAAGCTGATGGAATAAGTAAGCTTTTAAGTGTAAAGTTAGAAGATAATATCTCTTAGAATATTTTTTATTAAACAAATATAATAATAAAATCAAGTAATCCAACTTGATTTTATTTTTATCTTTTTTTTAATTAATCTTTATTGATTATTTTTTATAATATATTTGTTTATAATTAATTTTTCTTTATGTCTAAAAAGATTTTATCAGTTGCTCTTATTGGTTTGGATGCACAATTAATCGAAGTAGAGGCTGATATTGGTGGTGGTGATTTGGGAGTTTTTTCTATAGTTGGATTACCAGATAAATCTATCTCTGAGTCTAGGGAGAGGGTTCGCAGTGCTATAAAAAGCATGGACCTAAAGTTTCCCAGAAGAAAGGTTTTAGTTAATCTTGCTCCTGCTGATTTTAAAAAACAGGGCCCTGGCTATGATTTAGCAATAGCTATTAGTGTTTTATCTCGTTTGTATGAATTTAAGGAGGATTTTAAAAATTCTGTTTTTTTGGGAGAGTTAGCATTAAACGGAGATCTCCGTCCAATCAATGGTGTTTTGTCCATGATTTCTTATTTAAAAAAAATAAAAATAGAAAAAGTTTATCTTCCTTTTGAAAATTTTTTTGAAGCAAATTTAATCAAGGATTTAAAAATTTTTCCAGTAAAAAATATCAAAGAATTATTTGACCATTTAAAAGGTTTTAAAAAAATTGATGAATATAAGGCTGAAAATTTAGATTTTTTAGAAGAGAGAAAATCTTTTGATATAAGTGAAATAAAAGGACAGCTTCAAGCTAAGAGGTCTTTAGAGATTTCCGCTGCTGGAGCTCATAATTTACTAATGTTTGGGCCGCCCGGATCAGGTAAAACTGTCCTAGCTAAATCTTTGGTTTCTATTTTACCAGATTTAAGTTATGAAGAAATTTTAGAGCTGACAAAAATATATAGTATCTCTGGTAAGCTAAATAATGAAAAAATAATTTCTCAAA
>CAYYDS010000280.1:0-3255 GCA_964470665.1 uncultured Lentimicrobiaceae bacterium
GGCTTAGAAACCTTGTACCCGACATGAATTTGGCCTATCTGGCTTTTGCCAAACGCATCAACGCCAACTCGGCAGTGGCTTCCACCCTTCGTTTTTTCACTCTGGGCGATATTATGTTTACCCGTGACGATGGAACAGAAATTGCAACATTCCGCCCAAGCGAATGGGCATTAGACGCCGCCTACTCGCGCAAACTCACCAATTACCTTTCGGGAGCTGTAGCCGGACGATTCATATACTCTAACCTCACAATGGGACAAACTGTTGGTAGTGGAAGCACATCGGCAGGCATTTCGGCTGCCGCCGACGTTTCGGTTTACTGGGAAAAAGAAGTAGTTTGGTTTACCGGGCTCGACACCCGTTTTGCTTGGGGAGTAAACGTAAGCAATATCGGCACCAAACTTGGCTATCGGAATACAAACATCGAAAAAGATTTTATCCCAACCAATCTGCGTTTGGGGCCTACCCTTTCGATTGCCTTAGACGAATACAACGAAATAGCCTTTTCTATTGACATCAACAAGCTGTTGGTTCCAACGCCGCCGCTTTACCTAAAGGATTCCATTACAGGACAACCCGTTGTTGACCCCTCTACGGGTAATTACGTCATTGCGTATGGCATGGAGGATGATGTATCGGTTGTTGCCGGTATGTTGCAATCGTTTTATGACGCACCGGGCGGTTTTAGTGAAGAATTGCGCGAGTTTGGCATCTCGATTGGTGCCGAATATTGGTACAACAAAGTGTTTGCCATTCGTGGCGGCGCATTTTATGAAGATAAAACAAAGGGAAACCGCAAGTTTTTCACCCTTGGAGCCGGGCTGCGTTACAATGTGTTTGGTCTCGATTTTTCGTACCTGATTCCGGTTGACACGCGCAACAACCCCCTGCAAAACACCCTGCGTTTTGCTCTCACCTTCGACCTGGATGCCTACAACAAGAAAAAATAAGTTGTCTTTTTTAACTCTACTCGAAAAAACCTGAAGCCTAAACTTCGGGTTTTTTTTGATTCTTAAGAAAACTATTTTAATCAGAAAACGTATTTTTGAGCAATGATGAAGCCATTTCAGATTCATATTATCGGCTCGGGTTCGGCAGTGCCTTCGGCGCTTCGAGCTGCTACCAGCCAGGTGATGCACTACAACGGGCATTATGCCATGATTGACTGCGCCGAAGGCACGCAGCTGCAGCTCAAAAAAAACAAAGTGAGCCTGAACCGTATCAGCCATTTTTACATCAGCCATCTGCATGGCGATCATTATTTTGGCCTGATCGGCTTGATAAACACCCTCCATCTTTACGGAAAAACACAGCCGATTTATATTTTTGGCCCGGCCGACTTATACGACATCCTGCAAATGCAACTGAAAGCTTCGGATACGAAGCTCAGATTTCCAATGTATTTCAAACCTTTAGAGCCGGGGGCTAAAAAGTTGATCTTCGAAGACGAGCAACTGCGTTGCTATTCGTTTCCGGTAAAACACCGCATAGCTGCCTGGGGTTTTCTGTTCGAAGAAAAAGCCGCATCGGCCGAAAAAGCGCGCAGCTATGCCTTTTGCACGGATACGATCTTTGATGCCGGGCTGGCTGTAAATTTCGAAAACGTATCGCTCCTATACCACGAAGCTACTTTTATGGATCATCTGAGGGCGGTTGCCGAAGCCACCTTTCATTCCACAAGCATTCAGGCTGCCGAGATGGCCAAACTTTCGGGAGCCAAGCGCTTGTTGATCGGGCATTTTTCGTCGCGATATACCGAGCTTGACCAGATGCTCAACGAAGCGCGGGCAGTATTTGGCCCAACTGATCTCGCCCTCGATGGGATGGTGGTTGAAATTGTTTGATGAACGCCTCAGTATGGGGTTTTGAGTTTAAACTAACTTACGTTTTTCAGTTTCAAGATTTTTCCTTTCCACCTTCGGTTGAATTGTCGTCCACAATCAGGCCGTTGCCTAATGCATATTTTATCAAACCGACAATAGTTTTGGTTTTAGTTTTGGTGAAGATGTTGCGGCGATGTGTTTCCACTGTTCGTTCGCTGATAAAGAGCTTATTGGCAATTTCTACGTTGCTCATTTCTTTGGCAATCAATTGCAAGATTTCCTTTTCGCGTTGCGAGAGCAATGCCGGCAATGTTGTGTTTTCTGCACCTTCGTCGCGCTCGCTCATCTTATTGAAAATAATGGTTTGTACATCACGACCAAGGTATTTTCCACCGCCTGCAAGCACGCGAATTGCTTCGAGCACTTCGTTCATATTGGTCCGCTTGAAGATATATCCTGAAGCTCCGGCATCAACCATTGCGCGGATGTTGGTATAATCTTCGTGCATAGTAAGCGCAAGAACTTGGATGTTGGGGTCAATTTCTTTGACTTTTCGGGTGGTTTCGATACCACTTCCATCAGGCATACTAATATCGGCAAGTACCACATTCACAGGGTTATGCGATACATAATCAATGGCTTGCGTCATATTATTCACACCTCCGGCAAAAACGATGTCGGTTTCGTCCTGTAAGAGCGATTTCAAGCCGTCAATAATGAGTTGATGGTCGTCAACAACCAAAACGCGAATCGGATTGTTTATCATGGCTTAGTTTTTAAAGGAATAACAAGGGTGATGATGGTTCCACGGCCTTTCAAGCTATCAATAAACATGGTTCCGTTGAGATTATCCACCCGCGAACGAATATTTCCCAAACCACCAGGTGTGGCGGTATCAGCATATTCTGTATTAAAACCTTGTCCGTTATCTTCAACCATCAGGGTTATTTCGTTTTCGCTTTTTATCAACTGAATATTAAAACTGCTTGCATTGCCATGTTTAATGGCATTATTGAGCAGCTCCTGGATAGCCCTGTATAGGGTATGTTCGATAAGGTGGTCTAGGTTTCCGTTTATCCCAAAAGCTTCAACACTCATATTCAGTTGATTGCTTTGGTTGATGTGCGTTGAAAGGTTTTTCAGGGCTTCGATGAGTCCTTTTTCGGAGAGCAAGGATGGAGCCAGATTGTGTGAAATGTTTCTCAGTTCGTCGAAAGCTTCGTCCACGCTATGGATAGCCGCACTCAGCAGTTCTTCTTTCCGGCTTTCGGGAAGTTGTTTTTTTTGCATAATTGCGCTGATGTGCAAACGTGCCACCGAGAGCATTTGTCCGATACCGTCGTGCAGCTCGCGGCCAATTCGTTGCCGTTCTCCAATTTCGGCTTCGATGGCAGCCCGCGATTTTTTTTCGTTCAGGCTGATAATGGTTTGT
>CAYYDS010000281.1:0-3217 GCA_964470665.1 uncultured Lentimicrobiaceae bacterium
CTAAATTTTCTAAATTAGGCAATGAAAAATTATGTGCTTTTTTGTATATATTTTCATCGTTGCGATAGCCGGGTTTATCCAAATACCAATCCTGAAATTCGGTACCCGACGATATGGCCCAGGCTGCGAATTTGAGGTGGGTGAGCAGAATATCCACTGTTTCAACCGGATAGTCGAAAGGTACGGGTATTTCGATGGCCCAGGGCAAGCGCTTGTCGGTTTGATAATAAATGCCCTGCTCCGGTTTAGAGTCGTCTTCCCACATCCCAAAATACGAAGGATCAACAAATTCGGTAGGTTTCCGGTCAATCAGGTGCACTTCTTTTCCCCTTTCCTGATTGATGAAAATAAATGGGTTGAAAGGTGCGGTGCCAAAAGAGGCTTCGGGGTTGTTGAGAACCATTTTCAGGCTAATCAAATCGGTTTCAACATAAGGTCTGTCGGGCATCGTATTGAGGAACTCGCCATAAGCCGTGCCAATTGCGTCGAACACCACGATGACGGTTTCGTTTGTATGTCCGTCTTCTACCCCGTTGGCAGCAAGCGTAATGGCATTTCCGGCAAGGCTAACGCCTTCGAGGCTGCCCACTTTTGAGGGTGCAAACGGCATTGAAACGGCAAAGCCGTTGTTCAGGCTGGCGCCTGCTGCTTTAAGCAGGAAGCGGCCTGTCATTTCTTTAAGCGCATTTTGGGCATTGGTAATCATTTCGTACTGAAACTCAACCACTACGTCGTTAAAGTCGAAGTCGCCAAGGCCGGGCCAGAGGTCTTCGTAGGCAAGCGTTGCAAAGGTGCTTTCCGAAGGATACCACGATCTGAAAGCTCTTTCGGGATCGTTTGGAAAGTCGTCCAGATCGTCGGGCACGCCATCGTTATCGGTATCCACAATTCCTTCGGATCCAACGCCTTCGGGGTTGCAGGCGGTAACGGGAATAAAGTTTTCCATTTTGTCGGGCGTTACATAATTGGCTCCGGCTACAATATGTTGCGAAGGCGGGGTGTTGGCGCTTATTATCAGCTCTTCGCTTGCTGCTTCGATAGCGCCCGAAATTACATTTGACGAATTGATAAGGATGGTTTTTGTAGCCAAAACCGTATTGCGGTCGCCCGAACCGAAAATGCCGGCGTTCATCACTATTTTTTGAGTGGAAACCATGCTGGCATCGCTAATTTTTAAGTTGGCGCCGCCATTGAGGGTGATGCTTTCGCCTGCTTTCAGATAGCCGTTGATCATTTCGAAAAAGCCTGTGTTTAAATCAACAGTCTTTTCGGCAATCATTTGGCAGTAATTGGTAAGCTTGCTGCCGCCATTGAGCACAATATTTTTTCCGGCATATATGGTGCCGTGGTTTTCCGAGCTTTGGCTCGAATTCACATTGATGCTTTCTTTTTCAACTTTTACCGTACCCTTGTTGATCAGCTTTGCTCCGGCATTGATGTCGAAAGATCCGTTAGCCACGAGAATATCGCCCGAGTTGTTCACCTCAACACCGTTGATTTCCAATTTATCGTTAACTTTTACAGTGCCGTTATTGGTCAATCCCGAATTATAGTTCAGCCGAAGGCTTTTTGCCACCAGAAGCTGGCCGTTATTTTCGAGCTTTGCAGATTGCATCTCCATTTCGCCATCTTCCAGCACAATTTGGCCATTATTAATAGCCGGTGCGGAAAGGTTTTGGAGTTTAAGGCCGCCTTTAATGGCAATTTGTCCGTGATTTTCGAAATAGCCTTTGGTTTCAAGGCCATTGTTTAAAATAAGTTTTGCTTTGGCATAAACAGCAATTGAAGAGTTATTTCCCGTTATATTGATTGAGTTGAGTTCGAGAACGCCTTCTTTGGTGACAATAATTTTGCAATTATTCCCCAGTTCAACGTAGTCGCTCAAAACTGCATGGCCGCACACTTTCAGCGTACCGCCGCCATTCCAGGTTTCAAATGTAATTTTGCCTGTAAAGCTGTCGGTAACGCAATAGATTTTGCCATTTTTTATGTTTACACTGGCATTTCCGCTAATTACCTGATCGCAGTCGTCGCAGTCGGGGCCTTCATCGGAGATATTTTTAAGGCCTACATCCGCAATGATCTGCTTGCTGTTGGCCAAAAAGGTATGGTTTACATGCCCGTTGGCAATGCTTACCCTTTCGATAAATTGGCCTCCCGTTGAAGTTTCGAGCTTGATATACAACTCTTTAACGAAAGTTGGAATTTTAACTTTTCCCACCCAGGCTTGTGTAGGGCTAACACTTCCGCTGCTGATGAGTGGCGCGCCGCTAAGCGGATCGGCTGTGAAGAGGCTAACTCTCGATTTGAGAGGCAAGAAGCCAACATTATCAATGCCAATTCGGAAATCAATTTCCTGAGTGGTTGACCAATTAAACGATTGGCTTACCCTTAAATCAGCTGTGCTGTTGATGTCGAGCGGATCGTCGGGGACATTTTTGCGGCACGAAACCGAAACGAGCGCCAAAAAAGCAAGCGCAAGAAGAACAAATGTTTTTTTATTTTTCATAATGCATCTATTAAAATAAAACACTGAATAGGTTGAATCAAAACCAATGCCGTTAAGCTTAATTGTTCACAATCAGGCAATAGCGAGTTTGATTTTATATACAAAATTCCATCCTGTGGATCATTTTCCATAATTTGGAATTACTTACAAGTTTAAGACAAAGATAAGAAAGCTTTTGAAAAGTTTTGTGGTTTTGCGCAAAAAATTGTTGCTCAGGCGTGTTACATTTTTTGTGTGAAGTTTTATTTCAACAAAAGCATGCGCCGGCAAGGACAGCTCAACACCATTCGGATAACGGATGCTGATTGCATCGCAGGACGATAATCCGCTCAGCTGAATGAAGCCTCCGGCTTGTTGCGTTTGCCTGTGCTTCTTGATCCAGTATCGCAATTTTACAAGGGTTACTCGTTGTGAGTGGGCAAATGCAGTCTGGCTCATCCCGCTTTGCTCCCATTGTTCAACCATGCTCAGCATCAGGCTTCTTTTCTCTTGACTGTTCATAGAATTTTTTGAGCGCAAATTGCACCTACTTGCTTGCTTATCCCTGCAAGATGCAGTTGGCCGGAGGGTTACGTTGCAACTGTCAAAATTGTTAAAAATCCATGTTTCATATTATTGCTTTTTATGTTGGTAGGTGGTCTGCCAATATTGTGCCAAACGGCAGTCCGTCTAATAACTTCATTTTCTCATCAATTATTTTGCTAAATT
>CAYYDS010000282.1:0-3211 GCA_964470665.1 uncultured Lentimicrobiaceae bacterium
GGTATCACGGTAGCGAAGTTGCGCCGGGCACCTTGCTTTTCAGAGGAGCCTCGCTCGACCTTGTGGTTGGCGATGGCGGCGAAACCAAAGGCGTTGCTTTTCCGATGATTTTTGGAAAAACTGCAATAGAAGCGCGGCGTATCATCCACTCGGCAGCGCTGAATATTGGCCGGGAGTCGTTCCCCATTAGCAGCGATTCGACAAGCGATTTGGTTTATCGCATTGACCCCTATTTTAAACCCGGATCCTTGGTGCGGCCAGGCACTTATGTCAATCTTATCTATCAAAGTCCGGAGCTTACTGATTTTGATAAGTTCCTGAAAGACAGCCTATATATTGAAACACCGGATACAAACGAAGCTTTTTTTGAAACCGAAGAAGATTATGAATAAGATAGCATTGCTTAGATTTATTTTGTTGTGGATTTTTAGCATTTCCGGACTGCTGTTGCAGGCGCAAGAAAAGTTGAACAATCTGTATTTCAATTCATTACTTTCGAATTCTGCTCAACAAAAACAGCTCTCGCCGGCCCCAGCCGACACGGTGCTTCAGCTTCCTTTTTTCGAAGATTTTTCGGTTAACACCTTGCAGCCAAACCCTATGAAATGGGCTGATAACCATGTGTTTGTGAATAAAGATTTTCCGATAAACCCGCCCAATACCGGCGCTGCCACCTTTGATGTGCTCGATTCTAGAGGAAAACTTTACAACACGGCTTCTTCCGTTCCTTTCGTTGCCGATGTGCTAAGCTCGCTCCCCATCCGGCTCGATTCGGTATTTTCGCCTCAAGAGGCAAGCCTCCAACCGGCCGATTCGGTATATCTGAGTTTTTGGTATCAGCCTCAAGGGCGGGGTGATATGCCTGAGTCTGAAGACTCTTTGGTGCTTCAGCTTGGTTATCTGACAGGTGAAATGGTGTTTGACCATATTGCCTATGCCGATGTGTGGGCCGACGATTATTTGCTCGCCATGGGTGTAGAGCAAATCAATCCGCTCGATACCCTCTATGCGCCTGAAGGCTGCAACCCGAATATGTATTTTATCAGCGACGGCGTTTACAGTTGGGGCGACCTCCTAGCAATTCCCTGTGACTCGGTTTTTGTTGCCGAACAAAAATGGCAAACCGTTTGGGCCTCGCCGGGGCTTTCGTATAACGCATTCAAACAGATGTACGGATCTGATTTCAAGCAGGTTATGATCCCAATTACCGATACTCACTTTTTTAATCCGGGCTTTAGAATTCGCTTTTTCAATTACGGAAGCATCTCGGGAACCCATCAAGAAGCCGGCGGAAATGTGGATCAATGGAATGTGGATTTTGTTTACCTGAACCGAAATCGCACTAAGAGCGATACCACATACCCTATGGTAAGTTTTAGCGGCAGGGCGCCATCTTTTTTAAAGCGCTATGAATCAATGCCATACAAACAATACCTTGCCGCACCCAGCACAGCCATCAAAGATGATATTGAGCTGAAAATCACTAATTTAGGATCAGAAACAATTCCAACAAAATTTCGTTATAGCGTAAATCAACTTGGTGGCGGACAATCGTTTGGCTATGATGGCGGCATTTGTTCCTTAGCGCCCTTCGCCACCAATGGTTACCAAAGCAATGCATCGGAATGCGGCAAAAAACACGCCCAACCAGAAGTAGCTTCGCTTTTTGCATTGGATTTTGATCGCGATAGCGCTTCTTTTGCTATCCGGCACTATATCAGCGATGTGTTGGCCAACCCTCAACTTATTGATTCTTTGGTATATAACCAAGGTTTTTACAATTATTTTGCCTACGACGATGGCACGCCCGAAGCCGGCTATTCCATTGAACCCAACGGAGCTTATGTTGCCATGCAGTTTAATATGATTGTGCCCGACACCCTTTATGGTGTTCAGATGCTGTTTAACCGAACCAACGACGAGAGCAGCAATAAATATTTCGACCTCATTATTTGGAACGATCGAAGTGGCCATCCGGGCGATATTATTTACCGAAAAATAAGGCAAATGCCGGAGTATATTGACAATCGCTATGCGTTTACAACTTTTTATTTGGACGAGCCTTTGCTGCTTAACGGCAACTTTTACGTTGGATTCATGCGCGAAAGCGGCACAATAAGTTATGGTTTCGACAGGGTGAATGACTCCCGTAAGTACTTGTTTTACAATACTGATGGCAATTGGGCCAATAGCCAAATTGAAGGCACGCTGATGTTGCGCGCCCTTACCGGAAAAGGCAGGATACTGAGCCTCCCTGAAACACAAACAAGTGCCAACAGCTTGCAAATCGCGCCTAATCCGGCAAACAACCGGATAAACCTTAGCATTAGCGACCAAGATTTTCAGCCGGTTTTAACGCGGATATATGAATATACCGGCAGGCAACTGATCGAAGTGCCTTACTCCAACAACCTGGATGTTAGCAACTTATCGCCCGGAATGTATATCATAGCTGTTTCCGGTAAAGTCTCAAACAGCTTAATTAGCAAACTTATTGTCAGCCGATGAGCGAATTTCAACTGCAAAGCAGCGAAGAGTATCCTGAAGAAAACAGCGAGCTCTACGAACATTACCGAATTACGGTTGACAAAGGGCAGGCCCTGCTGCGTGTGGACAAATTTTTGATGAACCGCATCGAAAATGTATCGCGAAACCGCATCCAGCAAAGCGCAAAAGCGGGCAATATCTTAGTAAATGGCGCTGTTGTTAAGTCGAACTATAAGGTAAAACCTTCGGATGTAATTACGGTTGTGTTTAGCTTTCCGCCCCGCGAAGTAATTATCCATCCCGAAGAAATTCCACTTGAGGTGGTATATGAAGACGAGCACCTTATTGTGATCAACAAACAAGATGGCCTGGTTGTGCATCCCGGACACGGCAATTTTGATGGCACCTTGCTTAATGCATTGGCCTGGCATTTTTCGAAAGACAAAAAAACCAAGGTTGAAAACAGCTTTGGATATTTAGTTCACCGAATTGATAAAGACACTACAGGCCTGATGATTGTGGCAAAAAACGAATTGGCTCAAACTATTTTGGCCAGACAGTTTTTCGAGCATACGATCGAACGCCGGTACCATGCACTCGTTTGGGGCGATCTGAAAAGCGATGAGGGAACCATAACCGGCCATATTGGCCGCAGCCTGAAAGACCGCCGGGTGATGAGCGTGTTTCCTGATGGCGAATACGGCAAGGAGGCAATAACGCATTA
>CAYYDS010000283.1:0-3183 GCA_964470665.1 uncultured Lentimicrobiaceae bacterium
ATCAATTATGCCGATGTTGTGTTCGATCCTTTGAACGAACGCTTTTACGCCACAATTACCGATTATTTTTCGATGGGTTCAGGCTTTATTTACAATATTGAGGGTATGCAGGTTGGCACTTTTGATGCCGGCATCTCGGCCGAGGCTCTTGCATTTGATTATCGCACTACCAGCATGCTCGGCGAAAATATTGAAAATTCACTTTTTGCATACCCTAACCCGACTACTGAGCGGATCAATTTTAAGCTTCCAGTTGGCACATTGATTAAGGATGTATTGGTGTATTCGCTTCAAGGAGAGCTGATTATTAGCAAGGATCGTGTGGAAAACGGCTATCAATTGAATGTTTCTGACCTTAAGGCCGGATTTTATCTGTTGAAAGTGAGCGAAGCTTCGGGAAAAACTTGGATTTCACATTTTATAAAGAATTAGATATTGATAATCAATGGTTTAAAAATATTGAGAATAGCCTTGTTCTTAATCTTGATGACTGCAGCAAGGGCAAACGCACAGTTTGCTCCGGCTGCGGGAATCGAAGGCACAACGGCTATTCATGCCGATAGCAGCGTGTTTATTGCTTGGGCATGCGCAGGCACGCTCGAGAGGGGTTTTATGGATGTTACCCAACCCGAAATGGGTTTGGCTACTTTTGGCAGCGAAGCTTCGGCTTGTGGCAAAGCCGACCTCAATTCGCTGAGTTTAGGCGATGGGGGAGTGTTTACCTATTATTTTGAAATCCCGCTGATTGACGGCCCCGGACCCGATTTTGCGGTATTCGAAAACAGCTTTTCAGACAACTTTCTCGAGCTGGCACACGTGGAAGTGAGTACCGACGGGCAACATTTTGTGCGCTTTAGTTCGGTTTCGCTTACAGATTTTACGAATCAACTCGATGGTTTTGCTTCGATTGAAACGGCTAAAATTCACAACCTTGCCGGTAAATATCGCGGACTTTACGGCACGCCTTTCGATTTGGCCGAGCTCGACGATCCGGATTTGAATCGAAACAAAGTGCATTATATCCGAATTATTGATGTGGTTGGATGTGTTGATCCGTTATACGGGACGAGGGATGGAGTGGGAAACATGATCAACGATCCCTGGCCAACGCCTTTCCCTTCGTCGGGCTTCGACCTCGACGCTCTTGGGGTTATCTACGATCAGCGTTATAGCCGCTTGGACGAAACAAGGTCTTTTGCTTTTCAATTAGGCCCAAATCCGTTTGAACATTCAATACAAATAACCGATCTCAGGCCTCATTCATCTGTATTTGAAATAGAAATTACTGATATTCAGGGAAAAACAATCTTTAAGCATACTGCAAAATCCGGCGAGCCAATAAATACTTCATGGCTTATTCCGGGCATTTACCTTGTTAAAGTTTTCGATGTAAACGAAGTCCGGGTTCAGAAAATGGTAAAAAAATGAGCGTTTGGTGGCCACTTGCTTTATCTCTTTGTTTGAACACACCGGAAAGTAGCGCTGCAGTGCCCGATACCATTCTGTTGAATCAGGTGGAAGTTGTGGCCAAAGTTTCAGTTTTTGCCCGTGCCGAGCGGCATCAGTTGTTAGACAGCCTAACGGTGAAAGAAGCAAAGACCCTTGCGCTTTCGGAGGTGTTGAGCCTCAACAGCCCGGTGTTTATTCGCGAAAACGGATATGGCGGAATTGCAACTGCCTCATTTCGGGGAACAACGGCCAATCATACGCTTGTTTTGTGGAACGGAGCTCTCATAAACGGACCGCAGCTTGGGCAAGTTGATTTTTCAACAATACCCATGTTTTTGGTTGACCAACTGACGGTGCAGTCGGGCACATCGGATTTTCACCACTCTACGGGCATTGGAGGCGTAGTTTCGGTAAACAGTATCCCCGATATGGCAAAAAAACTGAAACTGTCGCTTGTGCAGTCGGCCGGCAGCTATGGCAGCTATGGCAGTTTTGCGGGTATTTCGGCTTCCAACGGAAGCTTTCAAGCTCGGTTGCGGGCTTTTAACAAAACAAGCCGGAATGACTTTGAATACCTCAATACGGCTTTGTGGCCGCAGCAGCGAATGGAAAACCACAATGCCGGTTACAAGGTGAAAGGCTTTCAGCAAGAACTGTTTTACCGGAATAAAAAAAGCCTTTTAAGTTTTGTTAGCTGGAATCAATGGGACAACCGGCAGCTGCCTCCCATAATGACAAATGTAGATCGTGGAGGTAAGCCCGAAGAGTATCAAAACAGCCGCTTTAGCCGCAATGCCTTGTCGTGGAAATACTTTTCAGATTATTTTGTTTTGACGGCGCGAAGCAATCTGCTTTTCGATTTTCAACATTATTACCTGAAAACCAGCTCGTCTTTTCCACCTTATGCAGTAGTTTCGCTTATTGATTCGCAAAACAATTCGCTTGCGTGGCAAAATTATCTGTCGCTAAGCCGGAAGATTGGCCGTCACAAAATTGAAACTTCGCTGCAATACGATCGTGATCGGGTTGAAAGCAACAATTATGCATCCCTTTTTAGCCGGCAATTCTTTGCTGCTTCGGCAACAACTGAAAGTGATTTTGCTTCGGGCATAAGTTTAAACCTTGGTTTGCGTTTCGACCAGATGGACTTTATAAAGGCAAGCTTAAGCCCGAAAATTGGCCTCGCATTTACCCCAAAAAAATGGCCGGAACTTAAAACCGGACTCTTCTTGGCGAAAGTAAGGCGGTTTCCAACAATGAACGATATGTATTGGTTTCCGGGCGGAAACCCTTCGCTTCTACCCGAAACGGCCTTGCAAGCTAGCGCCTTTGCCGCCTTCCAAAAACAGTTTAAAGCAGTTATATCCGAAAGCCGGCTCACGATTCATGCGTCAGAAATACAGAACTGGATTCAATGGCGGCCATCGTCCTACAGATACTGGATACCCGAAAATATCGCTCTGGTCTATGCCCGCGGAATAGAATTTTATCAATCGGTTGGCTATGAACACAATAGCTGGGCAGCACAACTCAAAGCTCACTATAGCCTTACTTTTACAACGGATGAAAGCGAAATTGCCAAACAAAAACATTATGCGGGCAATCAATTGATTTATATCCCAAAACATCATGCAAACCTTAATTTGCGAATAAATTGGAATAAGATCTATGCCAATATTGGTGTGGAATTCGTTGGTGAACGACGCACCACGTTTGATGACGACCTGGATGTTT
>CAYYDS010000284.1:0-3179 GCA_964470665.1 uncultured Lentimicrobiaceae bacterium
CCGAAGCTCAGATCGAGGTGGTGGCCGACAATGCACTTACCCAAGACGAAGCCGAAGCAGGATGGATTTTGCTTTTTGATGGCCAAACCCCCGGCCAATGGCGTGGATACGGAAAAGATCATTTTCCTACGGGATGGCAGGTTGAAGACGGCACCCTGCGTTGCTTAAGCAGCGGACGCGGCGAAGCCGGAGCAACAGATGGCGGCGACATCATTTACGATGAAAAATTCCAAAACTTTGAACTTACGCTCGAATGGAAAATCTCGGAAGGCGGCAATAGCGGAATCCTCTACCTGGCACAAGAACTACCCGGAAAAGCCATCTGGCAATCGGCCCCCGAAATGCAGGTGCTCGACAACACCAAACATCCCGATGGCCGCGACGGAGTGCATAGCGCAGGAGCTTTGTACGACATGATTGGCGTGGATCAGGATAAAGTGAAACCCGTTGGCGAATGGAATCAGGTAAAACTATTGGTGTTTAAAGGTACGGTTGAACACTGGCTTAATGGCGAAAAAGTGGTTGAATACCACCTCTGGACACCCGAATGGAACGAAATGGTAGCCAAAAGCAAATTTCCACAACACAATCCCGATTGGGCAAACGTAGCTCAGGAAGGCTTTATCGGCCTGCAAGATCACGGCGACGACGTGTGGTATAAAAATATCAAACTTAGGCGATTGTAGTTTTCGCTAAAGGAAAATCAAAAAAAAATCGGCAACATTTTCGGAATATTACGAAAGTGTTGCCGGTTTTTTTTATGCCTAAAGCTTTGTTGAGCTGTTTAGCGAACAGCAAAAAGACGTATTTTCGTTTAAATTTTTTCAAACATGGCAAAAACGCCTTTTAAAAGCATAGTGATAGTCGGAACAGGCAGGCTAGCCCGGAACCTTTGCAAAGCTTTTCGCGAAAAAAACACTGCGATTTCGCAAATTGTTGGCCGCAATGCCTTAAAAGCAAATGAATTAGCCGAATTGGCACAGGCAAAGGCTGTTGTTGGAATTGAAAATATGTCAAAAACAGCCGACCTCTATATTTTAGCTGTAAGCGACGATGCCATCGGAAGCGTAGCCGCACAAATGCCTGCTGTAAACGGCCTGGTGGTGCATACCTCCGGTATGATGGAAAGCACCGTTTTAAAGGCAGGATTTAAAAATTCCGGCGTCTTTTACCCCTTGCAAACCTTTAGTTTAGGCCGCTGGCCCGATTTTTCACATATTCCGCTGCTGCTGCAGGCAACAGATGAGCAAAACCTTTGCAAACTCAGCGCTTTGGCCGAAAATATTAGCGAATGCGTGCTAAAAAGCAACGACCGCCAGCGGCAAAGCTTGCACCTGGCTGCCGTTTTTGTAAACAACTTCGGCAATGCACTTTTTACGATGGCCAACGACATTTTGCAAAACGAACACTTATCTTTAAACCTGCTCGAACCGCTGATTTTGGAAACAGCCCAAAAAATTGAAAAACAAAGTCCGGCCGAGGCACAAAGCGGCCCGGCAAGGCGCAACGACACCGGAACCATTCGGAAACATATGGAAATGCTTAAACAATATCCCGAATTAGAGTCTGTATATCAATTGTTTACAGAATATTTACAAAAAAAATACCCTCCTCCTTTATGAGCAATTACAAGACAAAACTGCGCGATGTAACCACCTTTATTTTTGACTACGATGGCGTGATGACCGATGGCGTGATCCTGCTCAACAACGATGGCGACCCCATTCGGACGGCCAACGTAAAAGACGGCTATGCCCTGCAATTGCTGAGAAAATTAGGCTATAACATTGCCATCATCACTGGCGGATATTCGTCGAGTGTGAGCAAACGCTTTGAAGCACTCAACATTCAGGATGTTTTTTTGGGTGTAAGCGATAAACCAAAGGTGTATGAAGAGTATAAACAGAGCAAAGGGCTTACAGATCAGGAAATTGTGTATGTGGGCGACGACATACCCGACTACCTCTGCATGCAAAGGGCGGGTGTGCCGGTTTGCCCGGCCGATGCAGCCGAAGAGATAAAACGAATAAGCCTCTATATCAGCCGCTACCGTGGCGGGCACGGCTGTGTGCGCGATATCATTGAACAGGTGCTCAAAGTGCAGGGAAAGTGGATGACCGATTTGGCACATCACTGGTAAAAGATATTGATAATGAAGTATTTAAAATTTTTTCGCTGGCCAAACCTTGTGATCATCCTTTTCACAATGATTTTTGTGCGTTATTGCGTCATTTGGCCGCCTCTGCGCCAGCTTGGCCCCGAAGCGCTCATGCCCTGGCTTGAATTTCTGCTGCTTGTGGTTTCTTTTGTGCTGATAGCCGCCGGCGGATATGTGATCAACGACCTTTCGGATACCGATGTGGATAGCTTGAATAAACCCGATAAAATGCTGATAGGCAGTGCTATAAGCTTCAAAAAGGCCAATTATATCTATCTCATGATCAATATCCTTGTTGCGGTGTTGGCAGTGGCCCTGGCTTTTCTACTAAAGAGCTGGCGCTTAGGCCTTATTATACTTATGATGGTTGGTTTGCTGTGGTTTTATTCAAAACGTTATAAGCGCATCATGCTCATCGGAAATTTGGTGGTTGCCACAGCAAGCAGCATGTCAATTGTGATTGTGTGGCTGGCACAGTTTTTTTACTTGGCATTGCACCAAAATCTCTTTGTTGAAGCCTCACTTCGTTTTCAACTTATTTTTGAGCCGCTCATCGCCTTCACGGTTTTTGCTTTTCTGGCAAGTTTTATTCGCGAAATTGTGAAAGACATCGAAGATATACAAGGCGACAAACGCTTTGGTTGTCAAACATTTCCGGTCGTTTTTGGCCTGCGTGCTGCACGTTGGCTTGCGCTGCTTCTGCTGCTGCTAATGATTACGCTGCTTATTAGCTGGCAATACAAACTGATCTGCAACGGGCGAATATTAATGGCTTGGAGCCTTGCTATTGTATTGATAATTAGTGTAATAGCATGGTTTAAAATTGCTCGCGCCAAAGAAAAAAGGAAGTTTCATCAGGCTTCGCTTTGGCTAAAAGCTGTGATGGCAAGCGGCATTGCTTCCATGCTGTTTTTGCCTTACTAAGGAAAATGCAATTCAAGATGGGAATATCTTAACAATAAAAATTATGAGTGTCGGTAATGATGAATAAAAAGATTTATCTTAGTGAAAAAATAATTGA
>CAYYDS010000285.1:0-3176 GCA_964470665.1 uncultured Lentimicrobiaceae bacterium
ATCGCAAAATGAAAATTGTCTACTTTTGAATTGTACTAAAAATGGGAAGCCTATAGTGTCATGCGGGGTGAAGCGCTTAAATTCAAGTGCAGTTTTTCAAATCAACTTTAGTGCTGCGTTGACAGTTTTGTGCCCTGAAATCCCACACTAACGCCAAGCCCAAAACCGTTGGCCTAATCAATGGGCACAAGGAGGCCAATTAGGGTTTTTGCAGATAGTGCGCAGGGGTTTCGGGTATCAGTTCTTCGTATTTGCCTTCGCGCATCAGTTGCTCGTTATAGGCCCGCCGATTGCGTTCGAGCCGGCGTTGCAGGCGCGCCACATCGTTAAAGAGATCGTAAAGCGCTTGTATAGGCCCTTTTATGGTCAGGGGCGAGGGGTCGAGGTAAAGCAAAATATCTTTCAACTCATCGTTGATGCTCGACAGATCAACCGGTTTGATGGGGGTCATGTGCACAAATACATGTTTGAAAGTAGGCCAGTCGTAAAACGATTTTACCACAACTTCCTGCATAACAACGGTATCTTTTCGCAGCAGCACTTTCCACACTTGCCCCGCCTCGTGATCCCACTGCCGGTAGTGCCTTATGTTTCGGCCATAACCCACCGCGCTCAGGTAGATTGTATCCACAGCCTTTGCCCTGAGTGTAAAATTACCCTGGGCATCGCTTATGGTTCCGCTGCGCGTCATCCGGCTGATAATGTGCACATTTTTGATCGGCAAAAGGCTGTCGGCCGATAAAATACGGCCTTCAATCCACAGCTGTTCGTTTTGAGCCTGAAGGCCAAAGCCGTATAAAAGCAAACCGATCAAAAATAAAAAGGCTGTCCGCAAGTCGTTTATATTTATGGGCGAAATTAAGGCGATCCGGCCAATATTCGGTAAGTGGGGTTTTAAAAATTGTTAATGGAGTAATTGTCAGGAAATTTTAATGCGATAAGCCATGAAAAGTTTTTGTGTAACTTCGCTTCCTATTTTGAATAGAAATATGGTTTTAAATCAGGAGGAATACACAAAACGAAGGCTCACAGGCTCTTATATCAGCTCGGTCGTCAGTATTACATTGGTATTATTCACAATGGGGCTTTTTAGTGTGATCATCATCAATATGGGCCGTTTGTCGGAACTTTTAAAAGAAAATATTGGCTTCGAAATTATGCTGAAAGCCGATGCCCGCGAGGCCGACATATTGCAACTGCAAAAAATGCTCGATACGCATCCCCAGATTAAGTCAACCTATTACATCAGCCGCCAGGAAGCTACAGACCGGCTTGCGCAGGATTTGGGCAATGATTTTATCGAATGGCTTGGCAAAGACGAAAATCCGCTGCTTCCTTCCATCGAGGTAAAATTTCGGGCTGCATGGGCCAACAGCGACAGCTTAGCCCTTATCGAACAGCGCCTGATGCAAAATCCCAACGTAAATGAGGTATATTATCAAAAGATGCTCGTTGACCAGATAAACAACAATATCCGCCGCATTGGAATCGTTTTAATTATCATTGTGACACTTCTTTTTGTGATATCAATGATATTGATAAACAATACAATACGGCTATCCGTATATGCAAAACGCTTTTTAATCCGAAGTATGCAATTGGTTGGAGCTACCGAAAAATTTATCAAACGGCCCTTTGTGCTCACGGGTATTTTGCAGGGGCTTATCGGCGCTTTTTTTGCCCTGACTCTGCTGGCCTTGCTGCTTCTTATGGCGCTTAGGGCCATGCCCGAATTGGTGCAACTTCTCGATATGCGCATTTTAAGCATCCTTGCGCTGATCATTATGCTCGCCGGGGCTTTCCTTACGGGATTTTCCACCCATTTTGCCATGCACAAATACCTGCGTACTACTACCGATAAACTCTTTGTTTAGGCATAGTCAACACCACGGAAAATCACCTTAACCTGAATCATATGAAAACAAAACTCGTTAAAGCCAGCTTGCCGGTTTTTTGTGGGTTATCGGCTGTGATAGGGCTTTTATTTCTGTTTAACCTATTGGCACTCAACACCAATCCTTTTAAACATCCGGATAATGGATTTTTCAAATGGGTGGTTCCTTCGGCTTTTGTTGCAGGAATTATCTTTCAGTTTTACCTTGTGCTTCCTCTTTGGGAAAGATTCAAATCGGGCAGAACGCTGTTTGGATTAAGCCTTTCTGCTTTTTCTTTACTCATCTGCATTGTTTCGGCAATCGCTTTTGCTTTGGTTTTTTGGGAAAGAGGCCTAGGCTATGCTGAGTGTTTTGCCCTAATTATAAGCGGTTTTTTTGCCTCTTTGGTTTTCTGGCTTGTGGATTTATTCTGTTTGAAAAAAATTGATCGTTCGCAAACTTCTAGCCTATAAATTGGGGTTATAATGGGGGTTTAAGTCCGTTTTAAACCGGATTTAAATTAAAAAACGACTCCAAAAAGTGGTTTGCATCCGTCAACCGCTTAACTTTGAAAATTCAAACCTCCCGATATGCCCAAAAAGAAAAACGTATCATCCGGCAGCAAAACAGCCTTAAGCGAAAGTATTTTAGCCCTTTTGGGTTCGCACCCTTTCAAGCCGGTAAACTATAAACAAATTAGCAAAGAGCTGAATATCAAAGATAAAGCCGGAAAAGACCTCGTTTTCAACATCCTTTTAGAGCTCGCAAAAGAAGGCCGCATTGTTGAAGACAAACCTTACCGCTATCTGTTGTCCAAATCGCTCATTGGCACTTATGGTACAAAAAAGGAGCTGATTGCGGGCCGGGTTGACATGAAAAGTACCGGCAAAGCCTATGTGATTCACGAAAAAGGTGAGGAAGACATCTACATTGCTCCCAACAATATCGGTCAAGCGCTGCATGGCGATCTTGTAAAAGTGAGTCTTTTCCCTAAACGCAAAAACCACAAAACCGAGGGCGAAATTGTGGAAATTGTTGAACGAAACAAGCTCGATTTTGTAGGTGTGATAAATATTTCGCGGCAGTTTGGTTTTTTGGTTCCCGACAGCAAAACAATGCCGGTAGATATTTTTGTTGCGAAAGAATCGCTACACCAAGCCAAAAATGGCGACAAGGTGATCGTTCGCATTACCGATTGGCCGAAGGAGGCAAAAAATCCTTTTGGCGAAGTTATCAGGGTGTTGGGCAAACCGGGCGACAACAATGTGGAGATGCTTTCTATTTTGGCAGAATATGGTTTTC
>CAYYDS010000286.1:0-633 GCA_964470665.1 uncultured Lentimicrobiaceae bacterium
ATTTAGCAAAATAATTGATGAGAAAATGAAGTTATTAGACGGACTGCCGTTGGCAGCAATTTTTGAGCGACAGTGCTTCACCGACAGTTTGTGAATAAAAACCGACTGACTTTTAAGAGAACAACCTGCTTTTTTGACTACTTTTGAAACAATTTATTAGTAAATGACATGGAAATATTTGGTAACGACAGACATAAAATT
The DNA here is from genome assembly GCA_964470665.1 of uncultured Lentimicrobiaceae bacterium. Lineage (GTDB taxonomy): Bacteria > Bacteroidota > Bacteroidia > Bacteroidales > F082 > JALNZU01. Next base: position 202 of record CAYYDS010000286.1, read on the forward strand.
ATTCACGGTGACGCCTTGCAAGCATTGGCAACGCTTGCAGACAATTCTGTTGACTTGATTTTTGCAGACCCACCTTACAACATCGGTAAAAACTTCAACGGACATAAGGACAAATGGGCAACAGAGGAAGAATATCTGACTTGGTGCTACAAGTGGCTTGACTTATGCGTTCAAAAACTCAAACCGACTGGAAGTTTTTATGTAATGACCGCAACGCAGTTCATGCCTTATTTTGACATTCATCTTCGCAAAAAACTTGACATCCTTTCACGGATTGTTTGGAGTTACGACAGTTCAGGCGTTCAGGCAAAAAAATACTTCGGTTCAATGTATGAGCCGATTTTGTTTTGCGTAAAGGACAAGGATAAATACACATTCAACGCTGACGACATTTTAGTTGAAGCAAAGACAGGAGCAAAACGCAAACTCATT
>CAYYDS010000286.1:660-3174 GCA_964470665.1 uncultured Lentimicrobiaceae bacterium
CCGACAGTTTACAATTCTGAGAAAGTTCCTGGCAATGTTTGGGAGTTTGCAAGAGTGCGTTATCGCATGGACGAATACGAAAATCACCCGACACAAAAACCAATCGCACTACTTGAAAGAATTATCAAAGCAAGTTCAAACGAGGGTGATTTGGTGCTTGACCCATTTTCGGGAACATTCACAACTTGCTTTGTTGCAAAAGAACTTGGCAGAAATTCCATTGGCATAGAGTTACAAGACGAGTATGTAAAAATCGGTTTGCGGAGATTGCATTTAGCCAAAGAGTTTAAAGGCGAAAAACTGCAAAAAGAAATCCGCACTTTTGAAACCGAAAAGTTGGCGACTGCAACCAACCTAAAATTATTTGAAGAGCCACATGGAAAATATATTCACAGCAAACATTAAAGCCATTTTACAAAAGCACTTTGGCAAAAGTGCTGATGATGTTTTTGAAAAGAGCCAACTCATTCAATACATCAATGAGAAAACCCGTTCCGCAAACAAAGGTTCAAAAGCCCGTTCAAGTTTCGCAAACCTTTACGCTATTTATGTAATCATTGAGGACTACATCGCCAAAGGTTACTACAAGAAAGGCGACTATTCAAAATATGAAGGTGCGGCATTTGTAAAACTTTTCACACGACAAAGAGAATTGCCATTCGGAAGCAAACTTCAAAACCATGCGTTGAATAATCGTATGAACTCCGAGTTTCAAAAGTATTTCCCAAGTTCGGAGTTCATTCCAATTCTTCGCAACCTTGAAACCAATCGCTATTGGTTCAATGAAAACCTTTTGAAAATAAAAGTTGGCTCCGCCAACTTCAATATCGCTAAGGTTATCATTGAGATTATTGACGACTATGCAAAGACAAAGCAAGACGCATTTCAGCGTTTCGTTAAGTCATGCGAAGAACTTCAAAAAGTTGGCAAGAAAACTCCTAAAAAAGTTGAGGAGTTTATCATCGGATTACTTGCTCCAAATGTTGATGCACGACTTTTTGAAATTGTGAGTTATTCTATTCTCAAATATTTCTACCACGACCAACAAATTATTTGGGGCTTTGAGATGGATAAACTCAACAAAGAAAGTTTGAAACTCTACAAGACAGGCAGAACCAATGCTAATGACGGAGGAATTGACTTTGTAATGAAACCGCTCGGAAGATTTTTTCAAGTAACTGAAACTTTGGACTTCAAAAAGTATTTCCTTGACATTGACAAAATTCAGAAGTATCCAATCACTTTCGTAATCAAGTCAGACGAAGCAACAAAAGACTTATTGAAAAAAATCCGTGAGAACGCAGGCAAAACATATTCAATCAAAGCTATCGTTGACAAATACATGGACTGCATTGAAGAAGTGATTAATATTCCAACGCTTACCGACAGATTTAATGAAGCAGTGAAGCAAGGTTATTTGAATAATATCCTTGACGAGATTGTAACGCAAAGCAAAGTGGAGTTCAACTATGAAGAAACAGACGAAGAAGATTAAAGCAAACAATACACTTACAATGATATTTAAAGCATACTTTTCAGATACTCAAAAACTCTTAACCCTTCCCGAAACTGGAATGGGTTACCAAATAATTGACGCAAAACTTATTGGCAAGAGTTATAGCGACAGATATGTTGTTTATAATAGTGAACTTATTCTAAATCTTGATAGTCAGTTTTCAGAATTTAAGCGACAAGTAATTACAAGAGGATTTTCCAATGTTCTTAATGAAGCGAAACAGCTATTGATTGAAACGAATTCAATCTCACTTGTTGCAAAAAGTTCAGTCTTGGAAACAAGAATGATGAGCGAAAGCAAAAAGAAAGAAAAGCATAGATATTCTGGAGGAAAAGGAGCTAAAGACAATCCCAAAGAAACTGCGGACGGTAACGAAATTTTTGTCCGTTTATCCGCTTATGAGGATGATAAGAGAATTGATTTTCAAAACAAAAAGTTGAAAGACGGAACATATACTACCACGCAAAAAGACTATTTGGATTGTGTTCTTTATGATGGTGACCCAATTGACCGATATGCTTTGCCGAATGATGAAACAATAAAATGGGCATTTTATGTTCAGCCAAAATCGTGGGACACTCTGCAAAGAGGAATTGTGCAACCTGCATTTGGACATGACGGAGGCGGAATTGAGGCATACTTTGAAAATGGAACTTCTAACAATACATATTTTGACAAACGACCTTATGGGAAATAAAGTCAAAGTGCAATTGACAAAAGAGCAAACAGATTTTTTAAGTAATCTACCCGAGCAAGGCATGGGCTATCAAATTGTTGACATCAAACTAAAAGACGGTAAAGTTCTCAATGAGAAACTCGTATTTAACTCAACAATTCTCCAACTTGACACTGACGAACTAATTGACCCTTCAGACATTGACACAATCCAACTACATGAAAAGTAAAACTGCTGCCAACAGGCGTTTGGCGCAATGGCGGGTTCAGTGGTTAATTGAACATTCTACCTCGCATCAACTTTTGTGGTGTATTGACAGTTT
>CAYYDS010000287.1:0-3125 GCA_964470665.1 uncultured Lentimicrobiaceae bacterium
TAAAATGCCGCAATTTGCCGTTTTCCATAAAATAGGCCTGCGCAACATCAAAATACAGAAGGCTTACCTCGTATTTTACTTCCTGCGTAAGTTTTGCAAATACCTCCCAATCCAAGCTTTCAGGAACCTCAAAATAGCCGTGATGATCCTGTTGTTTGTCAATGTAAAATCCAAGCGGGGTGTGGTCTAAATAGAAAAACTTTTCCAAGCGGATTAGGCCTGACTGGTTGATGATATTGCGTGTTTTTTTACGAAATATGAGCCCATGCTCCTTTAAGGCTTGTTGCAGCACAACAATTTGATCGAAGCGTTGCAAGTCGCGCACCCTGATGGTAAAGCAGCGTGTGTTGTCGGGAAAACAGATTTCGCCAAATACGGCATCATAGGGGAAATCTATTTCTTTTCCGGCCATTTCAATGGCTTGTTTCACAGGCCAGTAGCTTGCACAACCCTCGAGCATGAGGTAAAGGTAGAGGGGTTTGGCCGATGGCCGGTCGTAGTAATAGTCGAGAAAAGGCGAAACCGCTTCAAGCACACAGGTGTCGGGCAAAAGGAGTTGATTCTCAATACAGGTGAGCGGCTCTTGCTTAAGTAGCCCCCCAAAGCGTTCAATGTCGTAAGTTTTCATTTCATGATGGTTTTGCTGTGTCGAAGATACGATAATTATACGCTCTTTCAAAACAAATTGGAATTTTTTTTTTGAGCAGCCTCGAAATGGCATTAAAAACCAAACAGACAGTGTTTTTTTTGGGTCTTTTTTTAGAGCAAAACGGCAGCTCGCATCCCAAACAGAAATTAAACCATTGATTTCAATTCGGTTTTATTGTTTTCTGAGCTCCAATTCAGTAAAATCAAAATCGGGGTTATCAATAAAAATTTCCATTCGGTCAACTTCGCCTTTGTGGTTGGTAAAAAAGCTCGCCAATCCGGCGGGCAGCGAAGGCGAAGCCGGAAATTCAACCTTAAAACTGTCGTATTGCCAATGGCTTAGCTTACCCTGAAAATCGGGGGTGTGCATCATGCTCAGATACAATTCTTTACCATCTGTTTTTACCTCTACCGAATCGTAAATTGGGCTCGAATACAGGCCGCAATAATCGGCTAAGCTGTGCGACGGGCGGCTGTTTTTGTTGCGCTCGCTACTTGCTTTAGCCTCAGCTTCCTTTTGCAGTTGTTCGTTTTTCTTCATCCTTTCCAAGGTTATTTTGCTCCAGTCTTTTTCGGTCGGGTTTTCGAGCAGGATGTCGAGTATTTTGTACATCAGCGGAAAGTAAAGCGATGAATTGCTGTTGGTTAGCACCACAAAACCCAATTTTTTTTCGGGAATCAGCGTTGTTTGCGACACCATTCCATCATAGCCGCCATTATGTCCTACAATTTTGTATCCCAAATAATCCATTAAACTCCAGCCGTAGCCATATGCTTTGAAATGGGTAGAAGGGAAGGGGTTTTTTGCGGCAGGTGGCACGCCAAGCGCTATTTGTGCGCTTTGCAGCTCGTAGATCCGTTGAGGATCGAGCAGGTTTTTTTCTTTAAATTTTCCATTGTTTAAATTAAATATCAGCCAGTTAGCCATGTCGTTGGCCGATGAGATCAATGCTCCGGCGGGTGCAATATTATCCCATTCGATCCAGGGGAGCGCGCGCAGTTTTCCGTCAACTTTTGTATGTGGCTGTGCTATGTTATTGCGGCTCGCAAGGTCGCTAACGTGCAATACAGATCTATTCATTTCCAGTGGTTTAAGGATTCGTTGCTGCACAAAATCGTCCCAAGTTTTTCCGCTCACTACGGGGATAATTTCGCCAGCCGTAAGGTACAGGATGTTGGAATAGCCGAATTCTTCCCTAAATCCATGGCCGGGTTTAAGGAAAGCGGCTTTTTCTATCACCTGCCGGCGGTTTTGGTTGCTGCCATACCAGATCAGGTCGCCCGAAAAGGTTTTTAAGCCCGAACGGTGCGAAAGCAGGTCGGCAATGCTAATGTTGCTGCTCACATAAGGGTCGTAAAGTTTAAACCAGGGAAGAAATTTTTGCACTTTGTCGTTCCAGCCGAGTTTTCCTTCGTCAACCAACATTGCTAAGGCCGTGGCCGTAAAAGCTTTGGTATTGCTGGCCAAAGCAAACAGGGTATTAGCATCAACAGCCTGGCCAATGGTGATATCGCTTACCCCATAGCCTTTGGCAAAAATCAGGCTGTCGCCCTGAACAATGGCCACCGCCATACCCGGAACTTCCCATTCGGCAAGGGAAGCAGCAAAATAGTTGTCTAAAAGCTGAAGACGTTCGGAGGTAGGTTGAGCTGAAGCAAACAGGCCGAGCAAACCGAAGAAAAACGTAAAAAAAATGTTGCGCATACAGTTAATGATTAAAGAAAGAATTAAAACGGGTAAATTTCTTAATATGTTGAATATAAGTTCAATATATATTAATGCTTTAAAGAATTTTAATGTAAAATTTATTTCACAACAAAAATACAGAATTCGTTGACATCCACTTTGCGGTTTTGGGCAGAAAAAAACGAGTTTCAAGTAAAATGATGGCTTTTGACGCAATTTTGTGGAATCTATCGCTCTTTTTTTTTACACTTCTAAATGCGAATTACTATCTTTACAAAAAGTTTTGATACTCAAATCTGATGAGCTATGAAAAAGAGTTTAATGCTGATTATCACCATTCAAGCTATTTTGTTGATTTCCTGTGGAAAAAACGACAAGAATTACATTTTGGATAATTATATTTTGGCAGGGCAAAAAGAACGTGCCGGCATAGAATATGTTGATCTGAATCCCGACATAAATTGTACAATAATTGACCCATGGAGGAAAACAGATACAATCATTCATTTGGATTTAAACAAGGACGGGATTAATGATTTTACGCTCAAAGGCTCAATGTGTCATCCATCCATGTTAGGAGGCGATTGCGAAGAATTAAGTATTATACCTTTATCGAACAATGAAATCTGTATTAATCCAATAACAAATTGGTTGGATACAATTCCTCTACTCGACAGCATTTTTATGAATAAGAATTGGTCTAATGATGAAGCCCTGATCTATTCTTATATGTGGGTGATGGGGTCGGATGCGGCAACAAGTGGGCATTGGCAAGATGTAACCACAAGCG
>CAYYDS010000288.1:0-3084 GCA_964470665.1 uncultured Lentimicrobiaceae bacterium
CCTTCTTCTATAGCGTCGGATTGTTGTAATAATTCATCATACGCTGTGATTAATTCCCGAGATGTCCTGACGCTTCTTTCCCAGCCAGATAGTTGTTTTTCGCGTTCGTTGGAATCGACTTTCAGCCGATTTAATTGCTCCTGACGGTCTTGTAAAGAGCGAGCTTGTTGTCCGAGGTTGTCCAGGGTGGTTTTTATCTGCTGGTGTTTTTTATCTTCTTCTTCAACGGGAGCAGTGCGGGCGTTTCCAAAATTTTCCAGGTGATTTTTATAAACCTGCAATACTTCCATTGTCTTTTTGGCGTCTTTTTCGCCCACCTTTATAAGTTTTTCAACGCGCTGCATCTTACGCATCACCAAATCGAGGTCGCGCACTTGCAGTTCCAGATCCACAATTTCCATATCGCGCACCGGATCAATCGAGCCTTCGATGTGGGGCAGTGCAGGGTCGTCAAAGCAGCGAAGCACATGCACTAAGGCGTCCATTTGTTGAATGTCGGCCAAAAACTTATTTCCAACACCTTCGCCTTGGCTGGCGCCTTTGGCCAGGCCCGGAACGTCAACAATTTCGACAACTGCAGGCACGATTTTTGCCGAACGAATCAGTGCATCAATGTGTTGCAACCTCTGATCGGGAACCTCAACCATGCCGATATTCGATTTGGTAGCACTAAAAGCATAGCTCGAAGCCTCTGCCTTGGTGTTCGACATGCAATTGAAAATGGTAGTTTTTCCGGTATTGGTAAGGCCGATAATTCCACAGTTGAGAGCCATATAGAAAGCAATTTAAGGTGGTTAAAATGAGGGCTGCAAAGGTAAATGTTTTCACCTTTCGATAAAAAAAAATGAATTAACTTGCACACAATATAAGATTGTATTACTTTTGCAGCCGTTTTGAATGACAGAACATTTTGTCCAATGGTGTAATGGTAGCACTGCAGATTTTGGTTCTGCCTGTCTAGGTTCGAATCCTGGTTGGACAACGGAATGAAGCACAAAACCCTCAATACGAGGGTTTTGTGCTTTAAGGCCCCTAATACGCTTAGAAAATTATTTTTTTGCGTATTGGCCTGTAGCTCAATGAAAATGTTGTACATTTGCAGCGTTTTGCGGTGAGATGAAGATAATGGGGGGCAAAAGCCCCTTTTTTAATGTTCAATTTTTTATGTTGGATAAAGAACAAATAAAAATTTGGGTTGATGAATTCCTTGATGGAACCGACCGTTTTGTGGTAGATGTGGTGCTCAAAAATGAAGATAAAATCTTCGTTTTTCTCGACTCCGATAGTGCGCTAACGATAGAGCATTGTGTTGAAGTGAGCCGTGCGCTCGAAAGCCGCTTAAACCGCGATGAGCTGGATTTCGAACTCCGCGTTTCCTCGGCAGGGCTCGATCATCCGCTAAGCATACCACGTCAATATGTAAAAAATATAGGTAGAAAAATCCGCCTTGAAATGAGCGACGGAAACATTCATACCGGAAAAATAATCGAAGCCGGAAACGAAACGGTTACCATCGAAACCATACACGAAAAGAAACATAAAAAAATCAAACAAGAAGAAATTGGCGACATTCTTCGGGTGCCTTACCACGAGATAAAAGAAGGTTGGCCTGTTATTAGTTTTACATAATACATTATATTCCAAATGGATAGCATTAACTTAGTTGAAAGTTTTTCTGAGTTTAAGGAATTTAAAAACATTGACCGCGAGCGGATGATGCGCATCTTAGTGGATGTGTTCAAAGCCATGTTGGTAAAGAAATACGGCTCCGACAAATACTTTGACATCATCATCAATATTGACAAAGGCGACCTCGAAATTTGGCACAATCGCCAGATAGTGGAAGACGACGAAGTGGAAGATCCTGCTTCGCAGATTGCCTTGTCGGATGCCATCAAAATTGAACCCGATTTCGAAGTTGGCGAAGAGGTTTCGGAAGCCATCAGCATCAGCGATTTTGGCCGGCGCGAAATACTCACCATCCGCCAAAGCCTGGTATCGAAAATTATTGAATATGAGAAAGATACCGTTTATCAAAAATACAAAGATAAGCTCGGCGAAATCATTACCGGCGAGGTATATCAGGTTTGGCGCGAAAAAATGCTCGTGCTCGACGACGAAGGTATCGAACTGGTTTTGCCCAAATCGGAGCAAATCCCGGCCGATTTTTACCGCAAAGGCGATACCGTTCGTGCAGTGGTATTAAAAGTGGAAATGGTTAAAAACGTACCCCACATCATCCTCTCGCGTACGGCCGAAATTTTTCTGCAACGCCTTATCGAAGCCGAAGTTCCCGAAGTTTACGACGGCCTTATCACCATTCGCCGCATAGTGAGAGAACCCGGCCAAAGAGCTAAAATCGCCGTTGAATCCTACGACGACCGCATCGACCCCGTTGGAGCATGCGTTGGCATGAAAGGCTCGCGCATTCATGGCATTGTAAGAGAGTTGCGAAACGAAAATATTGACGTTATCAACTACACTACAAATCCAAGCCTGTATATCAACCGCTCATTGAGCCCGGCAAAAGTAAGCTCGATTCATATTGACGACGCAACCAAAAAAGCCGAAGTGTATATGAAACCCGATCAGGTGAGCCTTGCCATTGGAAAAGGCGGTTTCAACATTAAACTCGCCGGAAAACTTACAGGCTACGAAATTGATGTGTACAGAGATATTGATTTTGATTCGGAAGACGTTGATCTTGACGAATTTAACGATGAAATTGATGAACTGATCATCGAGGTGCTCAAATCAGTTGGCTTCGATACTGCAAAAAGCGTTCTGGAGCTGAGCCCCGATGAAATAAAAAGGCGTACTGAGTTTGATGACGAAACCATTGCCGATATCATTCGTATCTTAAAAGCTGAATTTGAATAAAATCCATATTTTTGCACTTTGTTTTCGAAAATTAAAAACTTTATCCTGATTATGTCCGAAGGCTCATCTTCAATTCGTTTATCAAAAGCCGCCAAGGAATTCAATGTTGGCACCAGCACCATCGTTGAATTTCTGAATAAGAAGGGACATCAGATCGATCCAAGCCCCAACACAAAGCTTACGCCCGAAATGTATGCTTTGATT
>CAYYDS010000289.1:0-3074 GCA_964470665.1 uncultured Lentimicrobiaceae bacterium
GAAGTTTTTTATGAATACGGCCTGCACCCGTGGGACGTGGCTGCAGGCGCTTTTATTGTTGAAAGGGCAGGGGGCAGGGTAAGCACTTTTAAAGGCGGGGATGAAGTTGTTTTTGGCGCCGACATCATCGCCAGCAACGGAAAACTGCACGACAAAATGCTTGCGGCCATTCAACGTTATTTCCGCTAATTTACAAAGCTGCATTTTGTTCAAAAAAACAAAGGCCGCCTTTTTTAAGAGGCAGCCATTATTCACAAACATTTGTTTGTTTTTCAGACAAGTATTACTGGAATGTATAGCTCAGCTGCGGCGAAGTGAGTTCGAGTGTGGTTTCGAAACCTTTAAACTTAAGCCGGACTGTATTTTCGTAGGATGGAACAGTAAGCTTCATGGTGTAGGCCATTCCGGGGCTGAGGTAAGCTTTTTGGTATGCAATCTGTTGCGCATTGGTTACCTCAACGATGCCCTGTGCCGTAGCGCTAATTGTAAGCGAAACGTCCTTTGTGGTTTTCCAGTCAAAGGAATTAGGAACACTTAACTCTTCGAATGTTTCGGGAGCCGTGGGCTCGTCAACAATTCGATCTTTCCTGCAAGAAGTAAAGAGCGTTGCTGCAATGATGGCCGATATAAAGAGAATCTTTTTCATGTCTATTTCGTTTTTAAGGGTTTATTAATCTTTATTCAATTCTTGTGCCAAACTCTTTTATTCATTTAAGTATCAGATATTCAGCCTTATATGATTGATGTGGATTTCTGTTTAAAGTCTTAAAATGGGAATTATTATTAAATATGGGACGATATGTTAAATTGAGATTTTGCAAATTGCGGCTTTCAACATCATGTTTTAGTTGGCTGGTTTCTGATAGATCAGATACTGATTGCGGTAGCCCGGAAGGTTTTTGTACCAGTCGGGAAACAATGTTCCGCCACTGTTGGCCCATTCGGCAAACTTGAGGTAAACCTGAAGCAGGTCTTGCTTTTCAATGGGATATTCAAAATTTTCGTAGATATTGAGCGCCCAAGGCAAATTATTTTCAGTAACATAATACCTGCCTGTAGCCGGCTTGCTGTCGTCTTCCCATTGTCCAAACAGGCTTGCATCTGCCAGCTCTGTCGGTTTGTAATAGGGCAGGTGAACCTCATGTCCGCGGGTTTTGTTTACAATCAAGAAAGGGTTGAAACCGGCAATATCCAGTTCGTTTACCAAATAGGTATTGGGTTTAAATTTTAAGATTAGAGTAAACCGAACGGGTTGAACATAGGCTGCGTCGGGAGTAGTGTTCACGCCAATTCCCCAGCCCGGATTTTCCATATGGGAAAAAGTGTTGTCGAAAACGATAATGGTGGCATAACTTTGGCCGGCTTCGGTGCCGTTTCCGTTTAGGCTGATGAAGCTTTCAGTAAGCTGTGATCCGGTTACGGTAAGATCGTTTGAATTTACATTTCCGAGCTGAAAACCAAATCCGTTTTCCAATGCAGCTCCGAAAGCTTTCAGCTCAAAAGTGGCAATCACTTTATCTACATAATTATCAAGGTTGGATATAACTTCAAATTGATAGTCAATCACTAAGTCGTTAAAATCGTAATCGCCTTTGCCTGGCCAGAGGTCTTCAAAAGCCAGAGTTCCTGGTCCGTGGGCCGGGTAGAGGTTGGATATCCCCATGATCATTTCAATTGTAACCGTTGCGATATCGCATTGGCCGTTGGTGTCGCATACCTTATAATCAACGGTGGCTTCGCCAATGAAATTCATTACCGGAGAAAATTTTAAAGTGCCGTTTGGATTTACGCTAAAAGTGCCTTCTGTAGCAGGGTTTGGTTCGGTTCCTGAAACTAAACTTACAACAACGCTTGAGGGAATAACCGCTCCGTTTTGATCATGGTCGTTCGAAAGGATATCTATCTCGACGTCCGAATCAACCATTGCCTGAGAAAAATCGTCCTGCGCAACGATGCCGGTTATGCTGTAGGATTTTTCTGTGCTTGTGCTGATGTTTCCAAAGTCGTCTTTTGCAGTAATCCGATAATAAATTGTTGTGCCAAGGGCTTGTGCCGGAATGTTGGAAGCGCTTGTATAAACATTGCCGCTGCCTGCAGTCATGTTTATGGTGTTGGAATAATCTCCGCTATTGGTGCTCCAGCCTAATTTTGCTTCTGTAACGCTGCCATCGCTATCGGTAATTGTTGCACTTACCGAAACCGTATTCTGATAACCGATATAAGGTGCGGGTTGATGCTGAATACCGCTGATCTGTGGAGGCATATTGTAGTCGGTCATAATGATGTCGTCAATATTTAAGCGTCTGTAGGTGGAAGTGCCTGCCGTACTTGTGGTAATGATGCGGATTCGCACATTCCCTGCTATATTTACGTTTTCTTCGAAACGCTTAACCGGACCTTCTTTTTGTGGGGTAAAACTGCTTCCGACCTGCAGCCAGCTCACGCCCTGATTTGTGCTATATTGAACAATCCACTCCACCTGATTATCGTCTTTCCATGCTTTATAATCAAAACGGATTGTTCCTAAACCATTCGTTTTGTCTTCTTTCATGGTCATGCTGGTGTTTTTGACGCCTTTAAGGCGAGCAGAGCGATTTCCGTTGGCCCATTCGTCAATGTCATGAACCTTGTAAACCAATACATCATTCAAATTCCAGAGCTTCCCACTAAGGCTTAAGTCGCCATTAGCATAGGCGATTTTATGCTCGTTTTCGCCTTCAAAGTCAATAACATACTGACCAAAGGCCATTTGACCTGTTGCAACCAATAAGAGCAAGAGGTAAATGATTGTGATTTTTTGCTTTTTCATAATCTTGTGTTTTAAAGTTTATTTAAGAAATTCAAGCATTATGCCAAACTTATTTCAGTCGGTAAACAACAGATAATCAGTAATATAAGTAAAATAGCGAAATAATATAAAAATCCCATATTTGTCATATAATCCAGAAATGGGAATTTGTTTCTCCCCCACAAAAAAACCGGAGGCAATTTTTCGCCTCCGGTTTTTATTTTTTTTTGGGGAATAAATTTTATGGATTTGTTGCGGGCACCTGATAGATGAGTGCGTTGTTACG
>CAYYDS010000290.1:0-3003 GCA_964470665.1 uncultured Lentimicrobiaceae bacterium
TGCGCGCTGGCGAACGTGCCCACGACGAGGGCTATTCCACCGCCATCTTCCTGGATGCCAAAGAAAAGAAATACATTGACGAAGCCGGTCCGGCCAACTTTTTCGGCATTCGCAACAACACCTATATCACGCCGGAATCGCACACCATTTTGCCCTCTATCACCAACAAAAGCATTGAGGTGCTGGCCAGAGATGCCGGATTGAAAATAGAACGCCGCCCGGTTCCGGTTGAAGAGCTCGAACTTTTTGAAGAAGCAGGTGCCTGCGGAACAGCAGCCATTATTTCGCCTATTGGCAAAATTGTGGATGCCCAAAACAATAAAGTGTACGAATACGGCACCGAAGCCGGAAAATACTCCACTATGCTATACAAAAAGCTGAAAGCCATTCAGGAAGCCGAAGCGGAAGATATTTACGGTTGGACTACCGTAATCGAAGGAATCTAAATAAAAAAAGCAGCCTCAGCGCTGCTTTTTTTTATTTCAATCCGGCTATCAGGAGCTGTTGTTTCATCTGCAGCTGAAGCCGTTGTGCTTCCTCGGCTGCTTTTTGGGCAAAGTCGCTCCCCGACGAGGCATACAAGATACTTCGCGATGCGTTGATAAGCAATCCGCCGTATCTATTCAAGCCGGCACGGCTAACCGCTTCTAAATCACCACCCTGAGCACCAACTCCCGGCACAAGGAAAAAATATTCGGGCGCCATTAGCCTGATGGCTTCAAGCTCCGACGGGCGTGTTGCGCCAACTACAAACATTAATTGCTCGGCTGTAGCCCATCTTTTAGCTTTCAAAATTACTTGCTTATAGAGTGGCAAAGCAATTTGGTTTTCGGCCGATTGAAAGTCGGCCGAGCCGCTGTTGGAAGTCAAGGCGAGCAAAACAACCCATTTTCCATCAAAGCCTAAAAACGGCTCAACCGAATCGGCTCCCATATAAGGCGCAACGGTAATGGCATCGGCTCCAAGGCGGTTGAAAAAAGCAGCCGCATAGCGCGCCGAAGTATTGCCTATATCGCCTCTTTTGGCATCGGCAATAATGAAAATATCCGGATAACGCTGCCGAATATACGCAACGGTTTTCTCGAGTGTTTGCCAGCCGCGGCTGCCCTCGGTTTCATAAAAAGCCGTATTCGGCTTGAATGCAACGGCGTATGGCGCTGTTGCATCAATTATGGCCTGATTGAAAGCAAATACGGGATCGGGTTCCGACAATAGTTCATTTGGAATTTTTTCCAAAACCGGATCGAGGCCCACACAGAGATAGGACTGCTTTTTGATAATCTCCTGAAAAAGCCGGGATCTGTTCATACACATTAATTTTCGAGTTCGGTTTTAAGTCTTTCAGCGTTTTCGGCCACCTGCAGGTTTTCGATCAACTCATTGATGTCGCCGTCAATTATGGACGAAAGGTTGTAAAGCGTTAGGTTTATCCGATGATCGGTTACCCTGCCTTGTGGCCAGTTATAGGTACGAATTTTGGCCGAACGGTCGCCTGTCGAAACCATCGTTTTGCGCTTAGAGGCAACCTCTTCAAGGTATTTGCTGTATTCTATTTCGAAAATACGGCTACGCAACACTTTCATGGCTTTGGCCAGGTTTTTGAGCTGCGACTTTTCGTCCTGACACGAAACCACAATACCCGTTGGGATATGCGTTAGCCTGATGGCTGAATAAGTGGTATTGACCGACTGCCCGCCGGGGCCCGAAGAGCAAAACGTATCTTTGCGGATGTCTCTTTCGTTGAGTTCGATATCAAACTCTTCGGCTTCGGGCAAAACCACCACCGATGCTGCGGAAGTGTGTATGCGCCCTTGGGTTTCGGTTTTCGGAACACGCTGCACGCGATGCACCCCCGATTCAAATTTCATGATGCCATAGGCATTATCGCCTATCACATTGAATACCACTTCTTTGAAACCCCCAACAGTACCTTCATTCATCTCAACCAGCTCGGTTTTCCAGCCTTTTGTTTCGCAAAATTTCTGATACATCCGGTAGAGATCGCCGGCAAAAATGCTGGCTTCATCGCCGCCTGTGCCCGCCCTTATTTCCACAATGGCATTTTTGCTATCCTGCGGATCTTTCGGAATCAGCATCAGGCGGATATCGTTTTCGATTTGCTCTTTGCGTTCGAGCAGCACATCGAGCTCATCGAGGGCCATTTGCTTAAAATCTTCGTCTTTTTCGTTTTTTATCAGCTCGCGGGCATGGTCAATGTTTGCCAGCACGTTTTTATATTCTTTGAAGGCTGTTACAACCGGTTCCAGGTCCTTATAATCTTTGTTGAGCTTGACGAACTTTTTCATGTCGGCCATTACCGAAGGGTCGTTCAATTGTTCGCCCATCTCTTCCCAACGTCGGTTGATGACTTCGAGTTTATCTACTATTTCCACAGGAAAAAAATTAAGGCCGCAAAATTACATAATGCTGGCGAAGTTTGAAAATCTGAATTGAAAAATGGGCAAAAAGCGCTTTAATGCGCGGTTTTACTCATACACAAACACGCCGTATTCGCTTTGGATGGTCAGGCGTTTTTTATCGGAATCTTCTGTATGGCCAACGATACGGGCCTCAACATCAAAGCTTTGTGCTATTCGGATAATGTCATCAGCAGTAAGCGGATCGGTATAAATCTCCATTCGGTGCCCCATATTAAACACCTGATACATTTCGCTCCAGGCGGTTTGCGAAGCTTCGTGGATAAGTCGAAAAAGGGGCGGAATTTGAAAAAGAGATCTTTTGACCACATGAAGCTGATTTACAAAGTTTAACACCTTGGTTTGGGCGCCGCCGCTGCAATGGATAATGCCGTTGAGGCGTGGCAAGTGCGCTTCGATCACGGCTTTCATCACCGGTGCATAGGTGCGGGTGGGTGCAAGCACGAGCTTTCCAAGATCAACACCCTCTATTTCGGTAGGGTCGGTGAGGCCAAACGGACCACTGTAAACCAGATCTTTCGGCACCAATGGGTCGTAGCTTTCCGGATATTTTTCGGCTAAGTAG
>CAYYDS010000291.1:0-2998 GCA_964470665.1 uncultured Lentimicrobiaceae bacterium
TTGGTCAAACCCCCCACCTCACAATACGGGCGATTATACATGAATTCGAATAAATAATAATTTATGAACTGGATGGACACTTACTAATCCATGATCGTGACATACCTGACATTTGCGGGTAGCTATCTATGTCCCCTGCCTACCCTCACCATTTTTATCTTGAGCAATAAATTGAGATACTTGTTTTTGAGTTACCAATAGTTGATCTTTTGTTGTTGAAACCAAACTTAGAACAAATCTATATAATACATGTAGTACATACCAGATTCCCAATAAATCTTATACAGAATATTATTTAAAATCTTCTCTATCAAATAATTATTATGAATTTTTTCCATATTTTCTTACTAGAACATTAATTGCGGGCAATCCTATTTATTATACCATTAATCCTATAGCAGGTAATCTAATCCACACCTGAATTTTAGTACCATACAATAACCGTATTCGATGAACTACTCTTACAGCATCATCATGACTTCTTATTCATCCTCTGGGTGTATCTAACACAATACCATGAACCACTATTGATAATATCACATGAAAAATCACAATACCTCAAATATATATCAATGGGATATTTACCTCTTTGTCATATACATGATTTATTTTTGACGGAATGAATCTAGAAACACTTGTCTCTTTATGACGTGCAAGCATTACTACGTGAGCCATATATCTCTATATGAATCACCTTACTTGATGAACAACAAAAACAGGAACTATTTCTTGGATTATTCCAACAAAAGGAATCTTTACAAACACTAATATATTTTTTTCCACTACACGAAGTGGTGTCGATAGTCAATGTATGACTCCAATCACATCCGTAGTCTGAAGAAACTATACTTTGATATGATACACTATTTGATACTCTTGGACCTATAGAAATGATTATGATGGGATTCCTGTCAGTGGATATATAACTTACTCTGCAACCATTACCAATACCGGTACATCTCCTATCAACCTCTCTAGCGGCATGTATGCAGTTTTTGAAGTCCCAGCTACAACAAAATTTATAGAAACTTATCTTTCATGAACTCACACCAACAAACAAGATTGACTTATACCCACATCATATACCTGCCCTCTATGTCAAGTATCTTTTACAAGTAAAGATACCGATTGACTACCTCAAAGACTTACCGATTCTCCACCATTTACTATCAACACCATACAAAATAATTTTTCATGATGAATATCCTCTATGAGCGGTGTATGGTCATCTCCTCATGCTTATCAAACTAAGTTTATGGCAGTCAAATTGGCAAATACCAATAATATCTTAGCTCCTGATGAAAGCATGACTATATGATGGGTAGTACAAGACAGTGGTACTGCTCTCAATGGAACCATACAAAACGGATACATGACTATATTATGATTGTGATACACCTTTTTATCAAACGAAGAAATAAATCAACTCTATAACTATGCATACCTTACGGTATCTAGTTTGATAAATCCATCACCTGTCCCTGCATGATATCCTATTACCTACTTTATACACTATCAAAATCTCCATCACGTTTCTTCTATGCATCAACTACTCTTAAAAACCAATATCCCTGCATGACTTACTATATACAAGGTATTGCATCAATTTTCATGAGATCTAGCATGGGAAGATATTACTCATCATAGTTCTTTGTATACATGAGAGAACAATCAACTCATCTTTGATGCTATCAACATGAATAATGATATTCCTCTACCGATATGATCATGATGAACGATAGCTATTACCTTAATGACTCCTAACACACGAGAGACTGACTATTCTATAGCATTTTCTGGTTTATGATTCTTTGCTTTTGATGCATATGATTATCCTCCCGTACATTATCTTAATAATTGAATAATCGCTAATCCTGACCTATATCTAAACAAATCAGTAGTTTCTCAAACCCTTTCACTCTCTGGAGGGAAAGTCTATACGAGATCATGAGATTTACTAACCTATACTCTACATATTGGCAATAGCTGATCGTATATGGCTAGCGGAGTATATATTGTAGATACGCTTTCTACGTGATTATGTTTGGTATCCTGAAGCTTTACAGGAGAAGAATTACGAGATATATGATCTCCACTCATCATGGGTGATTGTACCCAATGACCTACTACTATACTCTTCACAGGCATTATTTCTCCAGCATGAACAGGGAACATTCTTTCATGAATGAGTACAGAAATCTCTTATAATGTACTCGTACATTCTTCTGCACTACTCTCTACCACTGGCACCAACATAGCGTATATAGCGACGGATGTGATGTGGGAAAACCCAAACATCTATAGTAATACTTGATCTACAGAAGTATTTTTCATGGAAGATATTTGTGGAGATGGAATTGTATGACCAGAAGAAATTTGTGATGAATGAGAAGATAATGGATCAGATTCTGCTTGTTCTGATTCTTGTACATGGAATATCCCAAGTTGTACTCTATGAGTAAGTACACTTAATGGCAACGCTCCATTGACATGAACATTTATTATTTCTGGCATCAATACCTGATGGATGAATTTTGATAGTTTGTCCTTTGGAGATGGATATACAGGAAATGTGTATACTTGAGCACTAACCTACTCTCATATGTATACTACGACATGAACATTTACCTGAATATTGATAGTAAGTAATATTGCCGATCCATGATCTACTTGATCATGTGAGGCTACAATAAGCGTACAAGATAACTCGACATGTATACCATGAACTCCAGATACAAGTACTGTCTGTTATTCAAATACCTTCCAACGATACAATGGATGTACTACCTGAACATACCAAGGAACTAAATCTTGCGGATGAGGAAATTGATGTACTCCATGATCACGAACACCAGATCCAAATACCGTATGTTCGACACAAACATTTACTCAAAGCAATGGATGTACTACAAGAACTATTACTGGATCTAAAGATTGTACTATCACTAGTACGTGACATGGCAGTGCTGGATCATGTATTCCTCCAATAGGAAAACTT
>CAYYDS010000292.1:0-2963 GCA_964470665.1 uncultured Lentimicrobiaceae bacterium
TCTTCTTGGTATTGAATCTGATCTTCTTGGAGCGGGTTGGAATGTTCATCAGTCGAAAATTGCAATTGGTTCAGGAGGACTTTTCGGTAAGGGGTTTTTACATGGAACGCAAACTAAATACAATTTTGTGCCCGAGCAAAGCACCGATTTTATTTTTTGCACAGTAGGCGAGGAGTGGGGCTTTTTTGGCACTACCATAGTTATTGGCTTATATGTGCTGTTGTTTGTGCGGCTCATCCGAATGGCCGAGCGCCAGCGGTCAATCTTTTCAATGGTGTATGGATACTCGGTGATTGCGGTGCTGTTTTTCCATTTCGCCATCAACATTGCCATGACGATCGGATTGGCTCCGGTTATCGGCATCCCTTTGCCTTTTATCAGTTATGGAGGTTCGAGTTTGTGGGCTTTCACCATCATGTTGTTTATTTTTGTGAAACTCGACGCAAACCGCCTTTTTTCGCTTTAAAAAGCCCTAATATTAGGATTGAAGCATCAAAAAAGTTCAGCGTAGCAGCGGAATCCTGAATTTCTCTTCCATGAATTTGAAATACCAATACAATTTGCGGTTTACCTCTATCCCGTAGTCGGTAAAAGGTTGATAATCAATGTAACTGCTTATTGCCCTTTGGTATCGCCCGGTATTGTAATAATGATTCCAGTTTGAGATGCCAAGACGGTTCATCGAAAGGTAAAAATCATTGGAACGATCAATGGCGTTGGAAAAACGGCTTAAATACCAGCGCTCGAATTCCGGATCGAGGATGATGATTTCGTGCTGAAGGCTGTCGGGCGACAGGCCGATTTCGGCAGTGGGCTGTTTATCGGGTTTGGCTGCTTTTTTTGGTGTTTGGCAGGAAGTAATAACAGCCAGAACAGCAAAAATTTGAAGGAATGTTTTCATGATCAAACGATTTTTTCACTTTAAGAAGCCGCAATTTATGTGCCATTCTCATTTTGTATTTAGATAAAAATCAGTTAGATATGGTTTTTAACCCTACTATGGAGGCGATAAGGCTAAAAATGAAAAATAAACGCCAGAAATGGATTGGCTCATCAAAAAAGACAATGCCAACTATTACGGTTCCAACAGCGCCAATTCCTGTCCAAACCGCATAGGCAGTCCCCATGGGCAATTGCTGGCTGGCTTTGTAAAGCAATACCATGCTGATGCTCAGGCTAATAAGAAAAGCCAATAACCACCAATAGGTTTCGGGATTGGATGTTGTGCGGGCTTTGGAAAGGCAAGTTGTAAAGCCGATCTCAAAAAGGCCGGCAATGATTAGGATAATCCAGTTCATTATTCAACAGAATCAAGATTTTTGAATGCAGTGATACCGAAAGGCTGAAGTAAATTTTCCCGTAGGCCAAATAAGGCCCAAGAAAGCAAGTGCAAGCAGCCAACTGTGCGAAAGCCAGACTATTAGTAATGCCTCTATGGCATAAAACAGCGGCCCGCCAAGAATAAGTGTGCCAAATGTGATGGAGGAAGTCCAATGATCGTCTTCAACCGTTTTTTTAATAATTTGTTTGGCCAAGGCAATAACGGGGAAATGAGGCAAAATAAATACTGCAAAGAGCGGCCAAAGCAGATAACAGGAGAGCTTCCGGGTTTTGGGCTTCACTTTCGGCAATGGCGAATGGGGAGTTGTTGCTTTAACAAATTGCTGATCGGAAGCGAGTCGTTGTATCAGATTATTTTCGCGATTTGGCCTGTTTTTCAGTTGTGTATAAATTGAATTGTATTCCGCTTCGGGGGCGATATGTACCATCAGCATTTTCATTTGTCCGGCAAGCTCGTTTAAAAGCAGCCTGACTGCCCGAGCCGGATTGTCGGTGTATGCGTTTTGATACGCGGCAATGGGGATGGGTTTGCCGTAACTCACCAGTAATTCGCTGTGGCTGTGCAGATGTTCTTCGTATTGGAGGCCAACAGGCACAATTTGCAATCCGGACGACCAATCGGTTTCTGTTTCAAAATCAAAAGCCATGCGGGCTATGCCTTTTTGCAAGGGCCGAAGTGCCCAATTGCGGTTGTGGTTTCCTTCGGGAAAAATAAGTATAGCCTGGTTTTCATGAAGCAAATTCCTCACCCGGCTCATGGCCTCGTCGTTTTTTTTCATTTGAGCGTGCCCGTCGCGAAAACGATAGATGGGTAGCAATTGTAGCAAGTTGAGCCAAAAACGGGCTGTCGAACTTTTAAATATTCCTGCACGTGCTATAAACCATGGGTTGCGTTTGGTTGAAATAGCCACTGCAAGAGCATCCATAAAGGCATTTTGATGATTTATGGCAAAAATAACAGGGCCTTTTGCCGGAACAAGATGCGAATTCCGAACGGCAAACCGGTTGTAATATGCTCGATAGCTCAGCCTAACATACGGTTTTAAGAAACGGTATAATAAGGAAGGAGATGCGTGCGGTTGCGTTTTCATCGCGATGCTGTTTTTTGTTTCTGCAAAGCTGCAAGGGTACAAAAAAAACCAACATCATTTCAGCAAAATTGTTTCGTTTTGCTCAAAGTGAAGCCAAAACGAGCTGTTGCTTATTGCAAAAAACCGTTAAAACCACCGGTTAAGGCTTAGCAATGGGTTAATCGTTTGAGAACTGAGCGTATTTCCGGATGAGATGTTTCAGATCGTCGGCTGTAAAGGGTTTGGCAATATAATCAGAGCAGCCGGCTTCGATGCAGGTAAAGCGGTCGTCGTTGGCTGCATAGGCCGTAACGGCGATAATTGGCAGCTTGTTGTGGGTGGCGCGAATGATGCGTGTAGCTTCGAGCCCGTCCATTACAGGCATCTTAATGTCCATGAGCACCATTTTAATGTTGGGGTTTTCGTGCACCATCTTCACGGCTTCTTCGCCATTATGGGCATAAAGCAGGTTGAAACCCGAGTTTTTGAGCGCCCGTTTGATGTATAGCATATTTAGTATTTCATCTTCGGCAATGAGAATTGCCGGCTCTT
>CAYYDS010000293.1:0-808 GCA_964470665.1 uncultured Lentimicrobiaceae bacterium
AGATAATTAATTTCGGTGTTTTGATGTAATAGGCATAAATATCTTACCAGAACTTATATGTCTTTTGTATTAAATTAAGATTGGGACCAGAATGTAGGATTATAAAATTGACATAATAACTAATTTATTGTATAAGATATTGGTTAAGAAGTTGTACATTAACAAATAATTATTCGGAGATGGAGAACTAATTATCAGAACAGTAGTTAGTTTCCCGTCTCTGAAATAATCATGTAAAGATGTTTCTGTCGGGATTAAGGAGGGAAAAGCAATGGCAGCAAAAATTGAGGAAGAAATCGGAAAGATTGTAAACAGTGTTGAGACCCACATGTCTAAAATCTACTTTGGTCATAATCTAGTGGCAAAGGAGATTAAAGAGGTGGACCTTGGCTTTGTTGACCTTAGACCAATAGAGGCTCGAAGGTCAGCAGTCATTAGAACCGCAGAAATTGATTCTACTTATTGTCCAGACCTTGAATCGCGGGCAGTAGAAATCAATGGCATCCCCACGATCATTATGAGAAAATTCGATTCCTCTCAAGGACTCGACATACTCTATGATCAAGGAAAAGTAACCGAAGAGCATGGGAGTCAAATAGGAAGACTATTTGCTAAAGCCCACAGCAGAGCAAAAACCAACACTCAAATTTCGGAAATTGCTTACAAAAGCATTTTCGAAAACTGGGAAGAGCTATTCTTTGTTTCAAAGAGTGTTGCCAATGCGGTTGGCAATACAATCACCGAGGAAAACTATTCCAAGGTTGTTAACCGTATTCGAAAATTTCTTACTGAAAATAGTACATATTTT
>CAYYDS010000293.1:818-2945 GCA_964470665.1 uncultured Lentimicrobiaceae bacterium
CAGGACGAGGATATGCAACAAGAATCTGATGAAACAATGTCATGGCGATGGACATGCTGGAAACATGTTTGTCGAAAATGAAGAAGTAAAAATCTTCGATGGAATTGGATTTAAAGATGAGTTCAGTTTCATGGATCCAATTTCTGATGTGGCGTTTGCAATTATGGACGCTCTTGCTCGTAAGCGCGCAGATGTCGCCAAGGCGATTCAAATCGCCTACGAAAAAGAAATTTCTCAAAGCGACCCTGAAGGAATAGAGCGATTATTAAAGTTCTATATCTGTTATCGAGCATTTGTTCGAGGGCAGATTAGCACAATGATTGCCAATCAAATGGCAGAAAAGGATGAGCAAGAGAAGATGTTTAAAGTTGCAAGAAATTACTACAACTTGGCATTGATATACTTACCGGAGGCATAAATGCAAAAAGTATTTATTGTCTGTGGTTACGTAGCTTCAGGCAAAACAACTGTTGCAGATGCTATTAGCAACAAATTTAATGCATCTGTCATCAGGACAGATGATCTTAGGAAGGGATTATTCCCTCAGGATTTTAATCACGAATCCATGCCTTCTATTGAAGTAGAGTCTTGGATTAAGTCTCAAGACGAAAAGATGATTGATTTCCAGCAAGTTATCAATCCTCTAACTGATAAGAGTGAATTTACTCAATTAGTTAAGAGATATGCTCCTAAGATTAAAGAGCAAAAAGAACAGGTTTATGAGTATGCTTTTCAAGTGCTGGAGAACGAGTTGGGCAAAGGAAATGACGTTCTCTTCGATGCAACTTTCTCAAGTGCAGAAATGAGGGAGAGAGTTTATAGAGTCGCATCAAGTAACGGAATTAAAAAAGCCTATATCATCCAGGTCGTGTGCAACGAAGAAGCAGTTGTGTCTCGACTTGCAAACAGAGTGTCTGGCAATCAAGACACTACTTCAAATGCAAGGCAGATTAACATTTTTCGGAAAGTTAAAGAAGAATTTGATGCGAGTCAAATTCAAAATGATAATCCAGTAATAGGCATTAAAAGAATTGTCTATGATACTGGAAAGCATACTATTGTCTATCATGGAAAAGGAGATAAAACAGTAGAAAAACTAAAAAGCATTTTATTTTCGCTTTCTCAACAATACGGAGGAACATAATGCTATACATTATTGCTCATGTTGATGTTGATGGCATCGTATGTCATACTATTACAGAAATGTGGGCAAGAAAGTCTGGTATATCAACAAAGCATTATTTTGTTGATTATCAAAACATAGAAAAAGGATTGAGAATACTATGTGAGAATATAGAAGAAGGAGATCAAATATTGATTGCTGATATCGGTTATTCTAATTATTTAGTTGATATCATGTTTAATCAATATGCCATGATAATATCAAAAATATCATGGTTTGATCATCACAAATGGGAGGAAAAAGCATTAGCAAAAATAAAGAGTATTGCTAAAGAAGTATTTGTGGATGAAAAATTCTGTGCTTCAGAAATTCTTCAGAGAAGATTTCTTCCTGATGATATTCTAGCAAAAACTCTCGCTAGCTTAGCGAGAGCACACGACTTTCCAGAAATATCAAGTGAGGATGAGTTTACTAACGCTTGCAAGATTCAGGACGTAATTATGTCAGGATATCCTAAAGAAGCAATCGTAAATCATCTTTTAAGGGGAGAGATTTGGAATGTCAATTTAGAAAAGGCATACAATAATTATCAATGCCTTAAAGCAGATGAAATAGAAAAGATGGATAAAACCATCGAAAAGTATTGTTTATCAATCGATGGCACTACCACAAGTATTGCCTTAGCATTGGCAGTTGAAAGTCTTGAAGCAAAAGATGTGAGAAGGCATCTTTTTCAAGAATGTAATTGCGATGCAGTTATTGCCTTATGGCCTAATGGGCGCATTGCTTATGAAGTGTTGTCTGAAAAATTAATGGCCATCTCTAAGAAAATTAACAATAATTTCAATGGAGGAGGTCGTGGACTCGTGGGTGGAGCAACTTATCCTAGTTTCATCAGTTTAGACACAAAGAAAAGTTGCTTTAATCACATTGTTAAGGTATTGGAGGTGTAAAAATGGAAATAGAGAAAAAGTATCTACTGAGAAATATGAATATTTTAGAGT
>CAYYDS010000294.1:0-2928 GCA_964470665.1 uncultured Lentimicrobiaceae bacterium
CAAATTGCTCCTACTTGCTTATCCCTGCAAGATGCAGTTCGCCGGGGGGATACAAATAATACGCATCGCCCCCAAACCACTTTTCCCAAATAACTGACAAATCCGGCTCCACTTTGACCAAATGAAACCAGGATTTTTGCCCGCTCCAAAATGGGTTAGAAAAATCAAAATTGGAATTACCACCAACATAAATATTGTCGCCAAACTTGCTAATTGCATTTTTCATGGGCGGATGTTCGCGATAGGATCCCTTTTTAAACTTGTTATAATTTATAATTTCACCGGCTTCATTATGAGTTGCTATTACATGATGGTAAAGAAAATCTTTGCCCATTCCCTTTCCGCTTATCAGCACATCTGTTTCGTTTATGTAAAGTGGAGAGTTGGGGTCGTAAATCCTTAAAGGGATCAGATCTATCGTAATACTGTCAAAGTTTTTATCAAGACTTAGGCGTTGGCTGTCATAGCCGAGCGAGCTATCTACAAAATGACTCACATAGGCATAATATTTTGATTTGTCGGCGCTTTCGAGAATATCAAACGAAAAATACCAACGATTAGCATCATTGGTGTAAAAACGTGAGGAAATGGAATCGCCAAGCAAACTAATTTTGTAAAAAAACGCATCCCAATTAAGATAAACGTTTCCTCCAACAGTATCGTATTTGGTAATATAACCGGTTACAACAAAATTGGTATCCGAGTCAACCATCGAATTCATATATGAAAACCACCTCTTCTCTAAAATCGGAAAAGTTTTATAATTAAGCAATTGTAAATTTTTATCGAGTTTGGTAAACGACAACAACGTTAAATTATTTAAGGCTCCTATCAGATAATAGTTTTCATTGATATAAAAAATATTTGACATATATGAAGAAACAGTATCTGAAACAAGATCAAAATTTTCGTATAAAATATTTCCAGCTTTATCGAGCTTAAAAAGATAGTCGGAAAAGCTATTCGGTTGACCTTCGGTAATACTGCGCCCAACAAATAACAAATTGCCGTCGTCGTCTTCTAATAAACCATCTATTATCTGGTCAGCAGGATTAGAAATTAACGTTTCGAAAGTGTGTTGGGATAGCGATACCAGGCTGGTGGTGAATAAAAGTACGAAAACAAGGATAATATTTTTCATGCGATAAGTTTTAATAGGGATGGAAATTATGCTTTATTCTTTTATGCTGCCAATTCGGTCTAAAAATCATCTGGTGGAGTGTTGCTTGTGTGCCAAATGGCATATGTGGTTTCAAGTACGTGGCACATATCCCAAGTATCAACGCCGTTAATTAAGCCAAAAGCCGTTGCATCGAAAACAAGGTAATTAATAATGCTTTTCCCGCTCGGTTTAAACATATTTCCGATTTGTAAAACGGAGTATATGTAATAATTGATTTCTTCAGGCGACATACAACTATGAATTAAAGTACCGAACTGAAAATCGTGGAAAAGCATATATTGCCCATAGGGATTAGTGCTTGTTGGTAATTCATAATACCACGATGGTTTAATTGAAACATCCGTATAGTAGGAGTATCCAGAAGGTACAGCGATGAATTGATTGGCACCGCGTGTAATTATATCAGCCGCGTCTAAACCAACACCCAATCCTGAACCATCGCATCTCCCTAATGCCCATCCCCAATACCATGGGTAAGTATTGTTCAAATGCATATTTTCATTATTTATTCCAAAACCTGAAGTAAGGGTAAAAACTGCTGAATCTGCGTTGAAGTTGCGTAAATTGATATCTGCAAACATAACTGCTTGTATTCGGTAATAATTTCTGAATGTTGGTAAGACAGTTTCTCGATGGTTTGATCATAAAAACTCTGTACTTCAGCCAATAAAATAGCGCCCTCAGAAACAGGAACAACAATGATGGCGCTATCGATGACGAACTCCGTTTGCTCAAAACTTGCATTTGCATAAGTGTAATTTATTAATGCTTCCACAAACCATTCTGCTTCATCGGGTGCAAAAGATATATTTCCAGATTTTAAATTTAAATTATTTCTTACGGCATTAATGCTTTCTCTAAACGCAATAATTCTGCTCTCGGGATCAATATTCATCTGAGATTGAAAATCAGTTTGATCAAAATTTTTCGTTTCATTCTTGCTGCAAGAGGCAACGAATAAAATTAGCGAGGAAAAAGAAAGAGTGAGAAAAAAATAATTTAGATTTCTCATTTCTATTGTTTTATATTTATATTAAAAAAAAGATATTCTTCTATTTATTGATTTAACGTAAAAACTTTTCCCGGCCGCCCTGCCCACATTCACAACAAAGCGGCCCGAAGGCTCAAAGATCAGTGGCCCCGGCCGGGCTGGCTTTTGGCCAATAGGATTGCTCCCATGGCTGCGCAAAACGACCCACTTGCCAAAGCTTATCCCAAGCTGCTTCTTTGTGAAAAAAGCTGGGGGGCAATATGTTGATTATCAGCCATATATCGTTTTGCGTTGCTTGATTTTTGGTTTCTTTTGCAAAGATAAGGCATGCAGCGCCGCTTTTGCAAGTTTTTTTTAAAAATTTTTGAAGGGGTTCTAAATAAACGTTAGAGGAAAAACAGCTTTCTTGCCCTTATTCCGCTTTAACTTATCACTCAAAACTCATAATTCAGCACTCAAAACCCAAAAACCCTAACACCCAACTCTTAATTCATAATTCGTAATTCGTAATTCGTAATTCATAATTCATAAGTAAGCCTCCGGCAAACTGCATCTAAAATAATAGAGTGGAGGTATCTATCTTTGCCCGGGCAGAAGTTTGTACTTTGGTTTGCAGGGTGGTCAGATATAACCGACAACGTATTGGAGAGCCACTCAAAAGGTTCTACATTATTGATCTTGCAGGTGGCGAGTAAAGAATACAGAATGGCTGCCTGTTGCGCTGCATCGTGAGATCCGGCAAACATATAATTTT
>CAYYDS010000295.1:0-2923 GCA_964470665.1 uncultured Lentimicrobiaceae bacterium
TACATAATGTGGATATTTTGCACAATTTCGAGCTCAACGGCCTGATGAAGGAATTTGAAAAAAGCGCTGCAATGGCCGCATTGATCGTAAGGGATCGGCAAAGCAGCCGGAAATTGATCTTTAATGAAAAAATGCAGCTTATAGGCTGGGAAAACGTAAAAAACGGGCAAAAAAAGCAGGTTAAAAATGCCAATCACAACCAGGAAATCCTCTATTCGTTTAGTGGAATACATTTCATCAAACCTGCGCTATTCAAAGGTTTGGATGTAAGACCCTGTTCGATGATTGACCTTTATTTGCAACTTGCCGAACGCCATTCGATTGTGGGCCAGGCGCTAAATGAAGGCTGGTGGTTTGATGTGGGCAAGGCCGGCGAAATTAGTCAAATTGAAGAGTTTTTTAAGGAAATAAAGTTATGAGCAAAAATTTTATCCAACGTATTGCATCTTGGGTTTTGGATGAGTTTCGGGGCGACACTGCAAATCTGAATATTATTTTTCCAAACAAACGTGCCGGGCTTTTTTTGCGACAAGAGCTGGCCAGGCTTGCCGATCAGGCTATTTGGATGCCTCAGATTTATTCCATTGAGGAAATTTTTGCCCGATGGGCTTCCATGCAGCAGGCCGATCAGCTTACGCTCATGCTCGAACTTTTGGCCTGCGACGCCAAAAACGGCAGCCTCAACGTACAGTTTGCCGGTTATGCCAACCAGCTAATTAAAGAATTTGATGAAATTGATCATTACCTCGTTCGGCCGGAAGTGCTTTTCAACTACCTATCCGAAGCAAAAGCCCTCGAACAATGGCATCCGGATGGAAGCCCGCTCACGGCCTACGAACAAAGTTATTTGCATTTTTTCCGTTCGTTTGAACGCTATTACACCTACCTCCACGATTTTATGCGCCAGAGTGGGAGTGCTTCGTCGGGTGCTATTGCGCGCTTTTTGGCCGAATTAGATGCCCCGCAACTGATAGCCCGCACCGAAGAGCGTTTCAGCATTTTTGCAGGCTTCAACGCATTTAGTCCGGCAGAAGAAAAAGTTATCCTAAACCTTGTGGAAAGCAACAAAGCCGCCCTGCGCTGGGATTTCGATGCTTACTACATCAAACCCAACCGTTTTGGGCTTCACGAGGCCGGAGCCGCTTTCCGTAAGTTTAAAAGCAAAAGCAGGCTGATAAGCGAAGAATGGATGGATAATAAGCTCCTTAACAGTAAAAAAACAATCCATTTCGTTGCTGCTTCAGGGCAAATTGGCCAGGCTAAAGCCTTGGGCGAAACATTGTCGCAATCATCCGGCGAGGGCCAAAAAACTTCGACAGCTGTGGTGCTTGCCGATGAAAAGTTGATTTATCCGGTATTGAATAGCATTCCCGGCAAGAACGGCCTTTTCAACGTAACGATGGGTTTGCCTTTTACCTCAACACAAGCCTACGGTTTGCTCACGGCGCTCTTTGAGCTCGACGAATGGATGAATGCCGGCAGAAATCCCGGGCAAATTGCAGTTCATGCATTGCTCAAAGTGCTTCGGCACGATCTCATTTTAGCTTCGCTCGACAAAGCCACAAAAGAAGAATTTATGCGCTTTGGAACCCGTTTACTTACCGAAAACAACCTTTATGTTGGCGCTTCGCACCTCGCCAATTTAGCTGCTGACGCACATCCTTTGTTGCAAAAAACAATTGGAATTATCACAAAAAACACTACAAACCAGCACGATACACTAAATAAATATCTTGAGATTTTCGGCTTAGCCGAAGAAAATACTGCCTTGCTACCCAATGCCGACGCCATGATATTGACCACAAATCAGGCCATTCTTGCACAACGGCTGATTGGAATTTTGATTCAGATTGCCGTTAGATATCCTGATCTTCCGGGCAATCTGTGGCTCGAACCTTTGTTTAAGCAAATTGCCGGCAGCCTTAGCCTCGACTTTATTGGCGAGCCCCTCGAAGGCCTGCAATTGATGGGGCTTTTGGAGAGCCGCAACCTATCGTTCGATACCGTTCACCTGCTTTCGGCCAACGAAGGCATACTGCCGCGCAACACCCACCAACACTCGCTCATTCCGTTCGACATCCGAACAACATTCGGTTTGCCGGTACGCGACGACAGTCAGGCAGTTTTTGCCTTCCATTTTTTTCATCTTATCCAAAGCGCCAAAACTATTTTTTTGTACTACAACTCCGAAGCCGACCAATTTGGAAAAGGCGAAATGAGCCGGTTTTTGCTTCAACTCAAACATGAAGTGAGTGTTTTGAATCCGGAAATCGAAATCATCGAATCGTCATACACCTACAAAGCCAATGCACAAATAAGCCAGCGCAGCATTGCCATTGCAAAAACGCCTTTAATCCTGCAAAAAATAAACGCCAGGCTTGAGCGCGGATTGTCGCCAACAAGCTTGTCGCGCTATTTGTCGTGTTCGCTCAAATTTTACTTTCACGACATTATGGGCATAACCGAAGCAGAGGAAGAAGAAGAAATAGGAATCACCTTCAGGCAGATGGGCATAGTTGCGCACAAAACAATAGAAAACCTCTACAAACCATATATCAATCAGCCACTTACAAAAGAAACGATAACAGATCTCATCCAACAAATTGATGGCGAACTGGAGCGTTCTTTCCTCTCCGAAATGCCGGGAGTAAGGCTCGAGCAGGGCATGAACAGAATAGGCTATATTGTGGCACAACGTTTTGTAAAAAATTTGCTTGAAAGCGACCGGCGAACGGCTGAAGCATCGCAACTCATCATTGTGGAACAAGAAAAAGACCTTGATTTTTTGATAGAAACCGGCCCAAATCGGGTAAAGATTAAAGGCACCATTGATCGTATAGACCGTGTTGCAGGCCGGTTTCGCATTATTGACTATAAAACCGGTAAAGTAGAGGCAAAAGAGATCAAACTTGAAAATGAGGAA
>CAYYDS010000296.1:0-2920 GCA_964470665.1 uncultured Lentimicrobiaceae bacterium
GTCGCCATCGCTGTTGGCCGGAAAAATGCCGATAACGCCATGCGCATCTAAAAGTTTTTCGTCCACAATTATGCGAAGCAGAGCCTGCGCCTCGTCGAATAGCTTGCGTGCCTCTTCACCTTTTACCGGATCGTTGAAAATTTGAGGGTATTTGCCGTTTAGCCTCCACGAATGGAAAAAGAAGGTCCAATCAATAAAAGGCAGCAGCTCTTCAAGATTCTGAAAACGAACGGGAAAAAGGCCGGTTTTGTGGGGTTTGCTTAGTGTTTCGGCATTAAAATTTCCAACAAAACGGTTGGCGCGAGCCTGAGCAAGCTCAATATAGCGTTCTTCCTGGCGGTTTTCGTAATATTTTTCGCGCAATTGTTTGTAGCGCATCTTGGTTTGCTGCACAAACTGCTCTTTTTTTTGTGCCGACATCAGCTCCGATAGCACATTGGTTACTTTAGAGGCATCGCGAACGTGAATAACCGGGTGGCTGCTAACCGGATCTATTTTCACGGCGGTGTGCACTTCGCTTGTGGTTGCACCACCTATGAGCAATGGCCGGCTTAGGTCAAGGCGCTCCATTTCGGCTGCCACATGCACCATCTCTTCGAGCGATGGGGTTATCAAACCGCTTAGACCTATGGCATCCACTTTTTCGCTTTCGGCGATCTGCAATATTTTTTCGGCCGGAACCATTACGCCCAAATCAATGACATCGAAGTTGTTGCACGACAATACAACGCCAACAATGTTTTTGCCGATATCGTGCACATCGCCTTTCACTGTGGCTAAAAGCACTTTTCCGGCTTTGCTGCTGCCTTCTGTTTTTTCGAGCTCAATATAGGGAAGCAAAGCTGCAACAGCCTTTTTCATTACCCGGGCGCTTTTTACTACTTGTGGCAAAAACATTTTTCCGCTGCCAAACAAATCGCCTACAATGCCCATGCCGTCCATCAGAGGGCCTTCGATCACATCGAGTGCACGCGGATAGTTGGGGCGGGCTTCCAATACGTCGGCCTCAATATAATCGGTTATTCCTTTTACCAAGGCGTGTTTAAGCCGTTCAACAACTGTTTGTTGCCTCCATAAATCTGTATTTTCTGTTTTTTGCCCTTTAGATTTTAGTTTTTCGGCAAATAGCAGCAGCCTTTCGGTGGCATCCGATCGGCGGTTGAGAACCAAATCTTCGGTAAGTTTCAGCAAATCGGCGGGTATCTCGTCATAAATTTGCAACATCCCGGGATTGACAATGCCCATATCCATTCCGGCCTTTATGGCGTGAAACAGGAATACGGCGTGTATGGCTTCCCGCACAGTGTCGTTGCCTTTGAAGGCAAACGAAAGGTTGCTCACTCCGCCGCTTACGCGTGCGTGTGCCAGATTTTCCTTGATCCATGCCGTGGCATTGATGTAGTCGAGGGCGTAGTTGTTGTGTTCGTGCAAGCCGGTGCCTATGGCCAGAATGTTTGGGTCGAAAATGATATCCTCGGTGGGAAAATTTACCTTTTGAGTTAATATGTCGTAAGCACGCGAGCAGATTGCAATTTTGCGTTCGAATCCGGCAGCCTGGCCTTCTTCGTCGAAAGCCATCACTACCACTGCTGCTCCGTATTTTCGTATCAGACGTGCCTGGCGGATAAATTCGGCCTCGCCTTCTTTCAGGCTGATGGAGTTGACAACTGCCTTGCCCTGAAGGCATTTGAGCCCGGCCTCAATCACTTCCCATTTTGATGAATCAATCATTACAGGCAGTTTGGCTATTTCGGGCTCCGACATCATCATGTTCAGAAAACTTACCATTTCGGTTTTGGCATCGAGCATGGCATCGTCCATATTTACGTCAATCATCTGTGCTCCGCCCTCCACCTGGTTTCGGGCAACACTAAGCGCTTCTTCGTATTTCTTTTCGCGGATAAGGCGGGCAAAACGCAACGATCCGCTCACGTTGGTACGTTCGCCTATGTTGACAAAATTCGACTCGCGGCTGATGCGCAGTGGTTCTAAGCCTGAGAGTATGGTTTGATGAAGTTGTTGCGGCAGTTTGCGGGTTTTGGCCTGTGCGGCCAGTTTTGCAAATTCGCGGATGTGATCGGGCGTAGTGCCGCAACATCCGCCTACGATATTTACAAAGCCATTTGAAATGAAATCATGGATGTGGCGCCCCATCGCTGCCGGGCTTTCGTCGTAGGCGCCCAGCTCGTTTGGAAGCCCTGCATTGGGATAGGCGCTCACGGGTATGGGTGCCAATCGCGAAAGCGTTTCGATGTGCGGCCGCATTTCTTTGGCGCCTAAAGCACAGTTGAGGCCGATGCTTAGCAGATCGAGGTGGTTCAGCGAGTTAAAGAAAGCTTCAACCGTTTGCCCGGATAGGGTGCGGCCACTGTTGTCGGTTATCGTTCCCGAAACCATGATCGGTATCTTTCGGCCCAGCTCGTCCTGAAGCTTTTGTATGGCAAAAAGCGCTGCTTTTGCATTGAGCGTATCAAAAATGGTTTCCACTAACAGGATGTGGGCGCCTCCTTCTATAAGCGCTGCGGCCTGTTCATAATAATTGTCGGCCAATTGGTCGTAGCTTACAGCCCGATAGCCCGGATCGTTTACATCGGGCGACATGCTGGCCGTTTTGTTGGTTGGCCCCATAGCCCCGGCCACAAAACGTGGTTTTTCGGGTTTAAGGCTGCTGAAATTATCGGCAACTTCGCGGGCAATGCGTGCAGCGGCAAGGTTTATTTCTCTAACCTTGCCTTCTAAACCATAGTCGGCTTGCGAAATACGGGTGGCGTTGAATGTGTTGGTCTCGATGATGTCGGCGCCGGCTTCCAGATACTGACGGTGTATTTCGGAAATAATGTCGGGGCGGGTGAGGCACAATACGTCGTTATTGCCTTTGAGGCTTTGGGGATGTTGTGCAAAAAGCTCGCCGCGGTAGTCG
>CAYYDS010000297.1:0-2881 GCA_964470665.1 uncultured Lentimicrobiaceae bacterium
TTAAGCAGGGAAAAGGCGAAAAACAGCCCGGCTTCCTATTCGGATGGTTTTTGATATTGGTGTTCGGATCGCGCTTTTTTGTCGAATTTTTAAAAGAGCCACAGGTAGGCTTCGAGGCAAATATGCTGCTCAATATGGGCCAATGGCTAAGCGTGCCATTTGTGGCAGTAGGCTTTTATGTTTGGTATAAAGGAATAAATAAGAAGTCAGCAGTTTGATTGTCAATTAAAAATGCATATCGTTTACCTTCCCGAAGCCGCCGAAGGCCCCGCTATCCTCCCCGAAGAAGAATCAAAACATATTATCCGTGTAATGCGCTTGCAGGCCGGCGATAAGGTGCTGGTTACCAACGGGAAATCTTTGTTTTTCGAAGCAACGCTATTTGATGCGCATCCAAAAAGAGCTGTGCTTCAGCTTGGAGCAGGTTTTAAAGGCAACGAAGAATGGGGCTTTCATCTGCATTTGGCTATGGCGCCGACAAAAAATATGGACCGAACGGAATGGTTTGTCGAAAAAGCAACCGAAATAGGCGTTGACGAAATCAGTTTTTTCGTTTCCCGACATTCCGAACGACGTGCGCTAAACATCGAACGCCTCGAGAAAATTGCAGTAGCGGCAATAAAACAATCGCGCAAATCGCGCTTGCCAAAACTCAATCCTTTGCTTCAATTCGATCAATTTATTGGGCAAGTGTATAGCGGCCAGCGTTTTATTGCTTGGATTGATGAAAGCGTAACTGCATTGCTGACCAACAGTTATTGTGCGCCAAACGATTGCGTTGTGTTGATAGGCCCCGAAGGCGATTTTAGCCCCGAGGAAGTTGAAATGGCCACTAAAGCCGGATTTGAAGCCATGAGCCTTGGCAAAGCGCGTCTGCGCACCGAAACGGCTGCCTTAACTGCGGTGCAGACCATTCAGATTTTGAATCAAATTGTAAAATGAAAAAAGCTTTTCTACTATTTCTATTCTGTTTTCTGGTATTTCGGCCTTTGATGGCTCAAAACAGCTTGCAGATCGCTTTGCTAAAGTACCGTGGCGGCGGTGATTGGTATGCCAACCCCACCAGTTTGCCCAATTTGGTAAAGTTTTGCAACGAAAAGCTTCAAACTGCGATCAGCGAAGAAATAGCCACGGTAGAACCCGACAACCCAAACATCTTTAATTATCCTTTCGTTCACATGACGGGGCACGGCAATGTGGTTTTTAATGAGGGCGAAGCCGAAAATCTAAGAAAATACCTTATTTCCGGAGGATTTTTGCATATTGACGACAACTATGGCCTCGACCCGTTTATCCGCGAGCAGATGAAAAAAGTGTTCCCCGAACATGCTTTTATCGAGCTGCCTGCAAATCATCCCATTTACAACCAGCGTTTTCAGTTTGCCGAAGGATTGCCAAAAATACATGTGCACGATAACAAGCCGGCACAGGGCTTTGGAATCATTCACGAAGGGCGATTGGTATGCTTCTATACCTATGAATGCGACCTTGGCGATGGATGGGAAGACCCGCGCGTGCACAACGATTCGGAAGAAACACGCTTAAAAGCATTGCGCATGGGCGCCAACATAATTCAATACGTTTTTGGGCAGTGAAAACCAAAAAAATGGCGATTAATGCCGTTTTATTTCATAAAAGGAAGATTTCGACAGGCTTAATTTGCCCTTAAAATCATACAAAATTTTATCTTTGGCGCATAAAAATTATAATTGATGAACGCTTTATACCGTCTTTTCATAGGTTTTTGTCTTTTTACAAACTTTACGCTTTGGGCACAAACCGGCAATTTGCCGCCACTACAGCCGCTTTCGAAAGCCAGCCTCGAATCCTTGAAAAATATTCCTGAGCTTCGGCTCGATAATGCAGCCCTAAAGCGCAACCTGCCCTCGGTGGTTGACAATTCCGGATTGCCTTTTATGCCTACTTTAATCGGACAGGTTGGCTTAGAATGTGGCCAGGCATCGAGCATAGGCATTATGTTTGCTTACGAAATCAACAGCAAACGCGGAGCTATGGGAAACCAAACTGTAAATCAATATACGACCCATTTTACCTATAATTTCTTAAATAGCGGAAGCGATGCCGGCATCAACTATTTCGAATCCATGGAAATTATTAGAGAAGCCGGCAATCCATCAGTGGCCGATTATGGCGGGATGGCAAGCGGTGGTGCATCGCGCTGGATGACAGGCTACGACAAATACTACAATGCCATGCAAAACAGGGTTGGGGGCATTTATTCCATTAAAACCAACACCCCCCAAGGAATTAACACCCTCAGACAGTGGATTTATGATCATGGCGACGGATCTCCCGTTGGGGGCATGGCTTCGTTCTACTCTCAGTTTACAAGTCCGCCCGCTGTTTTGCCAAACGGGACCCCCGAAGCCGGAAAAAGCGTAATTCCCTCTTGGGGAAGCTCTCCAAATCATGCAATGGCCATCGTAGGCTATAACGACAATATTTGTTGGGACTATAATAACGATGGCCAATACACCAATCATCTGGATATCAACGGCGATGGCGTGGTTGATGTGCGCGACTGGGAAATCGGCGGCTTTAAAATGGTGAACACCTATGGCAATATCAATTATTGGGGCGACAACGGCTATTCCTATATGATGTATAAGAGTTTGGCCGATGCAACCAGCCAGGGCGGAATATGGAACAACCAGGTGATGGTTGTAGATGCTAAAGAACATTACCGTCCGAAACTTACGGCAAAAGTTACTCTAAACTACCCAAGCCGCAACAAATTGAAGCTAATGGTTGGCGTGGCCACAAACCCGCAAGCCACCGAACCCGAGTTTGTGCACCAATATCCGATGTTCGACTTTCAGGGCGGCGACAAACCCATGCAAGGCTCTTCAGGCGGTTCGAC
>CAYYDS010000298.1:0-2812 GCA_964470665.1 uncultured Lentimicrobiaceae bacterium
AGTTGCCGGATCAAACCGCACAACTTATGGCCCGGGCGCCGACTATGCTGTTGTGGCCGAGCCCATTGGCGACGAACCCCAAGTTGAGTTTAAACGCGGAAGCTTTGCCGAAAACCAGTCGAAATTTACCGTAGATGCCGACGGCCTCTACCATGTAATCATGGATACCGAACTCAATAAAATTGCTGTTGTTCCGGTTAGCTATTGGGGGCTCATTGGCGCTGCTACACCAGGCGGCTGGGGTGGCGACACAAAGATGGAACCCAAAGGATTCGACCTCAACACCATAACATTTGAAGTGGAAAACGTTACCATGACAAAAGCCGATTTCAAATTCCGTTATTCCGGTGGATGGAAAGTTGTGATTGACGACCAAATTGACCTCGGTGGCGGTGTTGTTGGCGTTAGAGTTAACACCAATTATGGCGGTGCTGTAAACGCACTTGTTCCGGGCGGCGATGACATTAGCCTCGATGCCGGCGGCAAATACAAAGCTACGATGGTTTGGAAATTAGGCTCGCCCTATGCTGCAAGTCTGGTTAAAACCGGTGATCTCGAAGTAATTAACTACACCGACTACGAAATGGGCCTCGTTGGCGACGGCTTGTTTGTAGATGGCGCACAGCACAACTGGGACGTAACCATTCAAGTTCAGAAACCCGAAGTAAGCAACGAAACCAATTACACATGGAACTTTACCAATGTTGGTGTTACAACAGCTGGTGGAGGTTTCAAAATCCGCCAGGGGCAAGATTGGAACGGCAAGAGCATTGGCTACAACGACGTTGTAATGGCCGGCCTCTCAGCTGCCGATTTCGAAGCCAATGGCGATGGCAACTTCGTTCCGAAAGTGGACGGCGCTGTTTATGATATCAAATTCGAAATCAATGCAGTTACCGAGGTTTATACCTTTACGGTAAACCCGGCAGGCGCTGCCCCCGAAATGTTTATGCTTGGCGACGGCTGTACAGCAGGTTGGGACAATGGCGGAGCCCTTCCAATGGTTGGAACCAACGGAGTGTACTCCATCACAACTACGCTGCTGGGCGCTGGCAAATACATCAAATTCATCACCACACTCGGCCAGTGGACTCCCATGTATGGAACCGATGGCAATGGTACCGGCACTAGCGGAAACCTGGTTTACCGTGCAACGGAAAGCGACCCTGATCCGGCCAGCATTCCAGCTCCCGAAACCGAAGGAGTTTACACCATTACAATCAATACCAACGACCTGACTTACCACATTTCTGCTCCGCTTTATATGTTGGGCGATGGCTGTGCAGCCGGTTGGGATAATGGTGCAGCTCTTCCGTTTTTCACCGCTGGTGATGGCGTTTATTTCCTGAAAACAGCCCTTGGCGCTGATAAGAGCATCAAATTCATTACTACCCTCGGCCAATGGGCTCCGATGTACGGAACCAATGCAGAGGGAACCAGCACCGGCGGCGCACTCGTTTTCCGCGCAACCGAAGGTGACCCCGATCCTGCTAATATTCCTACTCCGGCAGCCGATGGCAGCTATGTGGTTACGGCTAACATTACAAACCTAACCTATACTATTGCCGGCGCAAAGTAAGAGTCAAAGGATTCTAATAAAAAAAACTGCCCCCAATTGAGGGCAGTTTTTTTTTAAGCAGATGCGGTAAACGCTGTTACAAGAGCTTCCCGCTAAGGAATATTGCGGCAATGCTGAAATAAATGATAAGGCCGGTAACGTCAACCAAAGTTGCCACAAAAGGCGCGGAGGCAGTGGCGGGGTCTAAGCCGGCTTTTCGTAAAATAAATGGAATGAGCGAGCCCGAAAGTGTGCCCCACAGTACAATAAAGACCAAGGAAACTGCTACGGTAAAGGCGATCGAAAGCCAAAACTCCCCATAATCGTACATTCCGATTTTTTGCCAGATTAAAATGCGCATAAAACCGATAAGACCTAAAAGCAGGCCAAGCGTTAAACCCGAAATGATTTCTTTTCGCATCACATACCACCAGTCCTTTAGTTTGAGCTCCTGAAGTGCCATGGCCCTGATTATGAGCGAAGCAGCCTGCGAGCCCGAGTTGCCGCCGCTCGAAATGATCAAAGGAACAAAAAGAGCAAGAACAACGGCTTTTTCAATTTCACTGTCGAAATAACCCATGGCAGAGGCTGTAAGCATCTCGCCAAAAAATAAAATGGTTAGCCATCCGGCACGCTTTTGAACCAATTCGATCCAGGGTGTTTTGGTATAAGATAAATCCAAACCCTCAACGCCCCCGAATTTATGGATGTCTTCGGTGTCGCTTTCTTTAATTTTTTCAAAAATATCGTCGAAGGTTACAATGCCAACAAGCGTTCCCTGCTCTGTAACAATCGGAATCGAAGACCGGTCGTATTTATCAAAAATATTGAAAGCCGATTCCATGGGTGTGGTGGTTTGTATGCTGATGAAATTGTGATCAATCATATCGGCAATCGGTGTGGTGCTATCGGCCATCAACAAATCGCCGATTTTTACGTCGTCAATAAGCTTGTTGGCATCGTCAACAATATAGATATAGGTAAGTGTTTCCGCTTTTTTGCCGTGTTTTCGAATGTGATCAAGTACCTGTTTTACCGTCCATTGCGCTTTAGCCTGCACATAATGAGGTGTCATCAGGCGGGCAATGCAGTCTTTTGGATATCCGATAAGGCTAAGCGCGGTTTCTCTTTCTTCCTCATTTAGCAAATTGACAATCTGCTTGATCAGGTCGTCCGGAAAATCTTCCAATATGCCTGTTCGGTCGTCGGGGCTTAAGTTATTCAGCACCTCAGCAAGCTCTTTGTCGCTCAGTG
>CAYYDS010000299.1:0-2810 GCA_964470665.1 uncultured Lentimicrobiaceae bacterium
AGCGCAATCCGCTGCCGACGGACTGGGTGGCGCAGCGGGAGGCGGTGGCGCGGTTCGATGCGTGATCGGTGGTCATGGTTGACAGCGAACCGACGCTCGTAAGTTGTTGATTTATAACGACCACCATCTGAGCCTACCCGCAGGCCAAACGGAGAATAGAGACGGCTCTGGCGCTGAAAACAGCGAAATTGGGGTGTTTTGGCCGGGGGCCACCCGCAGCACTTCGGCGCACTTCCCCTGGGAAACGGCCAAGAAAAAGGGCCCGGAGAATATCCGGGCCCCTGTGTATGGTGGCTGGCGTCTACTGAATCACTGTCATAAGATATTGAAATATATATGTATTCATAGTTCAATAAATGGTAATGTTCCCCGATTTGTTCCCCGGTAAGTGTCGTGATGCCTCAGTTCTTTCCGTCGTGATTTCGTAAAAGTTGACACAATTTTCAAAGTAATAGTTATCAAAAAATGAGAATCTTCGGACGCTAGACTGTGTGTGCGGCCGTCAGAGACAGCCGTACGGCTTCGTCACTGATCACCAGCGGCGCTGCCACCCGAACCCGACCATTTGGAGGATAGACCCCCAGGTGCAGGTTCTTGATGTCCTTGCGCACCATCTCCACCTTGTTGCCGCTGACGGTGATGTGGCGGGTTTCAGTAGTCATTCTGGTGTTTTGCCAGTTGCCCATTGGCGCCTTGTTGAGTGCAACTGGCGCAGACAATCCGTCCGCTGCCAACGATGAGGTTTTCCTCGACTGGCACGCACTTGACGAGGAATACCAGTTGCACCACGTCAATTGTTCGACGTGTATAGCGGCAGGAAAAGGCTATGGTCAACGCTGCAGCCCGACCTGTGCAGTTTCCGCTGGGTCAATACAGCGACACGGGAGCCGATCTTTGGCGCAAGTACGATGCTGCGCCAATTCCGTTCGACTACAAAAAGCGATGACTGGTAGTCGATGCTGGATCGAATCGATCACTCTGATTGAGGGATAGGTTCCTGGCAGGAGATGCGAAGATCGAAATCGTCTCCTGCCGGTAATCAGATTTCTGCTTCAGGCTACACGATCCGGTACCGCGGCCAAGAGGGGATGCGTTTTTTAGCTGGCGCAGACATAGTTCCTCGCGCGCGTGCGCGATGCGTAGCACAGCAACGACGCACACTGGCGCATGGGTTGTGTTCCTCGCGCGCGTGCGCGATGCGTAGCGCAATTGGTAGTAAATCCTCGCACTCGAATCTTTTGAATAGTCTCTCAAAAAATCAAGCACGCAGAAAATATGCCGTACAACCCGTAGCGAATGATTTAACGCTACGTTACAAACCAAGCTCGGACTCGGTGTCTCCAATCAAGGTTTGCGCCGACAAACCAAGCGCATGAGACAGCTTGAAAACGGTAGATATAGTTGGCTGGTTGCGCCCCAGTTCGATCAGCGAAATGAAGTTTCGCTGCACTTCTGCCTCTGACGCCAACTGCTCTTGTGACAGACCTGCTGCAATACGGTAGCGACGAAGCACCTTTCCAAAAGCGATAGGTATTTTTTCAGAATCGACGCCCAACATGTTGGGCAAGTCTCTTGCTTATGTTAAACTGTGTCTTCCCTATATATGATGAAACGGTGCGACATGAAGCATTTGCGACTAACTAGCATAGGTGCTCTGATTGTCATGGTCACTGGCTGCGCAGTAGCGCCGTCATGGAATCACCCAAATATTCTGGAGCCAAACGTCAAAGCTAGTCGGCTCACGAAGGACGACATGGAATGCACACTTGCGTCAGAGCAATATCAGGTTTCTGTTCCGCCTTCCAACGCTCCGCAAACATTTACCGCCACAGGTCGTTCCTACAATCCACAAACCGGTATGACGACAACCAGTCACTACACTGGCCAAGTAGGCGGGCCTAGCGGTGGATTCGCAGGCGGATTTTCCTCAGGGTTCAGCAATGGAGCCGCCATAGGGGCAGCGATTCGTGCTGCCCGGATTCAAGACATGGCATATCGCTACTGTATGACCAGTCGTGGTTGGATTGATGAAAACACCAAACTCGATTCGAAATTGACGCAACCGAAGACAGAACAGGTTTCTGTTTCTGTGGATTCACAAAGTCCTTAAAAGACTGGAGCACGATACGCGCCATAAACCACTCCCAAAATCACATCAGGCAACATTTCTCGAAATGAAAGCGAATAGTCGATTACGCGCTATCGCTAGGCAGATATCGAAGGAGATCGAAAATGGAAATCAAACTTAGGCCGTTAGCACTACAGGCAATCGAGCATTGGAAGGAGCACCTTCCGAAGAAGTACAGGGCACTCAAGCAGGCCGGGACACTGAACAGCGAAGCACTGAAGGCGGCGGAAATGACGCTGGACGAGCAGGCGGAACTGATAGCGCAGGGGTATCCCCCGGAAGCAGCGTGGGAGATGGTGAGGGAGCTATACGTTTTCCAGCCCGAAGAAGAAGGGGCAAGTGAAGAAGCGCCGGCCAGCTCGGGGTACCTACTGAACATTCAACTCAACAAGATACTGAGTGAGCTGTAGTATTCGAACCCTCAAAGCGTAAAACTACAGCCTCTGGCTTCGCGCTGGGGCAGCTTTCTCCATCCGGTAGCCAATCCTGCAATCCAGCCTCTTGATTCGTCCACGCGTAACCCTTTGATCTGTACGGGTCTGATTTGCGGGCTTTGGTTTTTTTGGCCAGTCCAAGGGATCAAGGTCGTAGCGAAAAATGGCCAAGAAGCATTGTGGCCCAGAAAAGGCGCTTCAGATGATGGGCGAAGTCCGCAGGGGTTCGCAGAAAACCTCACGAATAC
>CAYYDS010000300.1:0-2766 GCA_964470665.1 uncultured Lentimicrobiaceae bacterium
TAAAAGCAAACTCATCTTCATTTGGTTTGCCGATTTTCATGCCGTCATACCCGCTTTTATCGGTCGGCTACTCAAGCGCAAGGTAATCATCGTTGTGGGAGGTGTTGACGCTTCCTGCCTGCCCGAATACCGCTACGGCACAAAAACTAAACTACTTGGAAATGTGAGCGTTAGAATATCAACAAAGCTTGCCAACCGGCTTTTGCCCGTGAGCCATTTCACTAAAAACGCCTTGCTTCGCAACGTATCGCCGCGGCTCGGCGAAAAATCGCAAATTGTTTATAACTGCTTTGATGCCGCAAAATCTTTGCCGGCACGGCAACAAAAAGAAAGAGTTGTTACCGTTTGTTTGGCGCAACGCGTGAACACCCTCTTTATAAAAGGTGTTGACTTTTTTGTTGAAGTAGCCCGTTCGCTGCCCGCAATTTCCTTTTCCGTGATTGGCCCACATGGCGATGCTTACGATTATCTGATGCAAAACAAACCCGAAAACCTCCAGATAATTCAACCAATCCCCTATTCTGAGCTGCAAGAGGTTTTATCTAAAAGCCTTATTATCTGCCAGTTTTCGCGTCATGAAGCTTTTGGCCTGGCGCTTCTAGAGGGAATTGCTGCGGGCTGTTTTCCAATAGGTTACGACTATGGGGGCACTGCAGAAATTCTGCAAAACACTACGGGTACTTTAATTTCGGGTTTGAATGTGGAGGAAGCTGCCGATCGGATAAATTGGGCCATTGCGCATGGCAATGATTCGATTGAAAACATTCAAAACCAGGTTTTGCCGCGTTTTTCGTGTTGCATCCGCCAAAAACAGCTCGAACAAATTATCGAAGAACTTACTGCCTCTTCCTAAAACGCTTTATGCCTTGGAAAACAGCCTCAATGCTGTGATTTACATCTTCTGACAGCCGCAATTTATAGGCAAAAAACATAAATACGAGGCTGATTGCGCTACTACGCACAACGATATCGAGCAAAAATGGCTTGAAAGGCGGTAGCAGTTCAAACAAAAAATACACTCCAGCGCCCAGCAGCAAAACGGCAAAGTGCGTCCAGCGAAAAGGCCTGAGGCCAAGCTTGTTGAAAATAAACGAATAGCGAATAATATTGCTAAGAAAGTAAGCACAAACGTTGGCTATGGCAGCTCCAACAAGTCCGAATAAATTGATAAACAAGAAGTTGAAGGCCACCACAAAAATCAGAAAGAGCCCGTTGAGCAAGGCGCTAAAACGGTAAAATGCCGACGTTTGAACCAGAATTTCGCTCACTCCGCTGCTCATTTCAACCAATCCGGCCAAGGCCACAAAAAAGATTACCCATTTGCCCGATTCGTAGGCCTTGGGCAAAATTTCGAATACGTTATGGATGTTCGACCATACGCCAATAAAAATCAATGTGCCGACAAGTAATTGATTTACAATACTTTTCGAATATATATCGTCAATCATTTTGAGGTCTTTATTCTTCCAGGCTTCAGCCAGCATGGTTCCGGCAATTTTTCGCAGCGAGCGCGCCGGAATCACAACTAAGGTTCCAAAAAAGAAGGTGATGGCGTAAATTCCGGCGGCATCCATCCCGATAAGTTTTTCCACCATGATGCGGTCAACAGAAAGCACCAACACATTCGAAAAACCCACAATTACGCCAAATAAACTCATGCTAATCAGCGTTTTAGCCATTTCAGGTTTGATAAATTTCCAGTCGGGTTTAATGCTCAGCCCTCCCTGAAAGAGCAACATTCCAAACATGATCAATGCCGGCAAGCAGTTGGCAATCACATAGGCCACCACAAAACCTCCAAAGTCAACCCAACCAAAGGAAAACAAAAGGAGGGCGGCCATCACAAAAACCCGCAACAAAAACTCTTTGAGGAAAGTGCCAACCACGGTGCGGTAAAGCATTTTGAAATAAACATCAAAAAGCAGGTAAAACGATGTGAAAAAGACAAGGGGAATCAAAAAAACGAAATAATCGCCTAAGATGCTGATTTCGCCATCTTTAGAACTAATAATACCGTTTTTAAACACCAGCAAAGCGATGAGGGCAAGCGCAAAACCAAGCATTCCAACAATAAGGAGCAAGGCGCTAAATCCGTGATGGTTTGATTTATCATCTCTAAACCACGAAAAAAGCCGGCCTGTGGCATTGCCAAATCCCAAGGTGGCAAACTGTCCGAAAAGCCCGGCCCAGGCAACGATTAAGTTGATGAGTCCGTTTTGCGAAGTACTAAAAAAACGCGGCATCAGCAGGCCTGAAATCACAAAGCCTAAAAGTACGCCCAAATAGGAATAAAAGGTTCCTTGAATCGTTTGTTTTTTGATTTTCCCCATACCTAAATTTCCATATCGCAAAAGTATGAAAATCCCTTTGCGTAGGCTTAATCCTTCGGGCTTAGGTTTCGTTTCAAAATTGTGCTCAATTTTTGGAATTTATTTT
This sequence comes from uncultured Lentimicrobiaceae bacterium, assembly GCA_964470665.1. Classification (GTDB taxonomy): domain Bacteria; phylum Bacteroidota; class Bacteroidia; order Bacteroidales; family F082; genus JALNZU01. Next base: position 2,437 of record CAYYDS010000300.1, read on the forward strand.
TTTGCGGCTTAGCATAAAATTTTAGGAAAGAGAGCTTGTTTTTCTATCTTTGTAGCTTTGTCGTGCTCTGTATCGGGGGCAATAATCATTTTTTTTTTGAATACAAACTAAAACCTGTTCTCTTATGAATCAGAAAAACAATAACCTAATTGTTGGCATGTCCGTTTTTGGCGCCATCTTTTTCATCTTTGGTTTTGCCACCACTTTTATCGTAACCCTCAGCGCTCCGGTGAAAGAGATTTTTGGCCTTTCGGAATTCAGTGCACAGCTTGTTTCGTCGGCCTTTTTTATTGCCTATCCCATCATTTCAATTCCTACCGGATTGATCAT
>CAYYDS010000301.1:0-2762 GCA_964470665.1 uncultured Lentimicrobiaceae bacterium
AAGCATCGGGCAGCGTGCACTCCTACTGTCGCACATAATAAACCCGACCATGAGTCAGCGTCAGCTTGCGAAAGCCCTTGGTCTTAGTGCTGGCAGGGTCAGTCAAATACTCTCGGCGTTGAGAAAGAAACTAAACCTCCGCGCATAGATATGAGTGACATTGTAAATTCAATCAGCGAGGCGGTTCTAAGATCCGCAATCACCAAACAACACATTTCCGACTTGTACACGCAACTTGAATCCGGCATCGAAATTCCGGACGAGCCAATGGTCACGCTCTTGAGGTTGCACCAGCGTTCGACGCTACTCAAAGCCGAGATCGAGACGCTGACCCGCGCCACGGCCAAGAGCGAGCATGTGGCACAGGGGACGAAACTCGAAAGCGGTCTGGTGTTGCCAAGCGAGGCGGTCGGTCTTGAAACATCGTGGGCGGAAGCGAGATCGAGGCGCAAGAGTCTGAAACAAAGTTGGTACGCGACCCTTGCCGCCAGCGAGACACCCGCTCTTGCGGTTGCAGAGGTGTTCTCGCTTGAACTCGAAAGCCAAGCCAACGCGCTTGAATCCGCCATCCTAGCACTGATCGAGCCGTGGCCATTCGAGGCCTCGGCTGGCTCCGCGCCGACAATCCTTCGACTCTGCGCCACGTTGATCAGAGAGGGTGCCGCCGGAAGGTTCGTGCCGCCTGGCAAGCGTGTTTACTGGCTCAACCTTTCGAACTTCGAAAACCTCCTCGCCCAGGCCTAAACCCCGTAATCGAGAATCCTATGACTACATTCGTTTTTACGAGACTGGCAACGCGAGAAATCGCCTCTCCAAACCTTTTGCTCAAGGCTGATGGTACAGACTTTGCGGACTTGTGCGGCGTGGGCGATAATCCAATCGGTGTCAGCACCCACAGTTGCGGCGTGAACCATGTCCAGACCGTTCGCGCATTGGACGCGAAGATTTTCACGCTGACAGCATCCGGCCCGATTAGTTTCGGCGCGGATGTTGGTCTTGCCGTTGGCGGCAAGGTTGCTGTGTGGTCGTCAGGCGCGAAGCTTGGAAGAGCCGTCTCCGAAGCGAGCGAGGATGGTGACGCGATCTCGGTTGCTGTTGCCCCTTCGGCGCCGTCCGGTGGAGCCGGTGGAGACGCTGCGAGCGTGACAGTTGTCGCGGCCGCACCGACCGCCGACCCAGGAGTGGCTTCCGGCACAAGTGCGTTCTGCATCCATTACGACACAGCCTTCCGGGGCTTCTACTTTTGGAACGGAACCTCGTGGGAACAGATGGTGTAACATGATCGGCAGCACCGTCATTCTGCGGGCCGGTTGTCTGGCCGTGGGTAAGCACCTACTCGACCAGGCTGTCCGGTTGCCAAAGGACCTTATCTCGACCGGCATTGACCGTGCTGCTAAGTGGGCGTGCTGGGCCACCACGATCACCGACGGCAACGCTCGTTCGCTTCTGGACGGCATACAGATTGCCAGTGTGGACTTCGAGGTGGAGCAGAAGGCGCTAGGTGAGACCCTGGCGATCCCCGGCGTTCATCCCCGCGTGCGCAACGACACATACCTTGTGCGGATTGATTCCGAACTGATAGGCGTCCCGCCAAGTTTTGAAATGCTGGTGGCGGGCTCCAAGTTCGTTCACTTCGCCATCGGTTCCTGCATGGGAGGATGTTCATCCGCAGCAAACAGGATGTTGGAGATCAGCAGCACAAAGCCGACATCGGCGCACGTGCAACGCTACGCTGCATCCTCTGCCGCGGTGCTCGTTGCGCTGACACCCGGCAAACGCAGCATGAGCAGGAACGCGACGCTGCTGGTACACGCGAGCCGCAACGTCGTATTCGGAACTGCACAGGAATTGCGACGTCGCGCCGATGCGCTTGAGAAGCACGAGGATGAGGCTGCCGCACGGCTCGCCAAACGCACTGGTCAATCGGTTCGCTGGTGTCGGTCGCTCTTGGACGGACGAGACTACACATTCACCGCCGCCGAGGCCAAGCGCCGAGGGCTTGTCGACGAGGTTGTCGAATGAACTACCGCCGCATTCGCGCTCGAATCAATGCCTTGGTTCTCCCGCTCGTCAACCGTGCGCGATGGCGATGGCGACGGCGGACAGCACCGCCCCGCGCGTACATCGTGGGCAAGATCGAGGGTGCACGTCGTTGGTGGAACCCGCCGCCGAGGAAGCCGAGTCCGGCTGAGCAGGCGCACCAGGACTTCCTCGACCTGCAACGCGATGCTCGCCGGCGTCGGCTGCACTGGGCACGCGGACCATTCGACCCAGCTTTGACGCAGGCAGCACAGCCCAACCCCGAGGTCATGCGTGCGCTGGTCGGTCCGTGGCGCGGTTCGTGACATCTTCAATCCGGCTGGCCAGCCCGGAGCCGAGGCTTACTTGTAGCGGCTCCGGGTTTTTTGTTGCCCGACTTGGCCCTTGGCTGGCCCGTAGGCGCGTTTTCCCGAGGCGGGTGGATAGGCTGGACCATCCCGAGGTTGCGATGCGGCAGAGAGCGATTCAGACGAGGCGTCGAATCGGTCTGACAATTTCTGACACTGGCCATTCGGCGCAAACCATCCTTGGTTCAAAAAACCGTTTGCCTTTCCATCTGACACTTTATGACACGAAATCTTCGTGACACTTCGTTTTAACGCCTTTTGGCTCGAATCGAGAAAACTGCATTTCAGCCTTTGTTTATGCGGTTTCTATGACGTTTGCGCGAAACACTGCGAAATGATGGAAACGGTTTTGTAAACCGTCGGTCGTCGGTTCAA
>CAYYDS010000302.1:0-2761 GCA_964470665.1 uncultured Lentimicrobiaceae bacterium
AGATGTTTGCCGAGAAAGTGCCCGACGACACACGCGGAACAGAAGGCGCAGAGCTTACGGCCTTAATTAAAGATTGGATCGAAAACCCATCACGTTTTGAGGTTACCCTCCTTAAAAAACTCAACTCCAAAGCTTCGGATTTTGCACCGGCCTGGGCATCAAGCAATTACAATGAAATTATTTTTACTTCCACACGCGACGGATCAACCGGAAAGGAAAAAGACGGCTGGACAAGCCAGAGTTTCAGCGACTTTTATTCGAGCCGATCCGACAGAAATGGACAATGGAGCACGCCCACCCTGCTTGACGAAGACCAGGTTTTGAACACCAAGGCAAACGAAGGCGCGCCTTTCATGAACGAAGGTTTCAATACACTTTATTTTACCCGATGCAACAACATTGCCGGGCAGAGCTCCGGCTGCCAGATTATGACCAGCAGCCGGTCGGGGCGCAGTTGGAGTGCGCCCGTGGCGGTGCAGATAAAAGGAGTTGACAGCCTCGATATCGTGGGGCATCCCACTTTAAGCAAAAACGAACTGATCCTCTATTTTGCCGCCGAACGCAAAGGCGGTTTTGGCGGAAAAGACATTTGGATGGCCTTGCGCGAATCGAAAAAAGAAGCGTTTAACCGGCCCTTGAATCTTGGCCAGGCTATAAATACAAAAGGCGACGAGATATTCCCCTTTTTGCGAAACGATACCACGCTCTTTTTTGCCAGCAATGGCCATCCGGGAATGGGAGGCTTCGATATTTTTGTGAGTACGATTGACAGCGCTGGAAACTGGGGAACGCCAGCCAACATGAAATCACCCATCAACTCGGTGGCCGACGACATCTCCATCATCTTTCATCCTACCGAGGAGTGGGGCATCTTTGCCAGCAACAGAGAAAATACAAGAGGTACCGATAGGCTCTATTATTTCATGGAACCTCCGGTGCTGTTTAAGTTGTCGGGAACCGTGAAAGACGAGAAAAGCCTACAGTTTGTCGAAGATGCCAGCGTAAAACTCATCGGAAGCAACGGCACGAACGTTACCACACGCACCAACGAAAAGGGCTTTTATATGTTTGGCGAATCGCAATTGAATAAAAATACCACCTACGAAATCATCATTGATAAGCCCGACTATTTCACCAAAACCCTTATCGAAACCACGGTGGGAGTTGAGTTTAGCCGCGATTTTGTGAAAGATGCCATGCTCGAGCCCATACCACAAAAGCCCATTCCGCTGCCTAATATTCTTTACGATTTGGCACGCTGGGAGCTGAAACCCCAATACGAAGACTCGCTTCAGGGCTTAATACATACCCTGCAAGTCAACCCCACGATCACCATAGAGCTTGCCTCGCATACCGACAGCCGCGACACCGAAGAGCGCAACGATATTCTGGCTCAAAAACGCGCCCAATCAGTGGTAGATTACCTTATTCTGCGCGGCATTGATCCCGAGCGCCTTGTGGCAAAAGGCTATGGCGAGCGTGTGCCACTTAGCCTCGAAAAAGACCTCACAATTGCCGGTATAAACCTGAAAGCCGGAAGTGTGCTCACGGAAGATTACATCAACAAACTGCCGAATAACGATGCAAAGGAAGCGGCACACCAGCTGAACCGACGCACCGAATTTCGGGTGTTGGGTAAAGATTTTGTGCCAAAAGCCACAAATGCTCCATTAGCCGAAAATGTAACTGTTGTGATTAACCCTGACGACAATAAGCTGGACTTCAGTATTTTGGAAGATGGATCGTTTGAAGTGGAGTGTAAAATTGACGGAAATAAAGCCGCGTTTGTTTACAACCGATTGGCTAAACCGACCATTTCGCTGAAAAAAGCCCTCGAATTACTCAAAAATGGCAGCCTGAGCATTGATAACCTAGTGGGCGACGACAAATCGGTCATCAAAGAAGGCTCTATTGATCAAGGCGCCATATTTAGCCTAAAAGAAATCACCGTGGGCGGCAAAGCAATACGAAATGTTGAAATAACTGTTGACCAACAGGCCATGTATCCTTTTGTGGTTGGGCAATCGTTTTTACAACGTTTGGGCAATTTTGAATTTGATACGAAAGAACGTAAACTAATTTTCAAGAAATAATGCAGGAAAACCGCTATGCCCAAAGAGGCGTGTCGGCCTCGAAAGAGGATGTGCATAAGGCCATCGGAAACTTAGATAAAGGCCTGTTCCCCAATGCCTTTTGTAAAGTAATTCCTGATATCCTCGGGGGCGACGATCAATGGTGCAACATCATGCATGCCGATGGGGCAGGCACAAAATCGTCGTTGGCCTATCTTTATTGGAAAGAAACCGGCGATTTGTCGGTGTGGAAAGGCATTGCACAAGATGCCATTGTGATGAATACCGACGACCTGCTTTGCGTGGGCGCAACCGATAACATCCTGCTAAGCTCAACAATAGGCCGCAACCGTAAACGCATTCCCGGCGAGGTTATTTCAACCCTTATTCAAGCTACTGAGGAATTTCTGGAGCAAATGCGTGCATTTGGAATTGGCATTTACCTCACCGGCGGCGAAACAGCCGACGTGGGCGATCTGGTGCGTACGATAATCGTAGATAGCACTGTAACCGCACGTTTGCCCCGAAACCGCATCATCGAAAACAAGATCAAGCCGGGAAATGTAATTGTTGGCTTAGCCTCTTTTGGCAAAGCAACATACGAAACTTCCTATAATGGCGGAATGGGAAGCAATGGCCTCACTTCTGCCCGGCACGATGTTTTTGCAAACTACTTAGCCGAAAAATAT
>CAYYDS010000303.1:0-2714 GCA_964470665.1 uncultured Lentimicrobiaceae bacterium
TGTAAAGAGAAAGTAATTTCTCTTTATGGTTTTTATTTTAACTTTTAGCTACATTAAATATTATTTCAAAATTCTTTTTATGTTTAAAATATTAAGAAAATAATATTATTTTATGCTAATACTAAAAAACTACAGATTATATTTAGAAACAAAACTACACAAAAAAGTTTTTATTCTGCTATCTTTATATATCTCTTTGAATTCTAGTTGTTCTTTATAATTTGTGATATCTATCGCTAAGCCATACCAAACATGATAGACAATATCTTTTGATATTTTAGGTTCTAAGTACTCTTTTACAAAACTATACAATCTAGTATCAAAACTTACAGCATTGAGTTTTTGATTTACTATTTGTTTTGCAATAATTTTTGATAGATTTTCAATTTCTTCTTTATTGTTAGTTTTTATTAAATCAATAATCTTTCCTGTAGGTAAGTAGTATGATGTATGCCAACCACTAGTGCTGAATTTTTTAAACTCAGTTGAAGTCCAGCTAGACTCTAAAATAATTTTATGTTTTAGATTAAATAGTTTATCAAGCCTTTCTAGCTCTATTTTTGCCTTTTCTTGTGTTTCATTATTGAGATTTTTAAAATCAAACCACATCTTATTTATTTCTTTATAATTAACAGATTTTAAGAAAAATTCAAGTTCTAATCCCACCAAAGGATGATTATGTCCAACATAAAATTTACCATCTTTTTTATAGTCAAAAACTAAATCAATTTCTATTGATTTAAAACCAAGTTGAAATGCATCTTTTATTTTTCCTACACTATTAACTCTATGTGGAAAGAATTTATTATCTAAATTATTTTCTTTTAAATAATTTAAATTTTTCTTTTGCCAATAAAATTTATTTTCTGGGTCATTATATTTTCTTTTTCCATGTAAAGTTTTTGCCTCTTCATCTTTTAATTCAAAATCTTTTGATGTTAAATCATACTTTGGATTATATGCATTAGTTGTTATGTTTGCTAAACCTATTAAAGTATCATAAAACATATCATTTGAAAATAATCTGTTTTGATTTTGCACAAATGTTTTATAAATATCTTTATGCTTAGATTTATACTCTTCAGAAAAATAAGCAAACATTGGTATTTGAGTCATTTCAAAAGTAAATTTTCCAGAGTTATGACCTAGTTGTCCAATTACATCATCGGCATGGTCTGCCATATATATCAAGGCATTAACTCCACTATAATTTTTTAAATCATTAATCATATTTGAAACAACAGTATCATTATAAAGGATACTATTATCGTAACAGTTCACACTTTTTTTCAGCTTCTTATTTTCTGATATAGATTTTCCAAATACTTCTAACTCTAAATCTCCTTTAAATACTTCAAAAGTTTTTGGAAATCTTGCGCAATAACTTCCATGATTACCCATTAAATGAACAAAAATTACTCTATTTTTACTTGTTTTTTTATCCAATTCTTTTTTTAAGTAATTTATTAAATCACCATCATATTTTTGAGTTTTTGTAGTTTTTCCTATTCTTTTGTTTATTCCAATAGTTGTATCTGCTTGATTTGCAATAATTGAAACCAAATTATCCCAAGCCCCAAGTAAATTTTGATTTGTAAGCCAAACCGTTTCAAAGTTTGCTGTATTAAAAATTTCAACAATTGAAGCTGATTCAAAATAAGATTTATTGTTGTATTGAGAAGCTTCGGTTAGTGCGAGTGACAAAACTGGCATTGTATGAGTGTGATTTGAATAAATATTATCAAATTTTATTATCTCATTATTGTTTAATAATTCCTGTAATTTAGGTGTAGTATTTCTAGGATAACCATATATTTGCATATGATTTTTATTTTGAGATTCTCCTATTACTATAATATATGTTTCGCCATTTTCATTTTTAGAGGCTTTTATAGGATTAATTTGTCGTTTATTTTTCAACTCATTAAATTGATTTAATTCACTCATATATTGTTCATATGCTTTTGTAAAAAAACTTGGTAGTTCTGTCTTTTTTGCATAGACAAAAGATAGCACTAAAGAAGTAGATATAAGCACTCCAGTGATTGATTTTTTAATATCTTTAACATCACTGTTCCTATGCCAAAACGATATGTAAAATAGCACCAATGAAGTAAAAATAAAAAATAAAATTGCTTTAATAGATATAAAATCTATTAAAAACTCTATGGATTCACTACTATTCGTTTGTAGTATTGCATGTACAGCTTCTGCTCCAAATCCTGTATCAAAACTAATATAATATGAGATTAGGCTAATTGGAACGATAGCAATAACGACAAATATAAACCCAGTAAAGATTGAAAAATAGATTTCTCTATTTATCTTTTTTGCATAATTGTTTAAATAAATCAATATAAAAAGAATTGAAACTAGTATTAAAAAAGTGCTAAACATAGAACTAAGTAAAATTTTTTGATTAAAAGTTATTCTTTCTGCATACATTGTGAGCAAATAAACCATAAAAATTCCAATAGTCAAAGAAGCTTGATTTTTCATATATGAAAAGATTAAAATTAAAATCCAAAGAAGACTTATCACACCAACTGCAGCTATTGCTTTTAAATTTATAGATTTAAATAATACTTTTACAGTACCATTTGAGCTTTTGATTTTTAGATTTGAGTTATTGAAAAATAATTTTTTTGTACTATAATTTTTTTGACCATTTAATATTAATTTATTATTTTTAAATACCTCTACATTACTATTTT
>CAYYDS010000304.1:0-2694 GCA_964470665.1 uncultured Lentimicrobiaceae bacterium
AGAATGGGTGTTAATGTTCAAAAAAGTTGTACAGAGCATTGTCCGGGTTTAATAGTTTTAGTCATTAAAGACAAAAAGGTTAAAATAGATCAATTCATTGATGAATTAAATTCAATAAATGGCTTAGAGGTAAAATCTTGTTTTTTTGAGGAAAATTAATTTTTATAAATATGAGAGAGTTTAAAGTTGTTGGAAAACTAGATTTAAGTAAATTTGAAAAAAAATGCCCTAAAATAAATTTTGAAAAAATTAGTGGTTTTTTGTTAAATAACTTAAAAAAAGTTAGTAAAGATATTAATAATGAACACAAAAACCTGGGCTCATTATTAGAGGATGACTTAACTATTAAAGTTGATGGGCCTAATGCTGATTTGCATAAAAAAATTATTCAAAGCAAGGAAGAGGCCTGGTCATCAGAAAAATCTTGCAGTGTTTCAGAGTGGAGGGGTAAAAAGGAAAAAGATCCATCTACTGTGGCAGAAATGCTAATAACAAGCCTTTTACATAATTCCTTGCACGATAGATTTTTGGTTGCCAGAGCTTCTTATTATGATGATTATGAGAATGGGGTTGATTATGTTGTTTTAGATAAGGAGACTGGTGCTTTGGTTTGTGGTTTTGATCAGGTTCTTGGAATGGGCAAGGATGACGGTTCCTTCAAAAAGAGAGAGAAAATTGAAAAAATTAATTTAAAAGGTGGTGCCAGGTTGGAATATGGATTTGCTTTTTCTAGTGATAAGAAGATTGTAAAAAAGAGCTTAAAGAATATCCCGGCTTTTTTCTTGGCAATCTCAAAAGATGATTTGGATAAAATATCATTATTGATTCAAGAGAAATCCTCATCTTTGGATTTTTCAGATTTAAGCAATGATAAAGACTTTTCAGAATTTAGTAATAAAATACTTAAAAGTATGGTAAAGTCTTTAGATGAGCAATCTGCTCATTGTCAAGAATTAATTCAGAGTAAAAACAATCCAACTCTTTATAATAATTTACTTAACAATATTGATAATTTTAAATCATCCCTGGATATTATCAGGGAAAGAGTTAGTGATTAGTTGTTTATTGTTTTAAATAAAAATAAAGAAGCTGAAGGGCTTCTTTATTTGTCAAAATTTTTAATAATACTTATAATTATAACATATTTTTATAAAAAAGTCAAGATGATGAAATTAGTTTTAGATACAATTGAAAAAATTGAGAAGTCTGGTTTTGAGGCTTATTTAGTTGGTGGTTGTGTTCGTGATCTATTAATGGGGAAAATACCTAATGATTTTGATATTACCACAGATGCTTTACCTGGGGAAATATTAAAAATTTTCCCTGATGCTAAATATGAAAATGATTTTGGCACAGTTATTTTAGCTATCAAAAATGAAGAGGGAGTTTTATTGTCAGTTTTTGAAATCACTACTTATCGTAGTGAGAGTGCTTATAGAGATCATCGTCGTCCAGATGAAGTTGTTTTTGAAAAAGATTTAGAGTTAGATTTATCAAGGAGAGATTTTACCGTTAATGCTATGGCTATGAGACCAGTTAATAGTCATAGACTTAAAAATAATAAATATAATTTCAAGGAAATAAGTTTAAATCAAGATTTTTTAAATAGATTTAATTTGAATTTACCAAAAATGGAATTAGTTGATCTGTTTGGTGGCTTAAAAGATATTAATTTAAAAGTAATCAGGGCTGTTGGTGAGCCTATTGATAGATTCAAGGAAGATGCTCTTCGAATGATGAGGGCCATTAGATTTTCTGCTCAATTAGGTTTCGAAATAGAGCCAAAAACAGAAAGAGCTATTTTAAAAATGGCCGGAAGTTTAAAGTTTATAGCCAAAGAAAGAATTAAAGATGAGTTAGTAAAAATATTAAAATCCGAAAACGCTTATTATGGTTTTAATAAATTAATTGCTACAAAGTTATTACAATATATTATTCCAGAATTATTATTAGGTTCAGATATGAAGCAAAATCATCATCATGTCTATACTGTTTTAAAACACAATCTTTTGTCTTTAAAAAATTGTCCTAGTGAAAAATGGCAAGTTCGATTAGCTGCTCTTTTACATGATATTGGTAAACCAGATTCTATGAAAATAATTGATAGTGGTAGAACTTTTTATAATCATGAGTACATAGGAGCAAAAATAACTAGGAAAATATTAGATAGGTTAAAATTTTCCAGAGATGATACAGAAATGATAGTTAATTTAGTTAAGAATCACATGTTTTATTATAATGTAGGGGAGGTTACCGCTGCTTCGGTTCGCCGTTTAATTGCTAAAACTGGTAAAGAAAATTTAAAAGATTTAATTGATTTAAGAGTGGCTGATCGTTTGGGGTCAGGAACACCAAAGGCTATGCCATATAAATTACGTCATCTTCAGTATATGATGGAAAAAGTACAAAATGATCCGGTTTCAGTTAAGATGCTTAAAGTTAATGGCGATACCCTAATTTCAGAATCAAAAATGGAGCCAGGGCCTAAAATGGGAGCAATTTTAGATGTATTATTATCCGAGGTTTTAGAAGACCCAAGCTTGAATACTAAAAAATATTTATTGAAAAGAGTTGAAAATTTAGATAAAATGGATCTAGAGGAATTAAGAATTAAAGCTAAGGAGCTTATAGAGGAAAAAAGAGAAGAGGAGGACAAAGATATTAAGAAAAAGTTTAAGGTATAGATCATTTTTA
>CAYYDS010000305.1:0-2624 GCA_964470665.1 uncultured Lentimicrobiaceae bacterium
TGGAAGCTGAGGAGGGCGACCTGACGGTCTGGATCAACAGTCCGGGCGGGAACGTGCGCTCAGATAGGGCGCTGTTATAAGTAGATTAAGGTACTACGCTGTACGATAACGCAGCAGTCAACCTGCCTTACCGAAAGGCGAAAGCTGGATGCAGACGCAAGTTTGCTACGGGAACAGAGCACGGCAGGAAAGCGGTAAGTTACCTAAAGGCAATCGGGTACGACTGAACCGCAATGACAAGTGAATATGAGGATAAATCTGGGTTTGGTGAATGCGAGTTTCCAGTGCCCATTCCTGGGTGGGGAGAAGAAAGTGCCTGTAACTTCTCGCTTGAAGAACGATGGAGTCAGTTTCCGTCCATCGGGTTATCAATACTTCAAGCCATGTGCAAGAGACCTTGTGCTAACGAAACGAAAGCATATCCGACAATTCACATTACCTGATAACAGCGTTAACTGAGGATTACCTAAATCGGAACGACCGAGAGGTCTATGCGTAATGCCGGAAGGTGATAAATTTCAAGCCGTGAAAAGCAAGAAAGATGACGCTGAATATCCGACATGGTAACGGAGTCCCCATAGTAGTCCGAGGACGGTAACGCCGTCCACATGGCGAAGGGGGACAGTTTGTGTGTACCAAAATCAAAATTGATTAGAGAGGAAAGCCTCGTATGAATTCAACAATAGAGATTTTGGCGAGAATCAGTGAGAATTCCCAAAAACATCCCGAAGAAGTGTTTACCCGGGTGTACAGATATATGTTGCGGGAAGATATCTATTTTGTCGCCTACAAAAATCTGTATGCCAACAACGGCGCATCTACCAGAGGTGTGGATGAAGATACGGCGGATGGTTTTAGCGAGGAATATATCCATTCGATCATCGAACGATTGAGGAATGGGACTTACGAGCCGAAGCCTACCCGAAGAATCTATATTCCGAAAGCCAACGGAAAAATGCGTCCTATCAGCATTCCAACCTTTTCGGATAAGTTAGTGCAGGAAGTCATGCGCATGATTCTGGAAGCAGTATATGAACCCGTTTTCATGGATGTATCGCATGGATTCAGACCTAACCGGAGCTGTCACACAGCCTTGGAACAGATTAAGCATGAGTTTACGGGAGCAAGGTGGTTTGTGGAAGGTGATATCAAAGGTTGCTTTGACAACATCGACCACGAAACACTGGTCGCAATCGTAAATGGCAAAATCAAGGATGCACGATTTATTCAGCTGCTTTGGAAATTTCTGAAAGCCGGTTATCTGGAGGACTGGAGATACAACAAAACGTTTAGCGGCACACCACAGGGCGGCATCATCTCCCCGATACTTGCGAATATCTATTTGCATGAATTGGACAAGAAAGTTACAGAGATGATGAAGACCTTCTGTAAACCGCGTGAACGGGCGTTTTCGCCAGAATACTCCAAACTACAGCATGAAATCCGTGCTGTCAAAACAAAGATTGACCGTGTGGAAGGCGATGAAAAGGCGGCGTTGGTAAAGGAACTGAAAAACACCCGTAAACGGCTCAGGAATACACCTTGTGTTTCTCAGACGGATAAGCGGTTGTCTTATGTCCGTTATGCCGACGATTTTATCATCGGTGTAGTCGGAAGTAAAGAGGACTGTGAGGAAATCAAGCGCGAATTAACGTCCTTTGTGGCTGATGCTTTGAAGATGGAACTAAGCGCGGAAAAAACGCTTATAACCCACAGCAATGAGCAGGCAAGATTTTTAGGATATGATATTCGCGTACGCAGGAATAACAAGGTTAAGAAGACGAAGGCCGGGCGGAAAGTCAGAACCCTGAACAACAAGGTGGAGCGCAACATCCCGTTGCAGGATAAGATAGAGAAATTTCTATTCACACATGGAGCGGTCTATGCTAAGGATGGAAAACTCGTCCCCTGTCACAGGAACCAACTACTGCATCTCACCGACCTGGAAATTGTTACTGCATATGGCGCGGAAGTGCGTGGAATCTGTAACTACTACAACCTCGCAAGCAACTACCATGATCTGCATTATTTCTGTTATCTCATGGAATACAGTTGTCTGAAAACTCTTGCTTCAAAGCATAAAACGAGTTTGAAAAAGATTCGGAACAAATATGCGGACGGCAAGGGGTGGGGTGTTCCCTATGAAACCAAAAAGGGAACAAGGGTAGCCAGAATCCCAAACGAAGCCGATTGTGCGGCTAATAAAGATGGGTCAGATACTATTCCTATTGTCACAGTACAGCATCTCCATAGCCGTAACTCTTTCGAGGCACGGCTGAAAGCAAAGAAATGCGAAATCTGCGGCAGTGAGGATAGCGAACACTATGAGATTCATCATGTAAATAAGGTGAAGAACCTCAAAGGAAAAGCCGTCTGGGAGCAGATAATGATTGCAAAAAGACGGAAAACTCTTGTGGTATGTCGGGAATGCCATAAGAAGATACACGGGAAAACGAATTGATTGAACGCAAATGGAGAGCCGGATACTTCGAGAGGGGTAAGTCCGGTTCGGAGGGGGGACTGTGCAAACCTACTGTAGCAATACAGCAAGGCGGCATTTTCCTACCCTACGTCTTCGCCGCCGCTGAGATTTACACCATGCTCTGCGACCACAAGGGAAAGAT
>CAYYDS010000306.1:0-2606 GCA_964470665.1 uncultured Lentimicrobiaceae bacterium
CGGTTGAGTTGTTTGCACCGGCCACTTCGCCGTCGGCATCGCCGTTTTTAATCAGCAGAGTGGCTAAATATAGCGGGTCTTCTACTAATTTTAATGCCTCTTCGTAGCTAAGTCCTTTACTTTTGCGGATTTCGCAAAGCATACGGGCAAAATATTCTTTGCGCTGGTGATCGGCCGGGTTGATGCAATTGGCTTTGTGAATATTTTGAAGCCCCCATCTTACAGCATTATCATGGATTTGGGCAGGATCGCCAAGAAGAATGATTTTGGCAATGCCTTCTTCGAGAATGATGTTGGCGGCACGCATTGTACGTTCTTCGCTGCCTTCGGGCAATACGATCCGCTTTGGGTTAGATTTTGCACGGTTTCTGACCGATTCGATAAAGTTCATAGGTGAATTACAATAAGGTAACAAATTTCAAGGCGCAAAAGTATCGCTTTTTTCTGAGATTTTTCGTTATCTGTTAAAAGATTCACATCCTTTAAGATTTGTCATTTACATTGATTATCAATGTTTTAATTGATTGCCCTTTTTTATAACGGATATAAATTATTACTTTTGCCCACTTAATTCACCAATGGGCATTCAGGAGCATCAATCTTCGGTCATTTATCAGCAGTCAATCGTGGGGCAAAAGGAAGTAGCCATTGCTGCCGATTGGTATGCGGGCTGGTATGTTGCGCCCAACGAAGGCCGTTTTGATGCTTATTATCTGCCGCATGAGATGAAGATTGGGCCTTTTTTAAGGCAGGGTATGAAGGCTGGTAGTATTGAGCTTCGTGAGCGGCACAATGAGGTTGTTGCAGAAAGTGGTTTTCAAGGGCTGATTCCGTTTTTTGTTTTTGCGATTGTTGTATTTACCAAGGCGCTTTATCCCCGTCGTTTCACTCAACTTTTAACAGCTCCGTTCAGCAATCAGGCGCAATGGCAGCTTTTAAGGGAATGGAACCCGCTAAACAACGGAATCAGTTATCTCTACAGCACGCTCTATTTTGTGTCGTTTGCGCTATTTATCCAGTTGGCAGCCAACAGCTTTGGTTCAAGCCCGTTGATACTTGGCAGCCGGTGGCTCGATCTGTTGGTGCTTAGCGCCGGAATTGGGTTTATAATTCTTGGCAAATATGTTACCATCATGTTTTTGGCCTTGATATTCAATGCCCGCGCCAGCGGCGAGAGGTATCTCACAACCCAGATCACGTTTTCGCTGATTTCGCTTATTACACTGATACCCATTCTGTTATTGATGTATTATCAGCCCGGCGAAGCGAGCCTTCTTTTTGGCGCGGCTTTGTTTGGCTTTGTGCAGCTAATTCGGATGATTCGCAGCCTTAGGGTGGGTCTTACTGAAAATTCGTTCGGCTTCATTTATTTATTTTTGTATCTTTGTGCGCTTGAAATTATACCTCTTCTGATTGTTTTAAAAGTATTGCATATTTTAACAACCAACGGGGTAATACATTGATAGTGTGGTGTTTATATTTACATTACCAAGGTTATTCCGATTTTATTTTATTTAGGAAAGATGTTCGTTTTTAGGTTTTCTGGCAGTAAAATGATGTAAAATCTATCGAAGCAAAAGTTTTTGAAAAGATGAAGGTAAAGTCGTTACTTATTTCACAGCCCAAGCCACAGGATTTTGAGAAATCGCCTTATGGCGAGTTGGCAAAAAAACATGGGGTTACAATTGATTTTCACAAGTTTATCACTATCGAAGGCGTTCCGGCCAAAGATTTCAGGCAGGACCGTGTGGCGCTTGCCAATTATACGGCAGTGGTTATGACAAGCCGCAATGCGGTGGATCACTTTTTCCGTATTGCCAAGGAGATGCGTTATGAGGTGCCCGAAACGCTCAAATACTTCTGCACCTCCGAATCTACGGCTTTCTATCTTCAGAATTATGTTCAGTTTCGCAAACGCAAAATTTTTCATGGCAAGCATAATTTCAACGATTTGCTAGACATTATTCGCAAGCACAAAGAAGAAAAATTCCTGCTGCCTTGTTCCGATATCGCCAAGGAAGGCATGGCCGATTTGCTCGAGCAAAACAAGATTGAGTTTACCCGCGCTGTTATTTACCGCACTGTTGCCAGCAACCTTTCGGGCGTAAAGCTCGAAAATTATGATATGGTTGTGTTTTTTAGCCCTTCGGGAATTAAATCGCTGCAAAAGAATTTTCCGAAATTCAAGCAAGGCGAGATGATTTTTGGAGGCTTTGGCAAATCAACCTGCGAAGCCATAAAGGAATCGGGTTTTACACTGCATATTGAGGCTCCAACTACAAACAGCCCTTCGATGACCATGGCAATTGACGAGTTTTTGACAAACGAATCCAAGAAAAATCGAAAGAAATAATTTCGGAATCTCCAGCCTCTTTGCATAAAACAGGGGTGTAGCTATCCGGAAGTTCAAACAACGTATTGATAGCCATCAAAAAAGGGCTTTGAAGCGAAATGTTCAAAGCCCTTTTTTGATTTTGGGGAATGCCCTTTTATCCTGACTTAATCACTGGGACACCCAAAACGGTGTCCCAAAAATTATATAAAACACATCATCAAGCAAATACAAAACTGATCGAAAAAAAGTGATAAAGTCAGGACAACTACTT
>CAYYDS010000307.1:0-2598 GCA_964470665.1 uncultured Lentimicrobiaceae bacterium
ATGCGGCATCGCACACCGAAGCACCGCCAAATTTGAAAACTTTAATCATAAATGTTTTTTCGTGCTTCAAAAGTAATATATTTGCTAAAGACAGAGAAAAAACGGTTTTTTGGCCGGCCAGCATCGTACAAAAATTTAAACCATACAATATGAAGACCTTAGTTGAATTTATTTGGGAACAACAAGAACATTTCGGAAATGCAACGGGCGAATTTTCGCGCCTATTGAACGATATGGGCATTGCCGGCAAAATTGTAAACCGCGATGTTAACCGGGCCGGATTGGCCAATATACTTGGCAATGAGGGTACGGTAAATGTGCAAGGCGAAAGCCAAAAAAAGTTAGATGTGATTGCCAACAACGAATTTATTAAGGCCCTGCGCAACGGACGCCAATGCGCCGCCGTCATTTCCGAAGAAAACGAAGATATCGTTGTTTTTGAGGGAGATATTGGCAAAAATGCCAAATATATTGTGGCATTAGATCCCCTCGACGGCTCATCCAACATCGAGGTAAACGTGCCAATCGGCACAATATTTGCTATCTATCGGCGCAAACAAACCGGCAAGCCGGTTGATTTGGATGAGGTGCTGGGTGGAGGCATCGAGCTGGTTTGCGGCGGATACATCATCTACGGCTCTTCAACCATGATGGTTTATACCACAGGCGAAGGCGTCAATGGGTTCACTTACGACCCCACTTGCGGCATCTTTATTCTTTCGCACGAAGACATGAGAATCAGCGAGTTGGGCAATATCTATTCCATAAATGAAGCCAACTATATTTATTTTCCCGAAGGCGTTAAGGAATATCTTAAATATTGTCAGGAAGACGATCCGGCTACCAACCGGCCTTATACAACCCGTTATATCGGCTCGCTCATCTCCGATTTTCATCGCAATATGCTGCGTGGTGGAATTTATATTTACCCCGGAACCAAGAAAAACCCGCACGGGAAATTACGCCTGATGTACGAATGTATCCCTGTTGCTTTTATGGCCGAACAGGCCGGAGGCAAGGCTTCCGACGGCTTCAGGCGGATTTTGGATATCCCGATCCGCGATATCCACCAGCGAACGCCCATCTTCATCGGGTCGAAACAAATGGTTGAAAAGGCCGAAAGCCTGATGAGACAGTATGCCCCTGAATTTGAAAAGCTTAACCCATGATAAAAAAAGAAGCTGCCACAATTGCGACAGCTTCACACAAACAACACACAGATACTAAAAAGGCTGTTTAACTATTTAAATAGGTATCCGATTTTCAAACCCATCGAAAACGACATGGGCAATTCGGTAGGCGTAATCACATAACCAAAATGATAGCTTGGACCCGCATCATTTGGCGATTCCGACCGCACTGCAAAGCCATAACCTAAGCCCACACTGTAATCAACCAAAAAAACATTGTCGAAAACCCACTGTTTTCCCAAAACGATCTGAATGGTGCCCGAAAAAACATTTTCGCGTTTCGGGCTGATTTCGTCATAGGGGTGCCAATATCCATCATGATCGTAATAACCGCCATTGTATTTTCTGTTGTAATTGCGGCAGGAATAAAGGCCCAAAGCAATTTCGGGTTTAACATAGCTGCCTTTCAGGATATGGGCATAGCGCATGCCGCGAAGGTAAAAATCGGGGTCTTTGATAAATTTATATCCTCCCTTAACAAAGAGGCCGCCGGCATTCATATCGCCAACTTGCACACCCATCCCGATGATGCCAAGCGTAGCCTCCACGCTTCGGCCGGGTTTTATGCTGTGCTCATAGCCAAAAGTGGTATTCCCGGTAAGCGGAGAAATGAAATCGAACTTAATGGCGTTTTTCCGGTTGTCTTTGTAATGCTCCGGATTGGTCAATGGTTTTTCAAAAGTCATCTCCTGCCCATTTTCAATAACGACCTTCATAATAAGATCTTTGTCGAGCGAAAAGGTGATGCGTTCGGGATAATCTGGAAGCGTGTATTTTACGTCGTCGAGCCCGATTTCTGTAATTTTACACTTGATGATTTCATTGTTTTTCTTGAAAATGACATCCTGAGCCTGTATTCCTGAAACGATGGAAACGAACAAAATCAGTAAGCCAAAACGGGTGAAAAAAGAAATTTTCATTTGCAGCCATTTATTTGCTTTAAGATGTAAGCAGTGCTAAAAGCGTTGCACCAAAATCAATACCACTGCCGAAAAGAATGAGGTTTGGTTTTTGTTTTTCCGGTTTTCATTTTTCGAATTGTGAAAATTTAGCAAAGCCCGAAGCTAAAATTTCGGTAATTTGCAAAAATTCGACTCAACATACGGTTTATGAAAAAACCATTATTTTTAGTTCTTGGTACGCTTGCGGTTTTGATTGGGATTGTGGGCGTTGTTGTGCCCGGTTTGCCCACCACACCTTTTCTGCTTATTGCGGCTTGGCTTTATGGCCGAAGCTCCAACCGGCTTCGTCAAAAATTAGTCAATCACCGTTTTTTGGGAGGATACATACGCGAATACCAGCAGGGCCTGAGTTTGAGGACTAAAATTCATGCCATCAGCCTAATGTGGGCCATGATTCTTTTGTCGGTTTTTGCCTTTGTGCACGACAACCGGATTAAGGCAATCAT
>CAYYDS010000308.1:0-2579 GCA_964470665.1 uncultured Lentimicrobiaceae bacterium
GGAAGGCTACGTTGGTGACGAATCCGTAGAATCGTCTAATCAATAAGCCCCTCCGTCGCCTTCCCCGTGTGCTTACGCTGAGGATAACTTGAGGGGCTTTTTACTAGGTTTTTTGCAAATATACAATAATCCATACCCCAATGTCAAGTAAAAAGCAAAAAAAAATGAAAACAGACGAAAAACGCCCGGGAATCCATTTAGAAAGGATTAAAGCTGCCCTAACAAATCATCAAAATCATCCTGAAGAAACGGGTGATTCAATAAAAGCTCTTCGCGAACAGTGTTTCCTGAATTTTCAAGCGATTTTAAATACGCATTACGACAGCTCGGAGTTATCTTCTCGGCATGAGCCACTACCGCCGATTCAAGAACTATAACTTTTGCCTCAAGCGTTAAACAGCGTTTGAGCAAATAAATAATGGCATCATCAAGTTTTACTTTCATAACTTTTTTACCTTAAATTTTTTCGAAAGCTAAAACGGTTCAAGAAGATCACCAATTTTTTTTTGAAAATTTCCTCTAAAAAAAGAACTTTCCGGGTTTGGGCTTTTGAAGCGGTGGAAAGATACGGAAAACGCTTTAGTGGCATGGATTGCAAATTCGCACCGGTTGAAAAAAACAATGCCTAAAGTCCTTTAATCTAACTGAAAAAACGGAAAATCTCACCCTTTGGGGTAAAGACATAATAAAAATTCTGCTGGTTTTTGTTACAAGTTTTTTTGTGCCGGGGCCAAAGGCTAAGCGATACAGAAGCAGGGGGGCACGCGTCTGGGCACGCGTCTGGAGACGCGTCTGGAGACGCGCGCCAGCCGCGCGCCAGCCGCGACGGCGGGCAGATTCATTATTTTTTAGCAAATGAGCATATTAGATAAACAAGCTGTTATCAAAGCATTCTAATCTCCAAAAAAAACCGGCTCATTTATGGGGTTGAGAAAAAATAACCTTTCAATGTCATCGTTTTTGCATGCCCCAATTCGGGCGAAAATCCTATTTTTGCGGCTTTCATTTTTGATAAATGTGGCGTTTTGTAAAATATTTTCTTGTTGTTCTTATCCTTTTTTGGGCTTACGATTGCGGCAGCGATAAAGGCGAGCTTGATGTTTACGAAGAAATAGCAAAGCTCAAAGTGATGCCGGCTTCGAAAATCTACAAATTGATGCCCGAAAAAAACCTGATGCGCAAAATACGCTCATTAGACAGCATTTTCGAGTATCTGAAAGTTGCTGCCGGCTTCAACGGTACGGTACTTTATGCCGAAAACGAACGCGTGGTTTACCACAAAGCATTTGGATATGCCAACCCCGTTAAAAAACAGGACGCCATTGCCACCGACGGGCAATTTGAGCTGGCTTCGGTATCGAAAATGTTTACGGCAACTGCCATACTCATTTTAAAGGAACAAGGAAAAATAAAGCTCGATGCCGACATCAAAGAATACATCCCCGAATGGAACTACGAGGGCATTAGCATACGCCATTTGCTCACCCATCGCTCGGGTTTGCCACGCTACGAATACCTAGCCGATGAATATTGGCCCGATCACAGCCGGCCAATGACGAATGGCGATATGATTCAAATGTTTGTGAAAAACAAACCTGAAGTTTATTTCAAGCCCGATAATGGTTTTCACTATTGCAACACCAATTACGCTTTGCTGGCAACAGTAGTTGAAAACGTGAGCAAAATGCCTTTCAGAGATTTTATGGAGGCCAACATTTTTAAGCCTGCCGGCATGAAAAACTCTTTTATTTACCATTTGCCGCCCGACAGCCTTGTGAATGGCTACCGCAATGCGGGCATTCCGGGTTACGACCAGCATGGCCGAAGGCTTGTAAGGGTGGCCAACGACCATTTAAACGGGGTGGTGGGCGACAAAGGCATGTTTTCAACCGTGCTCGATCTGTATCACTTCGATCTGGCGCTAAACCACGAAATTCTACTTAAAAAAGAAACCCTCCGCGAAGCCTATTCGCCCGGAAGTCCGAGCAAAAGAAACCGAAAAGACAATTACGGTTTTGGATGGCGCATCCATGCCGAGAGCGATAGCGCCGTATATCACTATGGCTGGTGGAAAGGTTACCGAAGCTTCTTTCTGCGCGATCTGGCACATAAAAAAACCCTCATTGTTCTTACCAACAAATCGAGTGCGCCCGGTTCGGAACATTTCTGGGACATCATCAACGACCGCCGCTACCCTGTTGGCGAAGCTTCGGCCTATACGCCTGTCGAATTTCGGCTGAAATAGACCGCCTTTTTGCACTAATCAGGCGTAAATATGGCGTGTTTTAGCTAAAAAAACATCCTTTTTGGATGATCTTAGGTTAAAAAAAACAAAATGAAAGTTTCATATTCAGCTTCTTTCATATATTTGTTTTTTTTCGAAAGCCTATGTCAGTCCAAGCCACCCAGGTGTACAAACCCATGCATCATTTGCGCATTGTAACCGCAGCCTCACTTTTCGACGGGCACGATGCTTCCATAAACATCATGCGGCGCATTATTCAGTCGAGCGGCGCCGAAGTAATCCATCTTGGCCACAACCGTTCGGTACACGAAATTGTGAACACGGCCATACAGGA
>CAYYDS010000309.1:0-2566 GCA_964470665.1 uncultured Lentimicrobiaceae bacterium
GTTCGCCACGACGGCTATGCGTATGTGGGATACGAAATCCCGATTTATTACGACCCGATGATTTCCAAACTGATCGTTTGGGCCGAAACGCGCAGCGAAGCCATTGCAAGGCTCAAACGCGCCCTTTTTGCCTATAAAATCACCGGCGTAAAAACTTCCATCCCCTACCTGCACCGCATTCTCGAAGTGCCGGCCTTTATTGCCGGGCGCTACAACACCCACTTTATCGAAGAAAACAAAGAACTGCTGCAGCCGCGCCCCAACTGCAACGACCGCTGTATGGATGTAGCTGCCATTACGGCTTTTGTGAATTATATGAACAAACTCGAAAAACTTCAACCCAACAAACCACAAAAGCATTTGGGCAACAATTGGAAAGACCTTGGAAGAAAAAGGTCGGTACTTCGCTACTAATTCAAAAAAATAACAGCATAACATGTCATACGAAGTAAAAATAAACGACCGTCTCTCGTCCATCGAACTGCTTGGCCGCGAAGGAAGCTTTTTTCAGATAGCAATTGATAATAAGGTATATGAGCTTGATGTGGTTGAAGTGGAAGAGGGGGTTTACTCCATTGTGCTCGACAACAGATCGTTCAATATAGAACTCGTTGAAGGGAAAAACGGGAAATCTTATACCGTAAACACCCTTTACGAAACTTTTGCGGTTGAAATTGTGGATGCCGAATCAAAATACCTGATGAGCCGCAAAAAAGACGAAGGGCAGGATTCCAACGTAATTGCATCGCCAATGCCCGGAAAGATAGTCAAAATTCTCGTTGCCGAAGGGCAGCAAGTGAAAGCCGGCGATACCGTGATCGTGGTTTCGGCCATGAAGATGGAAAGCGAATACAAAGTAAAACAAGACCGAACCATCAAACGCATCTTAGTAAGCGAAGGCGATACTGTAAACAGCGACCAGCCTATGGTCATTATTGAATAACCAAAAAAAACCAAACGATGTCATTAGCCGATAAAATTAAACAACTTGAAGAAAACAACCGTTTAGCCGAACTGGGCGGAGGTCAGGATCGCATCAACAAACAGCACGAAGCCGGCAGGCTTACTGCGCGCGAACGACTGATCGAACTGCTCGACCCCAACACCTTTGTGGAAATAGACAAGTTTATGACCCACCGCGCAACCGACTTTGATATGGATAAACAAAAGTTTCTGGGCGATGGGGTGGTAACGGGTTATGGAAAAATTGACGGAAGGCTGGTTTATGTTTTTGCCCAAGATTTTACTGTTTTTGGCGGCTCGCTAAGTCGCGCCAATGCCGATAAAATTGTGAAAATCATGGATTTAGCCATGCGGATGGGCGCTCCTGTAATCGGCCTCAACGATTCGGGCGGTGCACGCATACAAGAAGGAGTGGAAAGCCTTGGCGGATATGCCGATATTTTTTACCGAAACGTTATGTCGTCGGGGGTTATCCCGCAAATTTCGGCCATCTTAGGGCCATGCGCCGGCGGAGCAGTGTATTCGCCTGCCATAACCGATTTTATCATGATGGTAAAGGATACCTCCTATATGTTCGTTACCGGCCCGGAGGTGATTAAAACCGTTACCCACGAAGAAGTAACCAAAGACGATTTGGGCGGAGCCCTCACACACAACAGCAAAAGCGGTGTAGCGCATCTGATGGCCGAAAACGACCAGCAGGCAATGATGATGATTAGGGAGTTGATGGGCTTTTTGCCGTCGAACAATATGGAAGACCCTCCCGTTAAAGTGACCACCGATAATATGTATCGCGAAGAAGACAGCCTCGATACCGTTGTTCCCGACGATCCAAACAAGCCTTACGATATGCACGATATCATCGGCAAAGTAGTTGATGATGCAAATTTCTTTGAAATTCAACCTTATTTTGCAAAAAACATCATCGTTGGCTTTGCCCGTTTGGGCGGAAAACCGGTAGGCATTGTGGCAAACCAGCCTGCTGTGCTGGCCGGAGTGCTCGATATTGACAGCTCCATCAAAGCCGCCCGGTTTGTGCGTTTTTGCGATTCTTTTAATATCCCGCTTATCACTTTCGAAGATGTGCCCGGATTTTTACCCGGAACGGTTCAGGAGTTTGGCGGCATCATTAAGCATGGCGCCAAGCTGCTTTACGCTTTTGCCGAGGCTACTGTGCCAAAAATTACGGTTATTTTACGAAAAGCCTACGGTGGAGGCTATATCGCAATGAACTCTCGACACCTTGGGGCAGATTTTGTCTTTGCATTGCCCACCGCCGAAATCGCAGTGATGGGACCCGAAGGAGCCGCCAATATTATCTTTAAAAAAGATATTCAAAGTGCAGAAAATCCAACCGAAATGCGGAAAATTAAAGTGCAAGAGTACAAAGATAAATTTGCAAATCCTTATGTCGCCGCAGGAAAAGGCTACGTTGATGCCGTTATTGAACCGAATGAAATACTTGATTATATCGTAAGAGCAATACAATTATCTGCGAACAAGCAAACTTTACTCCCTAAAAAGAAACACGGAATCCCCCCATTTTAATTTTAAATCACTATTGTCCGATAAAAACTAAAAATATTTTTCTTACGATCTTATA
>CAYYDS010000310.1:0-2548 GCA_964470665.1 uncultured Lentimicrobiaceae bacterium
CTTTGTTCATCAGATCAATTATTACAGCGATACAAATTATTACTTTCTGAGCTTGCTCAACCGTCCCGGAAAACGAATCCAGCTGCTAAATCAAGCCGAAGGCGGTGCGTCGAAAGAAACCAATCATTACCTGAAACACATTGCCCACGAACGCGATTTGGTCAATCTGATTCTTTCGGGCAAAGAATGGTATGGCGAAGAAATAAACAGCGCTCAGCCACAAATGGAGTTTAATTTTCCGTTTCCGGATCGTGAAACAAACAAAGCAGTAAACTTCGACATGAAGATAGCCGGACGGAGCATAAGCGAAGCCTTCAGCTTTGATGTGCTCGCCAATGCTACGCCTATCATTCAAAATGTGAACTTCGTTCAGCTGAATCCGGGAAGCAGCACCTTTGCTTGGGAAGTTTATCGCAACATCAACTTCGTTTCAGATCAGCCCGACCTTACTATTTTGCTCAATATCAATGCAGCATACGACAATGCCAAAGCCTGGCTCGCCTATATGCGCATCAATGCCTGGTGTAAATTAGTTTATCATCCAAATCAGCAGCTTTTTTTTAGTAATCCCGAAGTGGTTTTGCCCAACAACATCACGCGCTTCATCATTCAAACAAATGGCAATAGTCCGTTGTTGTGGGACGTAACCAAGCCCTTGGCCCCTATGGCACAGGCATTTGACATAGCCGACAACGAGCTGAGCTTTAAAGCTAAATCCGACAGTTTGCACAGCTACATTCTTTTTGAACCGGCAAATGCGCTCATTCCGCATCGTTTTGTGGAAATTGCTAACCAAAATCTTCATGCCATCGAAACAGCCGATATGCTGATTGTTGCGCCTCCAATGTTTTTAAATCAGGCGATAGAGCTGGCCTCGGTTCATTATGCCGATGACGGCCTCAACAGCGTTGTTGTCAACCTCGAGGAAATTTACAATGAGTTTGGCAGTGGCAAGGCCGACATTACGGCCATCCGCGATTTTGTGCGTATGGTTTACCGCAAAAGCGGACTCAATCTCGCTTATCTTTTGCTTTTTGGAGATGGCTCATACGATTACAAAAACCGCGTTGAAAACAACAGCAACCATGTGCCAACCTACGAAGCCAGCGGTTCGCTCACCGAAACATACAGCTATGTAAGCGACGACTATTTCGGTCTGCTCGATTTAAACGAAGGTGCAGAAATGGCCGGAGTGCTCGATATCGGCATCGGGCGTTTTCCGGTGAACACCCCCGACGAGGCCCAGCTCATGGTTGAAAAGGTAAAACACTATCTGATTCCCGGCACAAACACATGCGGCGACTGGCGAAACAACATCCTTTTTATGGCCGACGACAGCGATTTCAATATGCACCTAGAGCAGGCCGAAACCCTCAGTTCAAAAGTGGACACAGCCTATCAAAGCATGAATATCAGCAAAGTGTATATTGACGGCTTTATCCGCACCACAGTGCCCGGAGGCTATCTTTTTCCGGATGCTGCCCACCTTGTGCTCGAAAAAATAAACGAAGGCCTCTTAGTGTTCAACTACACCGGCCATGGCGGCATAAACGGTCTTACCGACGAGAAGGTTCTGCCGATAAGCGCCATCGAAAACCTGAGCAATTTCGATAAAATGCCCTTTTTCATCACGGCCACTTGTGAATTTAGCCGATTCGACAATCCGGCTTTTGTATCGGCCGGCGAGCGCCTTTTGCTCAATCCAAAAGGAGGGGCCATTGCCCTGATGACAACTACCCGATTGGCTTTTGCTCATTCCAATTTTGCAATCAACAAAAAAGTATTCGACAATATTTTTGAGCCTGGCAAAATGCGTATGCGGCGTTTTGGCGACATCATCAGGCTGAGCAAAAATCCTTCGGGTATCAACATCAACAATTTTGTGCTACTTGGCGATCCGGCGCTGCGACCGGCTTATCCTAAACTGTCGGTAAAGCTTAACCGCTTCAATAGCCATCCGGCAAACGAGCAGACCGACACCCTTGGCGCCATGGCCAAAGTGAGCATCGAGGGCATCATAGCCGATGTGAACGGCGAAAAGGTAAACAACTTCAACGGCTATCTTTATGCCAAAATGTTTGACAAAAAAACCGTTTTTAAAACGCTTGGCAACGACACCAAAAGCAATGTGGCTCCCTTTTCATACTACGACAACCTCATCTTCAAAGGCACGCTTACGATAAAAGAAGGCGCATTTAGCTTCGAATTTCTTGTGCCAAAAGACATTGCATATCAGGTAGGAAGAGCAAAGCTTAGCTTTTATGCCACTGACAGTCTGAACTTTAGAGATGCCGGTGGCTATTACAACAATATGATGTTGGGCGGCTTCGACAGCGAGGCAATTTTGGACTCTCAGGGACCTCAAATCAGCATGTACATCAACGATTCCGGCTTTGTTGACGGCAGTGTTATTCAAGCCAATCCGCTGGTTTACATAAGCTTGCAAGATCCGCAAGGCATTCATTTTTTAGGCAACAGCATTGGCCGCAACATCACCCTAAAACTCGAAGGGCCGGTGTCGGAACTGTATTACTTGGATTCGTATTAT
>CAYYDS010000311.1:0-2501 GCA_964470665.1 uncultured Lentimicrobiaceae bacterium
GGAAGGTTTGTACGTTGGTAGTGCCAAGTACGCCGCCGCTGGTGCTGCCAAATCCGCCGGCTGCTGTCGGAGGCACGGCGCCAATAGCCGGAGCAGTTTGGGCTACTTCGTACTTCATTATATAACCATCGCCGCTTTTAGCGATTTCAAAAATGCCTTCGCTGGTTACAGCAGTAGGTGCATTTTGCTCAAGTTTGATGTCCCAAATGGTGCCAGTGGCCGGTTTGGTTTGGGTGTAGATACCGGTATAGGTTACTTTTACGCCGGCTGCAAACGATTCAACAACATAGGTGTTGTTTTCGTTGAAGTTGGCATAAATCGAGTCAACCTGAAAATAGGTCGAAAGCAAAACGGCCACATTGTCGCCCGATGATTGCCATTCGCCTACAATACCGTTTTCTTCGGGTTTGTAAACATCTTCTTCTTCACTTTTTTTGCACGATGCCAATGCGATGGAAAATGCGAAAAGAATTAACATTACTTTTTTCATGGTGAATTAAATTTAAGTGGTTGAACAAATAAAAGAACTAGTTATTAATTAATAGGTATGAATAAACAAATACTTATGGTTGACTTAATACAAAAATGATGATATAAAGTTGGTTTAATTTTGATTATGAGCTAGATATGTGTAATATTCCTAATATGACTTATTTAACCCCATTTGATTACATTGGCGCCCCAGGCATAGCCTATTCCGGCAGCAATCATTGAAATGATGGCGCCATCTTTTATTTTGCCCGATGCTAATCCAAAGTGTAAGGACAGGATTTGATCTATTTGGCCAATATGGCCATAATATTCCAGATATGTGGTTTGATCGCGCCTTAGCCCGAGCGACTCCACAAAGCTAAAATACATTGAGCGTTTGAAATGCAACGAAGCTAAATAATCCATTTTCTGAGGCAGATTTGATTTGGCAAAAGCCATTGCAATGCACTTCAACCAATTATTTGTCGAAACTTCGTTTAAACGTGCTTTCATATGTTTTTCATCAAAAACCCGGAGCGATTTATAGGCTTCGTCGGCCACTTCACAGGTGATCGGTTTTTCAGTTCCACCGTATTCTACACCGGCATCGCGTGCCATGCTTCCGTCTGTAATGATGTGAGTGCCTAGCAAAAGGTTGCGTTCGTAGTTGCGTTTGAGCACTATAGCTCCGCCACCGGCGCCAAGGTTAAACATGAACGAAACAGAGGGGTCGGTATAGTCAATGAAGTCGCCATTGCGGTAGCCTCCGGCTATCATCACGGTTTTGAGGTCGGGGTCGGCCTGCATCATATCGCGGGCAATTTTCATGGCAGCTACTGTTGTGCAGCATCGTTGCTGAAGGTCGAAGGCCCAGGCTTTGGTGGCGCCAATGCGGTGCTGAATATAAATGCCGGTTGTGGTTAGCGGATATTCTTTCCATTCTTCGCCAATCGAAATGATAAGGTCTATTTCCAATGGGTCAATGCCGGTGTTATTCAAGCAGTCGAGTGCGGCCAAAGCTCCCATTTCTTGAGTTCCCTCCTCCTTTGAAGCAATGGTTTTTTCGATAATGCCCAATTTGTCGATAATGGCCTGTTCGGTCCATTGCCCTTGGGTGGCCCGAGCTATTTCGGCAGCCGTAATCTTTTGTTTTGGGATGTATATCCCCGTACCAACAATGCCTACATTGAATGATGTGCCGGAGTTCATGTTTTTCAAAAAATCTTTTTTTAATAAATAAACAGGTTGCTTCCTACTGCCAAGCCGGCACCAGAGGCAACAAAAATTACCTTATCGCCGCGCTTGATGCGGTCTTCGGCCAGTGTATGATGAAACGCCATGGGCACACAGGCCGAACCTGTATAGCCATAGCGATCCATTACGCAGGTGGTTTTGCTCATTGGCTGGCCGAGTGCATCCATCACGTTTTCAATCACCGAACGGTTGATTTGTGTGAAGACAAAATGAGCGATGTCATCGGCTTCCAGGCTATATTTTTTTAACAGCTTTTCCACTATCATAGGCCACAACCTTACATTGCGATCGCCGGGCATAGGCTTTAAACTTTGAAGCCCATATTCGTTGTCGGTTAATCGTTGTTTTGTAATGGGCTGACGGCTTGCGCCCGAATAAATTCCGATAAAATCGTATTGTGTGCCATCGGTAAGCATTTGACTGCCAATGTATCCTGATTGATTGCCGTTTATTCTGCCTAAAATCACTGCTCCTGCACCATCTGCAAAAATGCTGTAGGCAAAGGCGTCGTCGGGCCTAAAAAAGGCGGGCATATTATACACTCCAACCACCAAAGCGTATTTTATTGAGGCGTCGGTGGCCATAATGCGCGCTGCATTATCGAGGGCAATGGTGAAACTTGCGCACGAAGCAGCCACATCAAAAGTGGCGGCAAATTTTTCTTTTTGTTGCAGCCGCCCTTGCACAAGGATTGAAGTGGCAGGTGTGATGTATTCGGGGGTATCGGTTCCGACAATAATCAATTGAAGCTCATCGGCCTCGATGCCGGCCGACCG